>JAIKZF010000050.1 GCA_024682455.1 Ruminiclostridium sp. | reverse complement strand
CCGAAGGGGCGCGGGGGCGAGCGGAAAGCCCCCGCAATAATAATACGGCTGCGATGTTCTGATGTTCAGAACATCGCAGCCGACAAAAACACGGTAAATAGTATTGACCTTACGCGCCGAAAATGCGCGTAAGGTTTGTATTGTTTTATTTTTTATACGGAAAAAACAGACTCGAAAGGATATTTATGGGATACAGGGAACTGAAGAAAAGAGTGCTGGAGAGATTCTTCTCACGCTCCAACGATATGCAGAAAAAGGCGATATTCAAAACGAAAGGCGCGGTGCTTATAATCGCGGGAGCGGGCAGCGGCAAGACCACGGTGCTGTGCAACCGCATAGCGAACCTGCTGCTGTTCGGAGACGCGTACACGAGCGAGTGGGAGCCGACCCTCAGCGATGAGGAGCGGGGCTTCCTCAGCGATTACGCGGACGGGAAATACGAAAACACCCCCGATGTCGCCGAGCGCCTGTCTCTGCTTATGGGGCATGACCGCGCGATACCGTGGAAGATACTGGCTGTGACCTTTACCAATAAGGCAGCCGGCGAGCTGAAAGAGCGCCTCGCGGCTATGAACGCTCCCGCCGCGGAGGTGTGGGCGTCGACCTTCCACTCCGCCTGCGTGCGTATACTGCGCCGCAGCATCGGCGCGGTAGGTTATGAGAGCAATTTCGTGATCTACGACACCGACGACTGCAAGCGCATCATCAAAGACGTCCTGAAAACGCTGAACCTCTCGGACAAGACCTTCGACCCCAAGAATGTCATGAACATCATATCCCGCGCGAAGGATAAGCTGATAACGCCCGAAAGGTTCAGCGCCGCCGACGCGTCCGGGAAGAAGGACTTCATGCTCGGGGCGGTGCGCGACATCTACCGCGAGTATCAGAACCGCCTGAAAGCAGCGAACGCTCTCGACTTCGACGATATAATAATGAAGACCGTCGAGGCGCTTAAGGCGGACCCGGATACCCTCGCGTACTGGCAGGACCGCTTCGATTACATAATGGTTGACGAGTATCAGGACACCAACAGTGCGCAGTACGAGCTCGTGAAGCTGCTGGCGGGAGGCTCGGGGAATCTTTGCGTTGTGGGCGACGAGGATCAGTCGATCTACCGTTTCAGAGGCGCGACTATCGAGAATATCCTGTCCTTTGAGAAGGAATTTGACAGCGAGGTCGTAAAGCTCGAACAGAATTACCGCTCGACCTCCAACATACTTAACGCCGCGAACGCCGTTATCCGCAACAACACACAGCATAAGGAGAAGAAGCTCTGGTCGGATCTCGGCGAGGGCGAGAGGATCAAGGTGCTGCGGTTCCCGGACGAGCAGCTTGAGGCGGCTTTTGTGGCGAACGAGATACTGAGGAACAAGGACGAGGGCAGCGCCTACGCGGACAACGCCGTGCTCTACCGCAACAACGCCCAGTCGAGAAGCATAGAGCTTGCTCTCGGCAAGGCGGGCATACCGCACAAGATAGTCGGCGGCACGAAGTTCTACGAGCGCAAGGAGATACGCGACATGATCGCGTACCTGAGCGTGATTTGCAACCCCTTCGACACCGTGCGCCTTGCGAGGGTGATAAACGAGCCGAAGCGCGGCATAGGCGACGCCTCGTGGGCTGAGGTCGAGCGCATATCGCTCACGCTCGGGATAAGCCCGATAGAGGTCATGGAGCGCTGTGAGGAGTTCGCCTCGACCGCAAAGAAGGCAAAGGCCTTCAAGCCCGTGGCTTCGATGTTCCGGGAGCTTATAGATACCGCCGAGGAGCGCGATATCACGGAAATACTGGACGACGTGCTCGAAAGCTCGGGGTACCGGGATATGCTGCTGACCCAGGGCGACGAGGGCATGGGAAGGCTGGAAAACATACAGGAGCTTAAGTCCTCGATGATAACGTTCTGTGAGGAGAACGAGAGCCACACCCTGTTCGATTTTCTGGAGCAGGTAGCTCTGATATCCGACCTCGACAGCTACGACACCTCGACGGACAAGGTCACGCTGATGACCATGCACGCGGCGAAGGGCCTCGAATTCACGAACGTCTACATCATCGGCGCGGAGGAGGGCATCTTCCCGAGCTACCGCAGCTTCGGAGACCCCATGGAGCTGGAGGAGGACAGACGCCTGTGCTATGTGGCGATAACCCGCGCCAAGCGCAGACTTTACATAACCACAGCCGAGTCGAGACTGCTGTACGGTCAGACTCAGCATAACAAGAGATCAAGATTTATAGATGAAATACCGGAGGAATATATGGAAAACAAGGATAAGGCAAAGCGTACAGCGCCCGCTGATAGCGGCTTCGGAACGGCGTCGGGTCTGTCCGAGCGCACATACGGCGGCAGAAAGCAATCCAATTATCTTCAGGAGCGCGCGGCTTCCCAGGCAAAGGCTCCCGCGGCAGGCAGCCAGAGCTTTTCGGCGGGCGACCGCATAAATCACAGGAAGTTCGGCGACGGCACCGTGCTCACGGCTACGCCCATGGGCAACGACACCCTGCTTGAGATCAGCTTCGACGAGGGCGGAACCAAGAAACTCGCCGCTGCGTTCGCGAAAATAACAAAGATCTGAAACTTATCGTAAAATTTTTGTTGTGAAAATGCTCAATTTGAGTTTCGATATTTTTACATTGTTCGACGAAAATTATTGAAATAATTGTGGAAAATTTTCGCGGAATGTGATATAATAAGATGATATGATATGCTCTGCGTCAAAGAAGCGCGGAATAAATCAATTTCCTGCAAAGAAAAGAGATGATCACTATGGCAGACCCTATCAACGGCAGCTTCCTGATCGAAATAGACGAAAAATTCATGACAGCACGACTGAGCGTGACTCAGCCCAAGAACGGAGGCAGACCCGTTACCGAGGCCGAGGTGCGCCAGGATATGGCAATGAAGGGCATAAGGTACAATGTCGATGAGGAAGCCTTTAAGGCAGCTTTCAGCGATAACAGCCTGAGCGTTCAGATCGCGAATGGCGACCCTCCCGTCGACGGCAGAAACGGCTACCTGGTGTATCACTTCGAGCGCAAGAGCGGTGCGCAGATGAAAGCGGACGAGTTCGGCAACGTGGACTTCAAGGACCTCGGGCTTATCCAGAACATCAAGCAGAATGTCATAGTCGCCGATATCTTCCCCGAGACCCAGGGCACCCCGGGCAGGGATATCCGCGGCATACAGATACCCCAGTACCCCGGCAAGCCCGCAAAGTTCTCCGTCGGCAACGGCATCGCAGTTACCGAGGACGGAAAGCACCTTGTTACCGCCATTTCGGGCAACCTGCGCTGGAACAAGGATCACTTTGTCGTGGACAAGGAGATCGTGGTCTCCGGCGATGTGGATCTGTCCGTGGGAAATATCGACTTCATCGGCGACGTCATCATCAAGGGCAATGTGAACGAGGGCTTCTTCATAAAGTCGGCGGGCAATGTGTCCGTGGCAGGCAACGTCACCGGCGCGACTATCGAGGCCGAGGGCAATATCAGCGGCAGACTGGGCTTCGTGAGCTCGAACGTGACCGCAAAGGGCGATATCTCCGTAAACTTCGGCGAGAACTCGGTCATAAACTGCGGCGGCACCCTCAAGGCGCAGAGCTTCATCGGCTGCACGGTTTACTGCGAGGGACCCATGCTGGTGCAGGGAGGAAAGTCCGTCATAGTGGGAGGCAAGTATACCTGCCTCTCGGATATAGAGGTAAACTACATAGGCTCCGATTCGTACGTGAGAACGCAGATCATACTCGGAAACATCGCGGTGCTGGCGGAGGAATGCGGCGAGCTGAAAAAGAAGCTTAAGGAATATGAAGCGCAGCTCCAGCAGCTGGAGCTCGTATGCACCACTCTCCAACAGCAGAAAAAGATCGCTCCGCTGCCGCCCGAGAGGGACGAGATGCTGAAACGCTCGATCAAGGCGAAGTTCGGTCACATGGGGCTCATCAAGGAGACCCACGACCGCATTTCGGACATAGAGCACGAGATAGAGAATTCCAACGACCTGTGCGTTAAACTGAAACGCGCGGTATTTCCGGGAGTCACGTTCCGCATCAACAACTCCCAGTTCGTCGTCACCACCAAGTCGGGTCCCGGCACCGTGGCTGTCAACGAGGACGGCGATATAGTCATAAGATGATACCGTAAGGAGGAAGCCGCGGTGAGCTTTGTTTCGGTCAGAGATGTCTACAAGCGCTATAAAATGGGCGAAATAACGATCAATGCCTCCGACGGCATAACCTTTGACATAGAAAAGGGCGAGCTCGCCATAGTTCTGGGGCCTTCGGGCTCCGGGAAGACCACCGTGCTGAATATGCTCGGCGGAATGGACACCATAGACGAGGGCAGCGTGGTCATAGACGGCAGGGACATCGCGAAATATACGAGAAAAGAGCTCATAACCTACCGCAGACTGGAGATAGGATTCATCTTCCAGTTCTACAATCTGATACAGAACCTCACGGCGAAGGAGAATGTGGAGCTGGCGGCGCAGACGTGCAGGGACTACATTCCCGCGGAAGAGATACTGCGGCAGGTGGGTCTGGGCGAAAGGCTCGACAACTTCCCGGCTCAGCTCTCGGGCGGCGAGCAGCAGCGCGTTGCTATCGCGAGGGCTCTGGCGAAAAAGCCCAAGCTCCTGCTGTGCGACGAGCCCACGGGCGCGCTGGACTACAATACCGGCAAGATGATACTTAAGCTTCTCCAGGACACCTGCCGCGAGCGCGGGATGACGGTCATACTCGTCACCCACAACTCCGCGATAGCTCCCATGGCGGACAGAGTGATAAGGCTGAAAAACAGCAGGGTAAGAGAGATAATAACGAACGATACACCTATGTCGGTCGACGACATAGAATGGTAATACGAATACAGCTAAACGAAGGGACATTATAAGTCAGATGAGTTTTCTTATTTCAAAGCAGGCAGTATTCAATCAGAGCGCAGGCACCGATATGTATGAAATGCTGTACTCCTTTGCGAGCAGAAAAAATCCCACAGGCGACGAATCGCTGGTCACGCCGGAAGAGATAGAGGAGGCAAAGGAGTATATCAAGCTCAATATGCTTCCGCTCTTCGACAACAGACCCGCGTATATACGATTTTCGAAGCTTATGCTGGAAAACAGCTTCCATGAGCTGTTCCTGAAGGAAAAGATAGTTATAGAGATACCGACCGTGCTTCTCGCGGACGCCGGCTCGCTCCAGAGGGTAATGAGGCTGAAAAGGCTCGGCTACACGATAGCGCTCTCGGGCTTCCTGTACAGTGAGGAGAACGAGGAGCTGTTCAATTTCGCGGATATCCTGCGCTTCAACATCTTCTCGGACGCGGACGAGATAGTATATACCGTAAAGAAGTGCCACGAGCGCGGAAAGCGCGCGCTGGCGGACGGCATCGACGACCAGGAGAGCTTCGAGTTCGCGCGGGAGCTGGACATCGACTATATGCGCGGGAGCTTCTTCGCGAGACCGGTGCTTGAGACAAAGCGCTCCGGCGGCCCGATGATAAAGACCTTCCTGGAGATAATCGCGCTGCTGTACAGCCCGGAGCCCAACATCGAGTACATATCGGCGGTCATATCCACCGACCCTGTGCTCACGATAAAGCTGCTCAAGGTCATCAACCAGCTCTGCGCCGACAAGGGCAATACCGTCTCCACGGTGCGTCAGGCGCTTGTAATGCTCGGCATAGACAGACTTAAGGAATGGATATACCTCGTCGGGCTCCAGAGGCTCAACCGCAACTCCCCGGCGGAGATACTGCGCCTCGCGCTGTTCAGGGCGAGATTCTGCGAGCGTATCTCGCGCAACTCCGGCGGAAGCGTCGGCTCCCGCAGCAACGAGGTCTACCTGATGGGACTTATCTCGATAGTAACGGGCAGTCACGACGAGGAGGCGCTGAAAAGGGCTCTAGCGGACCTGCCGGTCTCGACCGAGATCAAAGAGGGTATCACCGGCGGAGGCGTGTTCGGCGATATCTTCCACCTCTCGCAGAGCTATGAGGAGGGCGACTGGGACAAGGTGGTCGTTTATTCCGCCGCCTGCAATATAGATTTCGATATCCTCGCGAACGAATATATCGAGGCTCAGAAATTCGTCAAGAAGTACGGAAACTTCGGCTCATAGCCGCTGTCCGGCAAAAAAATAAACAAAAAAATCAAATTGGTGAAATTTCCCCTTGACAAAAGGGGACTTTCCGATTATAATAATATAGTTACTATTTGTGTACAAGGGTCTGCCGGTCCGACGGGAACGACCGCCGGAAAGGCAGCTTGAACAGGAATAAAGAAATAAAACGGAGGTAAATGACATGAAAAGAACATATCAGCCCAAGAAGCGTCAGAGAAAGATGGAGCACGGCTTCAGAAAAAGAATGAAGACAGCGAACGGCCGCAAGGTGCTCGCGAGAAGACGCGCTAAGGGCAGAAAGCAGCTCACATACTGATCGGTAATGGGCGAGTTTTCCAAACGGTTTTACGCTATCAAGAATGACCGTGAGTTCCGCTACCTTTATAAAAAGGGAACGTGCTGCCCGAGCTACGGTTTCGTGTGCTATTTCAGGCAGACGAACCGCCGGAGAGACCGCTGCGGCATAGTCACGGGAAAGAAGATCGGAAACGCCGTCACAAGGAACCGCGCAAGACGGGTCATTCGTGAGGCGTTCCGTATTTTTGACAGCGAGCTGTGCGCCGAGACCGACAAGCGCTTCGACCTCGTGTTCGTGGCAAGAGAAGCTACGGCGGGAATGAAGTCGACAAAGGTGCTCGGGACCATGCGCGCGAAGCTTAAGCCTATGCTGCTGGGAAAAAAGCCCCCCGACGGTGCGAAAAAGCCTTATGAGAACCACAGACCGGACAGCGCCGATAACGGAGGCTCCGGTGAGAACAAGCAATGAAGTATCTGCTGATAGCGCTTATAAAGCTGTACCGGATGACATTTTCAAAGATCAAGCCGCCATGCTGCCGGTTTTATCCGACCTGCTCCGCTTACGGGATAGAAGCGATAAGACGATTCGGCGCCGTTAAGGGCGGCTATTTGACTGTACGGAGAGTTGTGAGATGCAACCCGTTCAGCGCCGGCGGATATGACCCCGTCCCGGAGGAGTTTTACTTCTTCCGGCACGGCAAAAACAACAGAGAATAATGTGTACGGAACAAAAGGGTGATAAATTATTAATTGGCTATATTCGTTAGTGGGAACTCCGCTCGGCTATGTGATGTGGGTCTGCTATCTGCTCGTGCAGAATGTGGGCTGGGCTATAATCCTGTTCACGTTCATCGTGCGTGTGGCTATGTTCCCGATAAATCTGCGCCAGCAGAAGAATACCGCGATCTCGCAGCTCTTCATGCCTCGTGTGCGTGAGATACAGACAAAGTACAAGAACAACCAGCAAAAGCAGCAGGAGGAGCTCGCAAAGCTCCAGAAGGAAGGCTATAACCCGACCGGCGGCTGCCTTTCGATAATACTGACCTTTATCATACTCGGCGGAGTCATCGACGTTGTTTACCGCCCCATGACGCACATGGAGCGTTTCGATACCGACTCGATAAACGCTATCGTTACCTCGGCGAAAAAGGTGGACACAGTCCAGACCATACTCGCCAACGACCCCGACCGCGTCGCGGTGCTTGAGTTCCTCAAGGACGAGACCACGCTCACCTATGTCGAGAGCGAATCGACCGACGAGAACGGCAAGAAGATAAAGACCAACAACCGCAATACCGTTCCCGAGGGCTTTGTCATCGACAAGGCAAGAAAGGATATCACGGTAACACAGGAGCAGCTCGACGAATTCGCGGCTCTGTTCGACACATCGAACGGAGACAGGCTCCAGAAGCTCTACTCCAACGATTCCCGCCTCTCAAACGAGGTAAGGACCGCTATACAGCAGATAACGCTCAACTATTCCGACAACACGCTGTACAGAGAGCTCCGCGCGCTCAATACCTACGGAAGGAACGACGCCAACAAGGCGCTCATAATCCAGAATTCCGGCATTGAGTCCGGCGTTGCGGAGAGACTTGAAAAGCTCAGCGAGAACATCTTCTTCGCGGGTATAAACCTCGGAGAGCAGCCGAGATGGGCGTTCGACGAGCTCATCGTTATCCCGGTGATCGCGTTCGTGTTCTCAATGGCTCAGATGCTCATTCAGCAGTACCTGATGAACAAGCAGAACCCCGAGCTCGCTCAGCAGCAGAACTCCATGAAGTTCATGTTCCTTATGATGCCCTTCATCTCGCTGTTCATCGTGTTCAGCGTTCCGGCAGGCGCGGGCTTCTACTGGTCGGTTTCGTATCTGTTCGGTATACTCCAGAGCGTCATTATGTACAAGTTCTGGCCGTCGGATAAGATCAGAGCCGAGGCTAAGGCGAAAATGGACGCGCAGTTCGCGGACAGAGAACAGCGTGCAACGGTAGTTACTGTGGACGCGGAGGGCAATACCTCGGAAAAGACCGAGCGCCTCTCGAAGCTGACGCAGAAGGAAATAAAGGAACTTAACAAGAAAAAGCTTGAGGCAGCGAGAAGAGCCGACGCCGAAAAGTACGGCGAGGAATATAAAGAGCTGCCCGACGAAGACGATGATCTTTAAGAAAGGATACGCAGGTAAATGGAAAGATTCTATACCGCGAAGACCGAAGAGCTTGCCAAGGAACAGGCTGTCAACGAGTTCCGCGCTCTCGGCATCGGCGAAAATGACATTACTTTTGAGATCGTAGAGCAGCCGGTAAAGAAGCTGTTCACAATGAAGGGCGATTACCGCATAAGAGCCTATGCTCCCGACACGGCGGCCGCTGAGCCGGCTGCGGCGGAGGAGCCCGCGGCTCCCGCAGAGGCTGACGAGGCTGTTTCCGTATCCGAGGCTCCCGAGCAGAAGATCGCCGAGGTACCCGAGGGCGTGAATGTCCTCGAAAGCGAGAAGGTCCAGAATGCGATAAGATATCTCGACAAGGTGCTGGGCGCTCTCGGAGTGGAGAATTACACGATAAGCACAGTACAGAATGACGACACGGTGGTGCTCGATATCGTCGGCGAGAAGCTGGGCGTTATCATCGGCAGACGCGGCGAGACTCTCGACGCTCTCCAGTACCTCACGATACTCGCGAGCAACAAGGCGGAGAATTCCTACTGCCGCATAGCCGTTGACTGCAACGGTTACCGCGCGAAGAGGAAGGAGACTCTCGAAGCTCTCGCGGTCAAGACCGCGCACAGAGTGCTCAAGCAGGGCAGACGCGTTACTCTTGAGCCAATGAACCCCTACGAAAGACGCATAATCCACAGCAAGGTCGCTGAGATAGATGGCGTATTCAGCAATTCTATCGGCGAGGAGCCGTTCAGAAAGGTAGTTATCTCCTCCAACACCAAGCCCACGTACAATAAGGGCGACAGGGGAGACAGAGGCGGAAGACGCGGCGGTGACCGTCGTAATTACAACGCCGGCAGGAGCTACAAGCAGTCCTCGGGCTTCTCGACCTCGTTCGAGCGTGAGTACAAGCGTTCGCAGCCTTCGAGCCGTCCTTCCGAGCCTGATCCGGCTCCCTTCTCACAGGAGACTGTGGATATCGAGAAGAACACCTCGCTTTACGGCAAGATCGAGCTTTAAACGATCCGTCCCGGTCGCCGCATGACGGCGACCGGGGCGTTTTTGTAAGGCGCGGAGCCCGCGCTCCCGATAATAAGTATTGGACTGTCGCCAAGTGGTAAGGCAAGGGACTTTGACTCCCTCATCCCGTGGGTTCGAATCCCGCCAGTCCAACCAGCGGGCGACGGATCGCCGCGAATCCCGTCTCGGGCTATCCGGGACGGGGTTATTTTTCTGCCTCACTGTCCGGAGTTCGGATATACTTTTTGTAACGCAATCACAGCGGCGAGCCGCCGCTCCCGACCGTCCCTTACTTATCAGTAAGGGGCGGTCTTTTGTCTCACAGCCGAAGCCGCTGTCAGTCTGTGATCAAGCTGACCGTGCAGGTTCGCTGCGTCAAGATCATCACAGTCATGGCGGCTTGACAAACACACAACATCTTGTTATAATGAAGAAAAATGACCGGATAAAAAGGCTGTGAAACGTTGTCGGCAGAAGAGCTCAGCCTGCGTGGACGATCACCCCGTGTCTGCTTTTGATAACGTATCGAAATATCAGCGAAAATCCGGACGAACGGAACTGCCGATATGACCGGGAGGTCGGGCGGTACACTCAAACCGTATAATAATATCTGAAATGAGGAGGAAAAAACATGAAAAAACTGTTAAGGAAACTGACAGCCGTATTTACCGCGGCAGCATTGCTTTTCTGCGGGCCGTTCTTTTCACCCGATCTGTCTCTTACTCCCATGGTGAGTGCCATTGCCTCCGAATCCGTAAAGTCGTCGTTTAAAAATGCGGAAGGCTGGCACGTGCTCAAAAGAAAAGCTATCAGCTATGACGCGATATACAGCGGGTACTTCTATTTCAAGCTCCCGATATATCATGCGGGCGATATCCAGTTCACCACCGACAGTAAATGGAACGTAAGCTCCGCAAGCACCTTTTCCCTGTACGATTCCAATTATAAGTCCCTGGCGTCCGGCAATTTAAAGGGGCTGCTCAGCAACTCGATAAAAGTAAAGAAAAGCACATACTATCTCAAGATAAAAATAGCAAAGAATGAATATGTAAGAAATATGACTTATGTTCTTTCTGCGGAGAAAGGTTCTCATGTTCAGAAAAAGACGACCGCCACAGCCGGCAAGACATACTCCGTGAGTAAGATGTTTGACGGTTTCGGTGAATACTCGCCGACAATGTTCTCGATGGACAAAAGCATAGTCGAGGTAGTTTCCTCATACAAATTCAAGGCTCTGAAAGCGGGCAAGGCAGATCTGCTCGGCTTTTATACCAACGGCGATACCTTCAGGCTGACAGTCACGGTCGCGGCGGCATCGTCCTCTTCGTCTTCAAAGAATACCGATGACAGCAAGAGCGAAGAAACCGCCGCATCAGGCAAAGTCGGGATAGGCTCGACCGTATATGTTACGGCGATATCGGGTTCAAAAAGCTGGTACGGCGGCGATGTAAAGGATAATCTTTTCTACGGCGGAACTAAAGACAAGTGGGAATCGAAACACACCTCAAAAGAAAAGGCGTATGTTATCTGGAAGCTTTCAAAGGCAGCTCCGATAACCGGTTACAGGCTTTACTCGCCGTTCGACACCTACGAATCTCCGAGCAGACAGACGCCTACCGCGTGGACTGTTTACGGAAGCAACGCGGCGTCCGATCCCTCTCAGAATTCTTCAAGCTGGGAAAAGCTCAGCAGCGTCACGGGAGCCGCCATTGCGGAGCTTGAGGTAAAACCGAAAGAATACATATATTTTATAAGGGGCGGCACCAAGAAGTATAAATATTATAAATTTGAGGTCGACAGCGCGTCTTTCAAGGACCCGGGTGACAAGACAAACTCCGTTCATCTCAGCGGGTTCAGGCTGTTCAACGATACAGACCCGTTCTATCAGAGGGAGAACATAGAGCCCGAGCGGATCTATAAATACGATCTGTCGGCAGACGATTATATAATCATAACCAATCCGTATATCCCGAACGCAGCGATCTATGCTTATACATGGGATATTATGGAGGGCGAAGGTCTTGCCGATTACGACAAACTCACCGACAACTATCCGACCCTTATGGTCATAGGCAAGAAGACCGGCACCGTCAGGATAGGAGCTATGCTCCAATGCACAGATGTTAACGTGACGGGCAAGTTAAGCAATAAGCATTACGTCGAATTTATCATCACCATAAAACCCGCGGGAACCGTAAAGCATACCGACTACAGACCCAGCCCCATTGAAAAAACAGGGGTCACCTGTCCGAAATGCGGCGGTTCCGGCATTGACAAAAAAGCATCGATGCCGAAATTCTGTTATCGCTGCCACGGGACCGGAAAGGTGCCGAAATAAGCCGCAAATTCCCGCCCAATACTTTCATTCCCGCGCCTCACATGATTTCCGGAGACCGCGCCGCCGTTAATATCCGGACAGCCTTGCTTGAATTTTAGTCTTCTTCTCCTATTGCCTTTCTTGCATTTATGTGGTATAATATACTATTATGGGATATTGTATCCGGGCGGAAGCCGGAGCAGCCCCGCAGTCCTGCGGAGTGCGCCGTGACCCGCCCGTAAAGCGGATACCGGGGTCTCCCGCGAGCGTGAGAGGAGCAGCGTTTCCGGTATCCTGCCTGCGAGGAAGACCGTGATGAAGAGGCATTGATCTCCGCATCACGGGAAAATACTGTGAGGTGCGGATATGAAGAAGATTTTCGGTATAACAATAGGAGGACTGCATAACAAGATACTGGTGCTCGTGCTTTCCAACCTGCTTGCCGTGATATTTGTATTCGGCTGTGTGTCGATCTATCAGTCGAATACGCTGACCAATGTGGTCGGGAAAGCCAAGGCCGAGCAGCAGGAGTCGATCACAAGCCTGTCGGAAAACACCATGCACCGCACTCTTGAGGACTCAATGGTCAAGATAAACGCTCTGCAGGCGCAGATCGCCGACGATATGTTCATATCGGTCAAAAAGGACGTATGCACGCTGCGGACGCTTGCCGAGGGTCTGTTCCGTGATAAGGACAGGGTAGAGCCGGGAGAGGTATACCTGCCCGACCCCGCAAATGACGGCATAGTGACCGCGCAGGTGCTTTACGCCGAGGGCGTGGATTACACAAAGTCCGAGTATCTGCCGGTAGCGGCTCACATGACCGACGCCATGGAGGCGATGTACACCAGCTCCCCGTACGATACGAACGTGTATATCGGCTTTGAGGACGGAACGCACATCGGTGTCGATCGGATATCCTCAAACAAATTCGATGAGAACGGCGAGCTGATACATTTCCCTGTCCGCGAAAGACCGTGGTACAGGTGCGCGGCGGACAGCGGAAGCCTGTGTTTCTCCGGGGTGATGAAGGACGCGTTTACCGGCACCGTATGCGTGACGTGTTCCGCTCCGGTATATACTGACGGGAAGCTGATCGGAGTCGTGGGCATAGACATATTCCTTGACGAGATGGCGGCTTATGTTGAGCAGTCGGCATCGGAGAACAGCTTCATAGTGATAATCAATAACAACGGTCAGGTAATACTTGCTCCGGAGAACAACGGCATCTTCAAGGTCGAGACCGCCGAGACCGCCGAAGATATCAGGACCGACGAAAATGCCGGGCTGGCGGGATTCGTGACCGACGCTCTCAGGGCGGAGACCGGGCTGCGGACGGTAAACGTCGGCGGCAGGGACTACTATATGTGCGGGACACCGATGGGAGTCATAAACTGGACGACGATAATGGTCGTTGACAGGGAACTGACCGAGAGGCCTACGAAAGCCCTGCTTTCCGAATACGACAAGATAAACGAGGACGCCGCCGACGCTTTCAGGGTCGGCAGCGATTCGGCTGCACAGGCGGTCCTGATAATCATGGTGTGCGTGCTGCTGATAAGCATCTGCGGAGTCATGTACTTCGCGGGAAGGATAGTCGAGCCGATAGAGAGCATGACCGCCGATATACAGGAGGGCGGCAGAACAGGCAAGCTGTTTGAGATGAAGGACATCTATAAGACCGGGGACGAGATACAGGTGCTCGCGGAATCGTTCGACGACCTTTCAAAGAAGACAAAGCAGTACATTATAGATATAACGAACATCACGAAGGAAAAGGAACGCATAGGCACAGAGCTTGGGCTCGCGCGAAAGATACAGGCGGATATGCTCCCGAACATATACCCCGCGTTCCCGGACAGACCCGAGGTGGATATATACGCGACCATGACTCCCGCGAAGGAGGTCGGGGGAGACTTCTACGACTTCTTCCTCATAGACGACGATCACCTCGGCATGGTAATGGCCGACGTTTCGGGCAAGGGAGTTCCCGCGGCTCTTTTCATGATGATGTCCAAGATACTTATAAACAATTACGCCATGCAGGGCGATTCCCCCGCGAAGGTGCTCGAACAGACGAACGCGGCGATATGCAAGAAGAACGAAGAGGAAATGTTCGTGACCGTATGGTTCGGTGTGCTTGAGATCTCCACGGGAAAGATCACCGCGTCGAACGCGGGACATGAGTTCCCGATACTGCGGAAGGCGAACGGCGAATTCGAGCTTCTCAAAGACAAGCATGGCTTTGTTGTCGGCGGAATGAGCGGAATGAAGTATAAGGAATATGAGATAACGCTAGAAAAGGGCGGAGAGCTTTTCCTGTACACGGACGGAGTTCCCGAGGCGACAGACGCGGACGGCGTCCTTTTCGGCACAGACAGGCTCCTTGAAGCCCTCAACGCCGACAGGGATCTGGGACCGAGACAGCTCCTCCCGAAGGTCAAGGAGGCATTGGACGGCTTTGTCGGAGAAGCCGACCAGTTCGACGATCTCACCATGCTTGCGGTAAAGCTTGTGTGAACAGGCGGGTCAGGCCGCCGCTCACCCTGACGGTACCCAATACGAACCAAAAGGAGTAAATGAAATGAGCGAGCTTAAGATAAGCAAAAAACAGGAGCAGGAGAAGCTGACTGTTTTCATCGGGGGAAGGATAGACACCGGCACCTCCGCGAGGCTTGGTGACGAGGTGAGGGAGTCGCTTGACGGCATAACCGATCTCGGCCTCGATTTCGGGGAAGTCAGTTATATATCGTCTTCGGGGCTGCGTGTGATCCTGAGCCTGCATAAGACAATGGCGGCAAAGAGCGGAAGGCTTACGGTATAAAAGCCCGTACAGGCTGTATATGACGTGTTCGACGTCACAGGCTTCGCGGGAATGATAAATATAGAGCGTTAAGGACAGCAGGCAGAGTGGCGGGACCGTACTCTGCCGGGTTACGGAGGATCGGATATGGCGCAGATAATCGAAAGGCTCGACAGCTTCGCCGGAAGCAGCGGAAATACGCCTGTTTTGTTTGACGAAGCACATTCAAAAGGAATAACATATTCCCAGCTCAGCAAAATGACCGCAAGAGTGTATGGCTGGCTGAAAAACAAAAACATAGGCAGGGAAGACTTTGTGCTCATAGATCTTCCGAGAGGCGTACTGCCTGTTGTCGCCATGCTGGGAGTATGGCGCGCGGGAGCGGCGTTCGTGCTTGTTGAGGACAATTACGCTCCCGAAAGGGCGGAGTATATCCGCCGCGACTGCGGGTGCAGGATACGCATAAGCGCCTCAAACTGGGACGAGATCATGCTTGCCGAGCCGCTTGACGGCTTCTGCGCGACGGGCGACCATGACGCGGCTTACGCTGTCTATACATCGGGAACATCGGGAAAGCCGAAGGGCGTAGTGCATGAATACGGCAGCCTTAAGATGTGTATAGATTCCATAAAGCTGAACGGCAGGGTGCCGTTTGACAAGGGCGAAAGGCTTGCTGTACTCGTTCCGCTGAATTTCATCGCGTCGGTGATACTGCTGCTTGCCGCGCTGAATACGGAGAACAGCAGGATCTTTATCGTGTCGTATACGACTCTGAAGGACCCTGTCCTTTTGCAGAGCTTCTTCATGGAAAAGCAGATATCGGTCACATTCCTTACGCCGTCTTATGTTCAGGCTCTCGGGGACAGCACCGGTCCCTTCCTGAAAACTCTGTTTGTCGGCTCCGAACCCGCGAACAATGTATTTGTGAAGAATGTCAGGCTGATAAATGTATACGCGATGAGCGAAAGCGGCTTCGCGGTCAGTCTCTTCGGCATAGATAAGCCGTACAGGATATGCCCGGTAGGAAAGCCCGGAGTCAGGACTCTCCTCATTAACGAGGACGGCGATCCCGTCGGGGACGGCGAAACGGGCGAGCTGTGCTTTGAAGCTCCCTTTGTGCGCGGGTACATAGGTCTGCCCGAGGAGACCGAAAGGACGTTCGTAAACGGAATGTGCCACACGGGCGACCTTGCGAAGAAGGATGAAAACGGCGATCTTCTGATCCTCGGAAGAAGCACGGATATGATAAAAATAAACGGAAACCGCATAGAGCCCGCCGAGGTGGAGGCGGCGCTGCGCGAGGTGCTCCATACGGACTGGGCTGCGGTCAAGTGTGTAGAGGATAAGGGCAGGGCTTATCTCTGCGCGTACTACAAGGATAACATCAGGATAGAAGCCAACGCTCTGCGCGAGGTGCTGCTGGAATACCTGCCGTATTATATGATACCGTCCTACTATGTAAAGGTGGACGCGGTGCCGCTCAGACCGAACGGAAAGCTTGACAGAAAGGCTCTGCCGCTGCCGGAGAACGCGGATATCGGCAGGAATTATACCGCTCCGGCAAACGAGACCGAGGCGAAAATATGTGAAGCTATGGCAAAGGTGCTGGATATCGGCCGTATGGGCAGCAGCGACGACTTCTATTCTCTTGGCGGAGATTCCCTCCGCTCGATACAGGTGATAGCGGAATGCGGGCTTCCTGGGCTGAATGCCTCCGAAATATTCCGCGGACGCACTCCGGCAATGATCGCGAAGCTTTATCATACCCTTCATTCCGGCATCGACAGCGGGTCGGAGGCGGCAGGGAACGCAAGAGCAATGAAGCGTCCTCACCCGCTCACTCCGGAGCAGCTCTACATGGTGGATTATCAGCTTTATACCCCGAAATCCACGATGTATAACCTGTTTACGATGTTCAGGCTCGACAAGTCCCTGATGACGGCCGGCAAAGCCGCTGCCGCGATGCAGGCGGCGATAATGAATCATCCGGCTCTGCTCACAGCGCTCGAATTCAGCGACGACGGTGATATCGTGCAGAAATACGCGCCGGAATTGATGAAGAACATAACCGTAGAACAGATCCACGACTGGGAGCTCGACGCGCTGAAGGATACGCTCGTGCAGCCGTTTAAGATCATCGGCGGGCTTCTGCACAGGTGCAGGGTCTTTGAGACCGAAACAGCCGTATATGTATTTTTTGATGTACACCACACAATGTTTGACGGGACCTCGTTCAAGGTGTTCATGGACAGCGTAAAGCGCGCGGTCTCCGGAGCGGAGCTCGTTCCCGACTATTACTGTCTTCTGCTTGAGGAACGCGAGAGAGCCGTCGGCACGGAATTCTATGAGAAGAGCAGAAAGTACTTCGAGGAAAAATACGGAAGCACCGAGTGGAGCACATACCCTGCGGCCGACCATGAATCCCGCGAAAACGAAATGGGCGAGCTGAAATGTGACCCCGGTATCGGAACGGAAGAGCTTTCCGCGGTCGAAGAAAAGCTGCGCATATCGAGGAACGAGTTCTTCATCACAGCGGCGGGACTTGCGGTATCCGTCTACAACGATCTGAACGATATACGCCTGTCGTGGATATACAACGGGCGCGAGGATACGCGGTCGATGTCCGCCGTGGGACTTCTGTTCCGCGATCTGCCCGTAGGCTTCAGATTTGATGATAACGCCGGTATAATATCTGTTTTTGAAAACGCGCACGAGCAGGTGCGCGGAGGCATAGAGCACAGCGTCTATCCTTATGTCGATACCATCTCGCAGGTGGGAGATATCGAAGCGGCCTATGTGCTTTATCAGCAGGATCTCCGCGATATGACCGTGTCGGACTCTCTCGGCATAGAGACTGTGGATATAAGGCAGAATCAGGCCGCGTCGCAGACCATTCTCGATATCGAGATACTCGATGGCAGGGACGGTATCAGGCTCATGATCGACTATGCCGCGAGCAGATACGACGACAGCAGCATAAGCCGTTTCTGTGAGATATTCGTAAAAACGGCAAAGGAACTGACAAAATGCGCGGACGGCAGCGATATTACCGTCGGGGAGCTGAAAGAGCGGGTAAGGACCGCCGATAACGGCATCGTCGCGTCAGAGTTCACAAGGAAAAAGTAAGGGGGGGATATGCTATGTTATGTCGTAATTGCGGAAAGGAACTTCCGGAAAATTCAGCGTTCTGCTTATACTGCGGCACAAAGCAGATCCCGAGGAATGTATGCCCGAAATGCGGAGCCGAGCTTGCCAGCGGAGCGGCGTTCTGCCTTAAATGCGGCGAACGTCTTGATGAAGTAAAGAATAACGAAGAGAAGGAATTCTCCCTGCCTCATCACGGAGACGAGCCCTTCTATAAGAAATGGATAGCCGGACATAAGCAGCTCGCGGAGACCAAACACATCACCTGGATAAGCGAATTCAGGGGCGGCTATGCCGTCGCGGCAGACGATAACGCACCCGGCAAGGAATTGAGACCCTTCCTCGTGAGGGGAGATGATATCGCGGAGATCGTGTGCTATATGAACTGGACAGGCACGAATGTGGCAAACGGCGTGCTTGAAAGAAGCGGGGACTGCTTCAGGAACGGCACGCGCTATATGAGCTTCATACTGTTCAGGAGCAACAGTATGCTTTCGCCCTCCGAATATAAGAATATTCTCTATGCGTTCACAGGAATAAATCAGCCGTATGCGACCTCCGGGCTCGCGCTGCTTATCGCGCGTGACGGAAGTATATGCTTCGCGGATCAGTACCAGGAGAATGTTACCGGTATATCGGATATATACCCGCTTCGTGTTATCGGAGACAAGTACGCGCTGCACATCTCCCCCAGGGAATATGATAAGATGACAAACAAGGAGCGCTACAACGCCGCTTCCGATATAATGAAAACAGCCTCACAGACCGTTTACGACTGCGATACGGGAGAGGCTGCGCTTAAAGATGTTTTTGTCCCGAAGTATGAAGGCGACCCGAGCGAATACTTTGTCGAATACTTTTATTACAGAGAAAGTGTGATCTCCCGGATACTGCACAGCTCCTCCGAAAGGGATAAAAGCAGATGCGTTTTTAACAGAAAAACAGGAAGGATATATGTCCCGGACAGCGATGTCAGATACAAAGCGGTCAGCGTTTCCGCCTCGCAGGGCAGGGACACGTATCTGCTGCTGAGGACCTCCGTTACAAAGGAGACCCGCGGCAGAACGGGTGAAACCGCGTCCGCGCTTTACGAGCTCATAGACGAAAACGACGAGACCGTGATAACTCTCGGAAGGCATGACACCCAGTATCTGCCTGTGATAACGGAAGCAAACGGCAGACTGTACATCAGCACGCACAGCCCCGAGGTCTCCGACGAGACGGGCGAGATCAACTGCGCCAACAATGTAACGAATGTGTATTGTTATGAGCGTACCGGGAGCGGAAAATATACAAGGATAAACGCCGGACGCCTCAAAAACGGAGGAGGCTTCGCGGACGGCGTTGTCCGTATCCATTCTGCGGACGGCAGGACCGAGCCGAGCAACGGTACATTTGTTGTGAACGGTAAGACATATATCGCGCTGATAAAGGAAAAAGACGACCCGTCGGAGGATTCCGACACATGCATCCTGCTTGACGAAAGCCTTAAACCGATATATGTCTTCAACTACAAGCAGCATTACGGAAATCAGGCTCCTTACGGCATACACATATTCGACGATACCATATACTCCCTCAGCAGCGAAGAGGACGAATACGGCGAAAGCAATGCGGTATTAATGGATATCATCGGAGGGGATACCGTATTTTCCGTACCCGCCGACAAGCTCATATCCAACGCGAACGCCGGGTTCGGAGGCGGCAGGATCTGCCCGAGGTATGAATTCGGCTGTTACAGGATCGGCACGGACAGATACTTCCTTATCGGAAAGCAGAACCGCGGTCTCGGACTTATGGATATGCACGGAAGTACCGTCATACCGATCAGCAGGGACAATTATTTCATCGTTTCCGGCGCGGAGCTCGGCACCTTCGGAAACGGCAGGAGCTATGCGAGACTGCCGGATAATGTCTTCCTGACGGTACTCGGCAGCTTTGACACCGACGGCTACAGGGTATGCGGCGCGGGAGGCGATACCTTGTTCGAGGGCAATTTGTCGGAGCTGATCGCGAAGTATGCACAGTGATCCGCTGAAAGGACAGAATGTATGGATATAAGCGAAGTACTGAAAAAATACCGTGAAGCCGAAGAAAAAAACATATTCATAACCGACACGGAGGGCAGGCTCCTCTATCAGAGCCCGAAAACCGAGTACGATCTCGGGATGCTGCTCGATAAGATAAATAAGATCTCCGAAAACTTCGATGAACAGGAGGTCCTCGATAAGAATAACGAGATATATGTAAATGTCAGAAAAACCGTTATCCAATGCGGAGACGAGACATTTTACGGCTATCATATAACGGATATTAGCGAATACGCCATGCTGATACACGAGGTATCCTGCTATACGAACAGCGTAACGAATATGTCCAGATTCCAGTCGAGCATAATGAAAAAGCTCTCCATGTCCTATGACACATTTCTGCCGGGTCTTGCGGATTACTGCGGCTCGGAAGAAGTCGTGATGTTCATAAAGGACAAGGACAAGGTCATACGCTCGACATATACTGATGAACTCGTCAGAGTCGAGGTCGGAAATACGGACGGGTATGAGCGGTTCTTCTCGCTGGCGCGCGGCAAGGAAGCGGAAGGTTTTTTCTGTATCCTGAATACGACCATACAGGGGCATGAATGTGCAGTCCTGATAAAGCAGGGAAATAACCGCATTGCCGAAGACCCTATGGAGGCGTCGGTGCACAATGTTATAAGACTGTTTATCGAGAACAGCATACTGCGGGAACAGATAGTCCATGAAAGCGAGCATGACAAACTGACAGGTCTGTATAACAAAGGAAAATACATGGCGCTCAAAAAGGAGAATTTCGGAAGCCCGAGCTCCATCGCGGTATTTAATTTCGATGTCAACAATCTTAAGCATATAAACGACAATTACGGCCACGAATACGGCGACGCGCTTATCATCAAGGCTGCAAAGAGCATAGCGGAAGTCGTGTCGGATAATGTTTTCGGGTTCAGAATGGGCGGCGATGAATATGTTATGGTCGCGGTGAATGTTACCCTTGATGAAGCGAATGAGATCCGCAGAAAATGGAAGCTCGCTCTTGACAAGCTGAATGAGGAGGACATGAAGCTGTTCTGTTCTATAGCGTGCGGGCTCGGCTACGGGAGCGGAAGCTACGATTACGATGAGCTCTACGCGCAGGCGGATAATCTCATGTATGAAAACAAGCGGGAGCTTAAAGCCCAAAAGATCACAAGCCATATAGCCGAATGACCTCCGGCCGCTGCGCTCGAGAGGCCGCTGCGCTCGAGAGGCCGCTTACGCTCGAGTGCCTCCGGCGGCCACCCCTTTTAAAAAAGGGCTGGACCCTAAAACAAATCGCTTCGCCTTGCAGCGGGGGTAGGTAGTGCCCCTTTTGATAGTAAAAGAATAATAAAAACCAAAAACTGCACTTTTTTTGACAGACTGAGCCCCGGAAAGCTTAATGCTTTCCGGGGCTGTTCTCATAAATAACCGCTCAGAGCCGTCCGGTCACCCGCCTGCGAAAAAATAATCAAAAAATCTTAAAATAAATGAAAAATACTGTTGATTTATTCCAAAAAATATATTATAATGAAACAAGGAGGGGATAGAAATGAAGGAAAAGGATAAGCTTCATACCGGGAAACTGTATTTGCCGCGTGACAGCGAAATAGTCGAATATCAGATCACGTGCCTCGATAAGCTTTACGAATATAACAATACCCGCCCGACGGAAATGGCGAAGAGAGTGGCTCTGCTGAAGGAGATGTTCGCGGAGATAGGCGAGGGCAGCTATATCGAGCCTCCGTTCCATTCCAATTTCGGAGGCGCGCATTGTCATTTCGGGAAAATGGTCTATGCCAATTTCAACCTGACTCTCGTGGACGATACACATATCTACGTCGGCGATAACACCATGTTCGCGCCGAATGTGGTCGTTGCGTCCGCGGGACACCCGATAGAGCCTGTACTGCGCAGCAAGGGCTATCAGTATAATTTCCCCGTACATATCGGCAATAACTGCTGGATAGGCGCGGGCGTGCTCATACTGCCCGGCGTGACGATAGGCGATAATACGATCATAGGCGCGGGCAGTGTCGTGACAAAGGATATCCCCGCGAATGTCGTAGCATACGGCAACCCCTGCGTCGTACAGCGCGAGGTCAGCCAGCATGACCTTGATTACTATTACAAGAACAAGAAAATACCCAAAAAGCTGAAAGAGAAGTACGGCATACAATGAGCTTTATCCGACCCGCGTCGAACCCGTATGTTACTTTTCAGAAATGGGCAGGTCTGTGCCTCGCAGTTGCTTGTCAAGGCGTACTACCTGACGAATCTGCAAGGCGAAGCGATTTGTTTTAGGGTCCAGCCCTTTTTTAAAAGGGATGGCCGCCGGAGGCACTCGAGCGCAAGCGACTTACTCGAGCGCAAGCGACTTTCTCGAGCGCAAGCGGCTTTCTCGAGCGCAAGCGGCTTTCTCGAGCGCAAGCGGCTTCTTTTATACTCTTATCCGTTACAACAAAAAAGTCCGCCCAAATGGGCGGACTTTGTGTTTTTATCAGTCTTCGGTATTTTCTTCGATGTATTTTACTATGTCGCCGACAGTCTTGATGTTTTCGACCTGATCGTCGGGTATCTCAATATCGAACTCGTCCTCAAAGCTCATAACAAGATCGACAATATCAAGCGAATCAGCGCCGAGGTCGTCCTGTATATTGGAGCTCTGGGTGATCTTATCCTCCTCCACGTCGAGCTGGTCTGCGATAATGCTTTTTACCTTATCAAAGATCATAATTGCTGCCTCCTTGTAGTTTTATTTCTTATTGCAATACCATTATAAATGATACTACGCAAAAAATCAATAGCTTTTTAGATTTTTTAAAAAATCAGCAATTCAGAACAAAAATTTATCTGTATTTTAGCCACTTTGCACATTTTTTAGTCCTCAGTCTCGGCAAAAACACCTATCCTGCGGAATTTTTTATAGCGGCGCTCCAGAAGCACATTGATATCGACGGGACAGAGCCTCGTAAGCGCGTCCGAGATATAGTCGGAGATGTTCTCCGACATGAGCGAGGGGTCGTTGTGCGCTCCGCCGTCGGGCTCGTCTATGATATGCTCGCAGACGCCGAATCGCATAAGATCCTCGGCGGTTATCTTCATAAGCTCCGCGGCCTCGGACTCGCGGGAGGCGTCCTTCCAGAGTATGGAGGCAAAGCCGCGGGGCGAGATGACCGAGTAAAGCGCGTTCTCCAGCATAGCCAGCTCGTCGCATACCGCTAGAGCAAGAGCTCCGCCGCTGCCGCCCTCGCCGAGCACTATGGAGATGATCGGCGTTTTAAGTGTCATGAATTCCATAAGATTGCGGGCGATAGCCTCGCCCTGACCGCGCTTCTCCGCCTCTATGCCGCAGAACGCGCCCGGCGTGTCTACGAAGCAGATAACGGGTCTGTGGAATTTCTCAGCCTGCTTCGCGAGGCGCAGAGCCTTGCGGTAGCCCTCGGGATGCGGCATCGAGAAATTCGAGCGCTTGTTCTCCTCGAGGTTGCGCCCCTTTACCTGCGCGATTATCGTGACCGGTCTGTCCCGGAATGTGCCGACACCGCCGATTATCGCGGCATCGTCGCCGTAATGCCTGTCTCCGTGGAGCTCAAGGAAGTTCCCGAACAGCGCGGGTATGTAGTCTCTTACCGTGGGTCTGCCCTTCATGTGGATAACGGCAAGTCTTTCGGTAGCCGTAAGGTCGTTCATCATCTGCCGCCTCCCACATAATCACCGTCGCGGGTGTAGTTGTGCGTCCTGAACACCTTTGAAAGTGTGGAACGCATATTCTTGCGCTCTACGATCATATCCACAAAGCCGTTTTCAAGCATGAACTCGGCGGACTGGAAATCATCGGGGAGCTGCTGCTTTATCGTATCCTGAATGACCCGTCTCCCCGCGAAGCCTATGAGCACCTTGGGCTCGGCTATTATGATATCGCCGAGGCTCGCGAACGAAGCGGTCACGCCGCCCGTCGTCGGGTCCGTCATTACCGTGACATAAAGCTGTCCTGCCGCGCTGTGTCTTGCTACCGCTCCCGAGGTCTTCGCCATCTGCATGAGGGAGATTATGCCCTCCTGCATTCTCGCGCCGCCCGACGCGGTGAACATCACCACGGGGAGCTTATGCTCGGTGGCGTATTCAAACGCTCTTGTTATCTTCTCGCCCACAACGCTGCCCATGCTCGCCATCATGAAGTTGCTGTCCATGATGCCTATGACGGTATTGTAGCGGTGTATGCGGCACACGCCCGTGATGACAGCCTCGTTTATCCCGCAGCTCTCGCGCAGAGCCGATATCTTCGCCTCATAGCCGGGGAAGTCTATCGGGTTCATCGAAGTGAGCCCCGCGTCTAGCTCGGTGAAGGTATCCCTGTCCGCGGTCATCTCCAGACGAGTCCGCGCGCTTATCCTCGCGTGGTAGTTGCACGCGCCGCATACCGACTTGTTGCGCTCGAAGTCGTCCCTGTACGAGACCGAGCCGCACCTCGGGCACTTGAACAGAAGCCCCTGCGGTATCTCAACGCCCGCGCCGGGCTTCTTCGCCTTTGGTTCCTTCGGCTTGACGTCTGCCTTGGATCTGTCCTTGACGACCTTGAAAAGATCCTCCAATGCCATTTATATAATCCACTCCGTTCGTTATGAAAAGTCCTTGCGGTCAAGGAAGCCTATGTCGAACTGACCCTTCATGAATTCGCTGTCCCGCAGCAGGCTGAGCTGATAGTCTATGTTGGTCTGTACGCCCTCGATGAGCATCTCGCCGAGAGCAACCTTCATCTTCGTTATCGCCTCGGCTCTGTCCCTGCCGCGCACGATGAGCTTTGCTATCATATTGTCGTAATACTGCGGTATCTCATAGCCCTGATAAGCCGCGGTGTCTATCCTTATGCCGAAGCCTCCCGGCACGTGTATGGACTCTATCCTTCCCGGGGACGGCCGGAAGCCGTTCTTCGGATCCTCGGCGTTTATGCGGCACTCAATGACGTGACCGCTCAGGCGTACGTCCTCCTGCTTTATATCCAGCGGCAGACCGCTCGCTATGAGTATCTGCTGCTTCACAAGGTCGATATCCGCCGCCATTTCCGTGACGGGATGCTCGACCTGGATACGCGCGTTCATTTCCATAAAGTAGAAATTCCTGTCCTTGTCGACGAGGAACTCCACCGTTCCGGCGTTCGTGTAGCCGCACGCCTTTGCGGCTCTGACGGCTGCCTCGCCCATTTTCTCCCGGAGCTCCGGGGTCATAATCGGGCTCGGGGACTCCTCGAGCACCTTCTGACGGCGTCTCTGGCAGGAGCAGTCGCGCTCGCCGAGATGTATCACATTGCCGTGCTCGTCCGCGAGTATCTGTATCTCGATATGGCGCGGGTTCACGATAAACTTTTCTATATATATATCGTCATTGCCGAAGAAGCGCAGAGCCTCCTGCTTTGCGGCGGTCATGGCGGGCTCCAGCTCTTTCTCGCTGTCGGCGCGTCTGATGCCGCGTCCGCCTCCGCCGGCGCTCGCCTTGACGAGGACGGGATAGCCTATCTCACCGGCTATGCGCTTTGCCTCGCCAAGATCCTTGACTACGCCTTCGGAGCCCATGACCACAGGGACTCCCGCTTTCATCATCGTGAGCTTGGCGTTTGCCTTATCGCCCATTGCGTCCATGGCGTCGGCTCCGGGGCCTATCCACTTGATGCCGCACTTATTGCAGAGCCGCACGAAGCGGCTGCTTTCTGACAGGAAGCCGAAGCCCGGGTGTATAGCCTGAGCGCCGGTTATCTCGCAGGCGGCGAGAATGGCTCTCGAATTGAGGTAGCTTTCGGTGCTTCTGGGGCCGCCGATACAGACCGATCTGTCGGCTATCTGCGCGTGGAGCGCGTTTTTATCCGCGGTGGAATACACCGCTACGGTCTCGATGCCGAGCTCGCGGCAGGCTCTGATAATTCTGAGCGCTATCTCGCCGCGGTTGGTAATAAGTATCTTATCTATCATAAAAACTCACACAGATGTTATTTTATTGCAAATGATATTTCTGCAGTGCAGGCCTTTTCACCGTTGACGGTAGCTATGCCCTTGCCGACACCCACGGGACCCTTGACCTTGATGATCTCGACTTCGAGGCGCAGGGTATCGCCGGGTACGACCTGTCTGCGGAATTTTGCTTCCTTTACGCCTCCGAAGAAGCCGATCTTACCCTTATTCTCCGGCATAGCGAGCATAGCCACGGCGCCTGCCTGCGCGAGCATTTCAAGGATCAGCACGCCGGGTACTACCGGGTAATCCGGGAAATGTCCCCTGAACCAGAAATCGTCAGCCTTGATATGCTTCAGCGCGACCACTCTCTGTCCTACCTCGATCTCCTCGATCTCGTCTATCAGCAGGAACGGGTCACGGTGCGGTATGATCTCCTTGATCTGCTCTATGTCCATTTTCATAGCGCTTTCTCCTTATTCTATCCGCATTATCGGTTCGCCGAACTCTACGGTCTCGCCGTCGTCGGCCATTATCTCGGCAACTACGCCGTCGTAGTCGCTTGTAACCTCGTTCATCAGCTTCATGCTCTCGATGATGAACAGCACGTCGCCCTTGTGCACCTGCTTGCCGACCTGCACATAGGGGGGCTTCTCCGGTGACGGGGCAGCGTAGAACGTGCCGACTATCGGGGAGGTCACGATGTTCCCGGGCTTATCCTTTTCCTGCGGAGCGGGAGAGTCCTGAGCGGACTGCTGACCCGGCTGAGGCATCATGGGAGGCATGGGAGGCATGAAGTGAGGGTGCTTGTCGCCCAGCTCTATCTCAAATTTGTCGTTCTTTATGCGGAAATACCCCAGCCCGCTGTCTTTCATGAGCTGTATGTATTCCTTCGCGGCGTCGATAAGCTTGTCGTTTTCGTACTGCATACAAAAGTCCCTTTCAGATAATCATTCTACGGGCAGGAAGCACAGCGCAGCGTTGTGTCCGCCAAAGCCGAGCGAATTGCTTATCGCTCCGGTGATCTTCATTTCCCTTGTGCCGCCCTTGCAGCAGTCGAGATCACATTCCTCGTCGTCAACGGTGAGACCCACCGTCGGGTGAACGAAGCCTTCCTTCATCTGTAACGCCACAGCCACAGTCTCAAGTCCGCCCGCGGCTCCGAGAAGATGTCCCGTCATGGACTTTGTGGAGTTCACCGCGATTTTGTACGCGTGGTCGCCGAACGCCTTTTTCAGCGCCGCGGTCTCGGTGCTGTCGTTGAGCTTTGTGGACGTGCCGTGAGCGTTGCAGTAGTTGATCGTGCTGAACGGCACCATAGCCTCGGACACCGCAAGCTCTATCGCCTTGGCACCCGCGCCGCCGTCCGGGTCGGGGCTCGTTTCGTGGAACGCGTCGCAGGTCGCGCCGTAGCCGGCGATCTCCGCGTAAATCTTCGCGCCGCGCGCTTTCGCGTGCTCGTATTCCTCCAGTATGACTATGCCCGCGCCGTCGCCGAGCACAAAGCCCGAGCGCTCCTTGTCAAACGGTATCGAGGCTCTGTCCGGGTCGGTCGAGCGCGTCAGGGCGTGCATATTGTTGAAGCCCGCCATGGCGAACCCTATGCTGCACGCCTCGGAGCCGCCCGCAATGGCGCAGTCGAGATAGCCGTGCTTTATCATCCTGAACGCCTCGCCTATCGCGTGTGTCGAGGACGCGCAGGCGGAAACTATCGTGTAGTTGGCACCCTTGAAGCCCGTCTTTATCGCCACGACTCCGGGAGCCATGTTCCCTATCATCATCGGTATCGTGAATACCGAGACCCTGCCGTTGCCCTTGTTGTGGTAGTTGAGTATCTGCTCCTCGGTGGTCTGTATGCCGCCGATGCCGGAGGCTATTATCACTCCGCGCCTGTACGGGTCTATGTCCGAGAAGTCCGTGCTAGCGTCCTCAAGCGCCTTCTTCGAGGCGTACACCGCGTACTGCGTCACCATGTCGGTGCGGCGGGCTTCCTTCTTGTCTATGTAGGGAGCCGCTTCAAAGTTTTTCACCCTCGCGACCACGTTCGTTTCCTCGGACTGCCCCGGGAACCACGGTTCAAGCGTGAAGCCGTGCTTCCCCGCCCTCAGGCTGTCCCGGAACTCCTCAACGGTGTTTCCGATCGGGCTCAGTATCCCGAGTCCCGTTATTACTGCTCTTTTCATTCCTTCTTCTGCTCCTGTCCCCGGCGGCTCACATTTCAAGTCCGCCGCTTATCTCTATCGTCTGTCCCGTGATGTACGACGCGCTGTCGGACAGCAGGAACGATACTACCGACGCTATCTCCTCGACCTCGCCGAAGCGCTTGAGGGCTATCCTCTCGAATATTTTGCCCTTCTGCTCATCGGTGAGCACGTCGGTCATGGGCGTCTTTATAAGTCCCGGCGCTACGGCGTTCACGCGGATATTGCGCGCGCCGACTTCCTTCGCCGCAGTCTTTGTCATGCCGATTATCGCAGCCTTTGAAGCCGCGTAGTTTATCTGTCCCGGGTTTCCGTAAAGCCCCGCCACCGACGCCATATTCACGATAGCGCCCTTTTTCTGCTTCATCATCAGCTTTATGGCGGGCTTCATCATATTGAACACGGATTTCTGGTTCACGGCAATGACCTGGTCGTACTGCTCCTCGCTCATGAGCGTTAGCAGAGTGTCCTTCGTTATGCCCGCGTTGTTTACCAGCGCGTCAAGGCTCCCGAACGCGTCCTTTACAGCCTTGACCATATCCGCGCACTGCGTGAAGTCCGAAACGTCGGCGGGGAAGATCTCCGCCCGGGCTCCCAGCTCCGAGCACGCCTCGGCGACCTTGACCGCTTTCGCCCTGTCGTTCTCGGTCGGATAGTAGTTTATCGCTATGTCGTAGCCGTCCTTAGCAAGTCTCTTCGCTATACATTCGCCTATTCCCTGCGAGGCTCCCGTGATAAGTGCAACTGCCATTTTCTTTTCCGCCTTTGCTTATATTTTCAGTAATTTTTCAGCCTGCGCGAACATCTCTTCTATGATGTCCTTACACGGCTTTACTTCGTTTATCATACCCGCTATCGCTCCGCACATGAACGAGCCCTCTTCGAGGTCGCCGTCCACGACCGCCTTGCGCAGCGAGCCAGCCGATATCCTCTCGAATTCCTCGGGAGTGCCGCCGTCCTTCTCGAACGTCTGGAGCTTCTTCGCGAGCTTCGACTTCACATTTCTGCACGGGTGTCCGGTGAAGCGCCCGGTCACTATGCTGTCGGTGTCCTTTGCTCCGATGACGAGATCCTTATAGTTCTTGTGTATCTGTGCCTCGTCGCTGGCGAGGAAGCGCGTTCCGACCTGAACGCCCTCGGCTCCGAGCATGAACGCCGCCGCTATGCCGCGTCCGTCGGCTATGCCGCCCGCGGCGAGCACGGGTATCTGCACCGCGTCCACTACCTGCGGAACGAGGCACATCGTCGTATTTTCTCCTATATGTCCGCCGCTTTCGGTGCCTTCCGCGATGACCGCGTCGGCGCCGGAGCGCTCCATTCTTCTCGCGAGGGCTACTGACGGGACAACGGGTATCACCTTTATCCCCGCGGCTTTCCAGCCCTCCATGAATTTTCCGGGATTGCCCGCTCCGGTCGTCACGAAAGCCACGCCCTCGTCAATTACGAGCTGCGCGAGGTCTTCGGCGTTGGGGCTCATCAGCATAACGTTCACGCCGAAGGGCTTATCGGTGAGCGACTTGGCTCTGCGTATCTGATCTCTCAGGTAGTCGATCGGAGCCGCGCCGCCGGCGATTATGCCTGCGCCTCCCGCGTTGGATACAGCGGCTGCGAGGGTGCTTTCGGCGACCCACGCCATACCGCCCTGTAAGATCGGGTATTTTATTCCTAAAAGCTCTGTTATTCTTGTATTCATCTGAAATATCCTTTCTCCGGGAGCGGATCAATTACGGGTTTAAAAGCGGAGCGATCAAAAGTTTTTGAAAGGGGGGCCGGGCGAAGCGGCATCTTATTCCCGTTCTCAAGCGCCAGCGGCTACTGATTGAACACTATTGCGCCGCTTGTGAGGCCTGCCCCGAAGCCGACGAGGCAGACGGTCATGCCGTCCTGTATCTTTCCGGCCTGTCTGAGCTCGGCGAGGCAGGTGGGGATGCAGGCGCTGGAGGTATTGCCGTGCTTTTCGAGGTTCACATAGACCTTATCCTGCGGCAGCCCGAGGGCTTTTACCGCGCTCTCTATTATGCGGGCGTTTGCCTGATGAGGTATGTACAGATCTATATCCTCCATACCGAGCCCGGATCTTTCGAGCACCTTATGCACAGCGGTCTCCATGGCGTCGACGGCAAATTTGTATACCGCCTTGCCGTTCATCTGGAGCGTATGGGTCTTAGCCTCGGTATCCAGCAATCCCTCGGGGAGGGCGTCGGGCTTCAGGAGCGGGCAGTTCGAGCGGCTGTGATCGACCTTGCACCAGAGGGCGCTGAAGAAATCGCCCTTTGCGCTGAGGTACGACCACATGGGCTTATCGTTCCTTGTTATCACCGCCGCGCCTGCGCCGTCGCCGAAGAGTATGCTTGCCGAGCGGTCGGTGTAGTCGCAGTGGGGTGCGAGGCGTTCGCTCGCCACTATCAGCACATTTCTGTAATCGCTGTCCTCCAGGAAGCGCGAAGCCGTATCGAGGGCGTTTATGAAGCCTGTGCAGGCGGAGTTTATGTCGAATGCAGCGGCTCCGGAGGCTCCCGTACGGTTCTGGACTATGCAGGAGAGGGCGGGGTAGAAGTAATCGGGCGAGCAGGTCGCGGCGAGCACGAGGTCGATCTCTGCGGGGTCGATACCGCTGTCCTTTATTGCCGCGTTTGCCGCCTCGACAGCCATATACCAGTTAGGCTTATCCTCCGAGATACGGCGCTCTCTTATGCCGGTGCGCGAGTATATCCACTCATCGTTTGTGTCGAGTATAGTAGAAAACCAGTCGTTGCTTGCGACGGTATCAGGCATATAGGTACCTGTGCCGAGAATTTTTATTCCCCTCATTTTATGTCCTGCCTATTGATTTTATTTCGTAAATGTTATATATGCGCGATATGTGCGCGGAAGCCGCGCCGCCGATATTGCCGTGGGCTGCGTGGTCGGCTTTATTTTTCTTTTATTTTCTTATCCCATTGCTTTTTTTTTCGTTATATGATATAATATATCTGTGAGCCGCGGAAAAATATCCGCACACACATAACTATTATAACAGTAGTTACGTTATTTGTCAACAATTTTTTGTCAAAAAACTTGTGAAATATCACAATAAAAAATGTTTAAAAGGACGGAGCTTGCTATGCAGACAGCACTTTTGTTTTCAGGTCAGGGCTCGCAGAAGCCGGGAATGGGAAAGGCGATATACGACGAAAATCCCGCTTTGTATGAGGATATCTTCACCGCGGGCAGCGATATACTCGGCTTCGATGTGAAGAAGGCCATGTTTGAGGGTACGGCAGAGGAGCTCGCGGAGACGCGCGTCTCCCAGCCCGCTATTTTCACGATGTCGCTGATATGCGCGCGCAAATACACGGAGCGCGGAGGCAGCTTCGACGCCGTGGCGGGACATTCCCTCGGCGAGTACGCTGCGCTCGTAACGGCGGGCGCGGTGGATATGGAGACTGGCTTCACGCTCATAAAGCACCGTGCCGCGTGCATGGATAAGGCCGCAAAGAAGAACGGCGGCAAAATGGCGGCGATCATCGGACTTCCGGCGGAGACCGTCGCGGAGGTGTGCGCTCAGGTGAACGACGGCGGGGATTATGTAGTTCCCGTGAATTATAATACAAAGGTACAGACTGTTATCGCCGGCAGCGAGGACGGCGTCGGAAAAGCGTCGGCTCTGCTTAAGGAGCGGGGCGCGAAGCGTGCTCTCCCGCTTGCGGTAGCGGCGGCTTTCCACAGCGAGTACATGAAGGAAGCCGGCATCGAGTTCGCGGAGCTGATAAAGGATATCACTATCGGCGAGCCCCGGAAGGCGTTCTATTCGAATGTTACCGGCGGCAGACTGACCGATTTCGGCGATATCCGTGATATACTCTCCCGCCATATCTTCTCGCCCGTGCTCTTCACCTCCGAGCTCGCCGCCATGCAGGCGGACGGCATCGGGAAATTCGTCGAGTGCGGCCCCGGCAAGGCTCTCGTCGGTATGGTCGGCAAAACGCTCGACGGCGCCGAAACGGAGATAATGGACGCCTGAGCCGGCGCTTGCGCTCGAGTGGCCGCTTGCGCTCGAGTAGCCGCTTGCGCTCGAGTGGCCGCTTGCGCTCGAGTGGCCGCTTGCGCTCGAGTGGTCGCTTACGCTCGAGTGCCTCCGGCGGCCAGCCCTTTTAAAAAAGGGCTGGACCCTAAAACAAACCGCTTCGCCTTGCAGCGGGGGCAGGCAGTACGTCTTGACAAGTTACATACGGATCGTGGGCGCAGACTCTGCGCACCGCAGAGGAAAGGTAGAAAAATGAAAAAATATGCACTGATCGGGCATCCGCTCGGACATTCACTCTCTCCGCAGATACATGAGCGGCTTATGAAGCTCGCAGGTATCGACGGCTCCTATAAGCTGCTCGATATACCGCCCGAGGAGCTGACCGGCAGATTCGCGGAGCTTGAAGCCCTCGACGGCTTCAACGCCACTATCCCGCACAAGGTCGGCATAATACCGTACTGCGGCAGGCTCGACGACTCCGCGGAACGCTTCGGCTCCGTCAACTGCGTGAAAAACGGCAGCGGAAAGGTCGGCTATAACACCGATGTGTTCGGCTTCACACGGTCGATAGATATGCTCGGGGCAAGTCTCGCTTCCCGCGTGCTCGTCATAGGCTGCGGAGGCGTGGGTCGTATGATAGCCGCCGAGGCTGCGTACAGCGGAGGCCGTGTGACCGTTGCCGTGCTTTCCGATTTTCTCGCCGACGCTGAAAAGACCGTTGAAGGGATAAAGTCGAGAATGCCCGCCGCGGATATAAAAACCGCCGGGATAAAGGGCGCGGTTCTCTGCGCGGATGACTTCGGAGGCAGCGTTCCTGAGTTCGACCTGCTGATAAACGCTTCGCCCGTGGGTATGTTCCCTAAGACCGACGCCGTGCCGTGCTCGGAGGATATAATAAGGAGCGCCGGAAGTGTGTTCGACGTGATCTATAACCCGAATGACACCCTGCTGACAAGGACGGCGCGTGAGCTCGGAAAGCCCGCCATGACCGGCATGGCCATGCTGGTGCTCCAGGCTGCGGCGGCTCAGGAGATATGGAACGGCGCCTCGTTCGCCGGGGACGACCTTAAAACGCTGATAGCCGATATGGAGAATATGATATGAGGATTTATCTGTGCGGATTCATGGGCTGCGGCAAGTCCCGCATAGGGCGCGAGCTTGCGAAAAAGCTCGGTATGAGCTTCGCCGACCTCGACAGGTATATAGTCGAGAAGGAGAAGATGACGATACCGGAGATATTTGAAAGGTACGGTGAGCCGCGGTTCCGCGAGCTGGAAACCGCATATATAGAGGAAATGCCCGATAACAGCGTGGTAGCTCTGGGAGGCGGCGCGATGATAAATGAAAAGACCGCCGGTACTGCGCGGGCGAGCGGCAGGGTGATATTCCTCGACGCGGACTTTGAGACCTGCTACAGCCGCATAAAGGACGACAGCAACCGTCCTCTCGCATTCAACAACCCGAAGGAAAAGGTGAAGGAGCTCTACGACGCGCGCAGACCCGTATACGCCGAGCGCTCCGAAATAACGATAAACGCCGCCGGTACGCCCTCGGCGATAATAGCGGCGATAAGGGAAAAGCTATGATAATATACAACGCAAGGATATTCACCGCCTCGGAGGACGCAGATATCATCGAGTGCGGCTACATTGAGACAAATGACGGCGTTATCACGGCGGTCGGCAGCATGGACGATTTTTCCGGGAGCCTCGACTCCGGCGACGTGATAGACGCTTCGGGGCTCACGGTCTATCCCGCCTTTGTGGACGCGCACTGTCACATCGGGATATGCGAGAACGGCATCGCGTTTGAGGGCGACGACGTGAACGAGGAGACCGACCCCTCGACCCCGCATCTGCGCGCGATAGACGCGATAAACGCTGCGGATCTGTGCTTCTCCGAGGCAGCGCGCGCCGGCATAGGCACGGTCGTGACTGGAGCGGGCAGCGCGAACCCCGTGGGAGGCAGTCTTCTCGCCATGAAGACCTACGGCAGTACACGGGTGGATAAGCTGCTGATAAGGGAGCCCTGCGCTATAAAGTTCGCTCTCGGCGAGAATCCGAAGCGCGTGTACAACGACCGCGACGAGACCCCTATGACCCGTATGGCGACTGCCGCCGTTATCCGCGAGCAGCTCCGCAAGGCTCAGCGATATATGGAGGACATGGCGGAGTACGAGCGTACGAAGGGTACCGACGACGAGACCTCACGCCCGGACTACGACATAAAGTGCGAGGCGCTCATTCCGTTGCTGAAGCGCAGGGTCAAGGCGCATTTCCATTGCCACAGGCAGGACGATATATTTACCGCCATTCGCATAGCGAAGGAGTTCTCGCTGGACTATGTGCTCATACACGCCACCGACGGCTGGCTCATAGCAGACGAGCTGCGTGACGAGCGCGCGAGGTGCATCATCGGCCCCCTGTTCGCCGACCGCTGCAAGCCCGAGCTGATAAACCAGAGCTGCGAGAACGCGGCGAAGCTCCATAAGCACGGCGTGGAATTCGCTATCTGCTCCGACCATCCCGAAACGCCCATACAGTATCTCCCCGTGACGGCGGGGATCGCGGTGCGCGGAGGGCTCTCAAAGGAACAGGCGATCCTCGCGATAACGTCCGTCCCCGCGAGGATATGCGGCATAGACGACCGCGTGGGGAGCATTGAGACGGGAAAGGACGCCGATCTCGCGGCATTCCGCGGCGAGGTGTTCGATATCACCGAAAGCCCCGAATTTGTAGTGATAACCGGAAAATTCGTAGATTAACAGAAAACTGTCATACAGCTTTCACATTCCGGGGGTAATATGTTATCATAAAATAAAAACATATTATCATCAAAGTGTGAAGAAAATGAAAAAGACTGCTATCATACCGTTCATCTTACTTGCCGTATCAAATCTTACGGGCTGCACCGCGGGCATAGCGGAGAGCTATACCGTTGCAGCCCAGCCGTACCGCGCCTTTACCGACGAGGATATTCACAGCAGCGAATGCAGGATAGAGTTCGGCGACGAGGTATTCGTCAGCGGACAGGGCGCCTGGTTCAGCAGCAGAGACATAGTCATCTCCGAGGGCGGCATATATACGATCACGGGCTCCTACGACGGCGGGAGCATCGTTATCACGACCGAGGAGCCTGTCAAGCTCACGCTTTCGGACGCGAGCATCACCAACAGCGGCGGCTGCGCGATAGACTCAAAGTCCGAAAAGCTCGTGGTATGCTCCGAAAGCGGCGCCAACGCCCTGACCGGCAGCGGCGGGGATTTCGGAGTCGCCGTAAGCTCCGAAGGCGCTGTGCTTTTCGTGGGCTCGGGGACGCTTGAGATACAGGGAAGCGTGTTCTCTGCGGAAGGAATAGATTTCGGGCGCGGAGTAAGCTTTTTCTGCGAGATACTGCGCACCGACGGAGGCTATATCATACCCGGCTCGCTCGGGATAAACTGACAGATATCAGGAATGGGAGAAGAACAATGAAAACTTACAGAACGCTGGTAAATTACCTTGAAAGATCCTGCCTCACCACCGAGACCCTCACCTTTGAGGAGGTCTACCGTATCGGCGGCACTCTCATCGACAGCGAATTTATCGAGAGCAAGCGCTACTTTGAGTTTGAAGGCTTCAGCGTGGTGAAGATAGATTTCCGCGGAAAGACCGTGACCTTTGCCCGCAAGCCGTAAACTTTCCGTGACTTGTAAAGCCCCGCACAATATGAAAAAACTGCGCCTTTTGCTGCATAAAAGGCGCAGTTATTTTATTGTCGTACTGCCTGCCGGAGCTGACAGGTTTTGTGCTTTGCTTCCCGTTATATATTCTTCTCGATCCACTCAAGGATATCCTTCATGGTCTCCTCGCGGCAGACATCATGGAGCAGCTCATGGCGAGCGGTGGGGTAGAGCTTGATGTGGACGTTCTTCATGCCCGCTTCGC
>JAIKZF010000021.1 GCA_024682455.1 Ruminiclostridium sp. | reverse complement strand
TATACCTACCCCCGCTGCAAGGCGAAGCGCGTGGCCTTTCCCGCGGGAGGGAGGGGAGAGGGAGAGAGGGGGTCTGGGGGAGGGAGGGAGAGGGGAGGGAGGGAGCGCCTTTCCTTGGAAAGGGGCTTCCTTCCGCCACTCTCCCTCCCTCCCCCGGGCTTATTCCCCTTCTCTTCTTCTTTTCTTTTCTCTTCTTTTAGCTCTCGATAAACTTCATAGGGTCGGTCCAGGCGCCGGCGACGGTGACGCCGAAGTGGAGGTGGGGTTCGAGCTTACACTCGATATCGGCGGAATTACCGACCTGCCCGATAAGCTCGCCCATAGCGACCTGCTGGCCGACCTTGACGGACACATTTTCGGCGAGTCCGCGGTAATGTCCGACTACGCTGTCGCCGTGGTCGATGACGACGCAGATCCCCCAGAGAGGGTCATTGGTCACCTCGGTGACGGTACCCTTCATCATCGAGGCTACCGCGGTACCGGCAGCAGCGGCGAGGTCGACGCCGTCGTGGGTCTTCCACACTCCGAGGGTCTCGCTCTTGACGAGCTCGCCGTTGCTGTACGGGTTTATCACCGTGCTTCCGGCTATCGGGGTGGTCTTCGGCTCCTTGAAGAACAGTCCCGCCTCGTCGGCAAGCGCCGGAGAGGTCTCGGCAGTCTCGGGCATATCCTTAGTTTCGGGCTCGTCCTTCGGTATGTCGAATTTCTCGGCGTTTACGGTCTCGGCGGGCTGAGTAAAGATGAAAACGCTGTCATCGGAGGTCTGCTCCTGCTCTGTCTGCTTTTTTGCCGTACTTACGGCTCCGCTGTACGCCGCGTAGGTCGATATCCCCACCGCGCACAGCGACAGCACCAGAGCCGCCGCGAAGCCCTTGCCCTGCAAGCCGTTTGTAAATCTGATCTTTCTCATATCAAACATTCCTTTCTTTTCCGGTAGTTTTGGGGTTGCAGAAATATTTTTACCAATTTTTCCGGAAATATACAGCAAAAATCTATATATCGGCACTTGCTAAAAGAGTCAAAAAATGCTATAATTAGTATGTATACTTTACTTTTTGAAAGGCTGAATGAAATGGAAATAAATGAGATGCTCCGGAGGCTGTGTTCGGCGGCGGGAGTTTCCGGCGCGGAGAGAGGCGCCTGTGAAGCTGCGGCGGAGCTGCTGAGGAGATACACCGACGACGTGAGCACGGACAGCTTCGGCTGCGTGACAGGCTATGTGGGCAGCAGAGACAGCGGCAGACCCGTGCTCCTGCTTGAAGCGCACATAGACGAGATAGGCTTCATCGTGACCTATATCGGCGACGACGGATTTCTGCGGGTAGGACAGTGCGGCTCCACAGACCGCAGGCTCTACGCCGCGCAGACCGTGACCGTACACTCGGCGGGCGGCGCGGTGCGGGGAGTTATCTGCACTCTGCCGCCGCACGTCGCGTCCGACTCGAAAAAGACGATGAAGCTCGACGAGGTCGCGATAGACATAGGCTGCACGAGCCGCGAGGAAGCCGAAAGGCTCGTTGAGCCCGGCGACCGCGTCACGATAGAGAACGGCATTACGAGCCTGCTCGGGACGCGCGTGACCGCGAAGGCGCTTGACGACCGCGCAGGCGTGGCTGCGGTGCTGTACGCGCTGGAGCTGCTGAAGGGCGCGGAGCTCCCCTATGATATCGAGGTGCTGTTCGCATCGCAGGAGGAGGTCGGCAGCCGCGGAGCTGTCATAGCCGCCTACCGCAGCAGCGCCGGAAAGGCGATAGCCGTCGATGTGAGCTTCGCCTATACCCCCGACGCGAAGAAGCATGAATGCGGCGAAATGGGCGGGGGCGCGATGATAGGCATATCGCCGGCGCTCGACCGTGAGATAACCGCGGAGCTCCGCGGCATTGCCGAAAAGCTCGGAATACCGTGGCAGAACGAGGTCATGGGAGGCTCGACCGGCACCGACGCGGACGACATCTCGATATCGCGCGGCGGCATAAGGACGGCTCTCGTCTCGATACCGCTGAAATATATGCACACCCCCGTAGAGGTCATAGATACCGGTGATATCGCGGCAGTCTCGAAGCTTATGGCGGCTTACGCGGCGGGAGGAGCTCTCCCGGAGCGCGCCCCCGGGGCTGAGCCCGCGCCCGTACAGCCGGAGGAGCCTCTGCCCGCATATACGGGCATATACCGCCATATCGCCGCGCTGTCGGCTCTCAGGGCACCCAGCGGAGGCGAGGAGAATGTGCGGGACTATATACGCTCGCAGCTCCCCGCGGACTGCGAGGCAGAGACCGACGGCATAGGCAACCTCATCGTGCGTAAGAAGGGCGCCGCTGTGCCGAAGAACAGGCTGATGTTCTGCGCCCACATGGACGAGGTGGGCTTCATCATCACCGACTATGCCGAGGACGGCAGACTTAAGTTCGCGCCGGCGGGAGGTATCAGCCCCGCCGTGGTATTCGGCAGGCGGGTGAGGTTCGAGGACGGTACCGTGGGCGTGATAGCCGCGAAGGCTCTGCACAGGCTCACCGACGAGGAGAAGGACAGGCAGCCGAAAATATCCGACCTCGCCATAGACATCGGCGCGGCGGACAGAGCCGAGGCAAGCGCCCGCGTGAAGCAGGGAGACTTCTGCTGCTTCGACGGCGGATACGAGGAGTTCGGGAACGGATTTGCGGTCGGCAAGGCTCTCGACGACCGTGTGGGCTGCGCGGTGATGCTGGAGCTTATCAATAGTGAGCTGCCCTTTGACTGCACCTTCGTGTTCACGGTGCAGGAGGAGATAGGCACCCGGGGAGCAGCGTGCGCGGCATACACCGTCAAGCCGGATATCGCGGTGATACTTGAGACTACGACAGCCTGCGACATTGCGGGCTCGGAGGACGAGAAGCGCGTCTGCGAGCTCGGGAAGGGCGTCGTCGTATCGTTCATGGACCGCTCGACTATCTACGACCGCGGGCTCTACAAGGCTGCGCGCACGGCTTGTGACGAGGCTGGCATAAAGAACCAGACCAAGACCCTCATAGCGGGCGGCAACGACAGCGGAGCCGTACACAAGGCTGTGGGAGGCATACGCACGGCGGCGCTTTCGGTCCCCACGCGCTATCTCCACTCCGCCGCCTGCGTGATGAAAAAGGAAGACATAGACAGCACTCTCGCAGCGGCAAGGCTGGTGCTGACGAAATTTGCCGGAATATAAAGGAGCGCTTATGATCCAGAAAATAACCGACAGCGGGATCCTGTACAAGGCTCTCGACAAGAACCGTGACATATACACGGAGAAGGTGCGCGCTCTCGCGGACGCTTACGGCTGCGGGTATGATTTCTGCGGCTTCTACAAGCAGACGGGAGGCACGGTGATATCCGACTATTACGGTTCGGCGGTGGTCGCCAGGAGCGGAGTGCGTCCGGGCGACAGAGTCGCGGAGCTCATGGAGTTCCTGATGTGCGGGAAGTTCCGCAAGGTGCTGATGCCCAGCAATACCTTCGCGGCGGCGGGAGTTGACGCGAACCACAAGGATATGCTGCTGATGAGCTGTGAGAACGGCGGCGAGGCAACAGACGACATAGAGCGCCTTAAGGTCGATCCCGACGCACCGCTTTCGGAGATATCCGATATAATAAGCGCCGGATTTGACATAGATGTTAACAAATGGTACACCGATATGAGCCATAACCTGCGCCACAGGATATCGCAGATATATGTACTGGAGCACAGCGCCTGCGCGGTGAAGCTGTTCGCTTCATCGGGGATAGCCTATCTGTCGTATGTCAGCACGCGCCGGGAGGCACGCGGCAAGGGGCTAGCGTCGCGCCTTGTCAGCACTATCTGCGCGGACGAGGCTTCACGCGGGAACACCGTGCAGCTCTTCTGCTCCGACGGACTGCGCCCGTTCTACGCGAACATAGGCTTCGCGAGCATCGGAAAAGCCGTTGAGCTCACGATATGACGGCCGCGCGGCTTTACCGCGTATCCGGATTACAAAGTGCCGCGCTTATAAACTGTAAGGGAGAAAAAATGAAGAGAATAAGTTCATGTATCGTTATGCTCGCAGTCATGGCGCTTGCGCTTACGGGCTGCTCGGGAAGATCGGAGATCCCTTCGGACTGGTACAATGAGACGCTGGAATATTACAGCGACGGCTTCGAGGACGGCTGGTCGAACGAGCGGGGCGACCTGAATATAGCCGATGAGATGAAGGACGAGGACAACAAATTCGGTTATCTTCTCAGAGACCTCGACGGCGACGGATCAGTTGAAGTCCTGATAGGCTATATGGACGCTACCGACATTACCCGCTTCATCGACGTGTTCATCTGGCACAGAGATATGGGTTCCTTCCGCATACTGCACGCCGGAGACGGATACTATATCTATCTGTGCGAGAACAACATACTGCGCATGGATAAATGGTACGGCTCGAAGACCACGACGGATTATATGAAGTATGATTCCTCGGACAACTCATTCCGCATACTTGATGACGAGACAGCCGAGCCGCAGAATTGCGGGCTGACCGCGTTCTGATATTGCTGTGACCGAAAAAAAGAAAACAAGGAGATAAGTAAATTGAGCTGTTTTAGCATTGACAAGAAGCTGGAAAACACAGCCGCGGAAGCCGAGGCGCGCTGCGCCGAGTCCTTCGCGCGGATAGAGCACACCGCCCGCTGCAACGGCGAGAAGGTACTGAAAGCGTTCACCGACTGCCGCGTGGGGGAGATGCACCTTAAAGGCACGACGGGCTACGGCTACGGCGACGCGGGCAGGGACAAGCTGGACGAGGTGTACGCGCAGGTGCTCGGCGCTGAGGACGCTCTGGTGCGCCACACGTTCGTAAACGGCACCCACGCGCTCTCGACGGCGCTGTTCGGGGTACTGCGCCCCGGCGACCTTATGCTGTCGCTGACCGGCAGACCCTACGACACGCTGAGCGAGGTGATCTTCGGCGAGCGCGGAGGTTCGCTGTCGGAGTTCGGCGTTAAGTACGACCAGATAGACCTGCTGCCCGACGGCAGAGTGAATTTCGGAATGATAAACGACCTCGCGCGGTCGTGCAGGGTCGCTTACATACAGCGCTCGCGGGGGTACAGCCTGCGGCCGTCGATAACCGTCTCGGAGATAAGCGAGATGGTGGACGCGGTGAAGCTCGTGAACCCGGACGCGATAATAATGGTGGACAACTGCTACGGCGAGCTGGTCGAGCGCGTCGAGCCCTGCGATGTGGGAGCGGACCTTGTCATCGGCTCGCTGATAAAGAACCTCGGCGGCGGTATAGCTGAGACCGGAGGCTACATAGCCGGGCGGCGCGACCTCGTGGAGCTGTGCGCCTACCGTCTGACCACGGTGGGAACGGGCAAGGAGGTCGGCTGCTCACTCGGAATGAACCGCAGCCTGTTCCTCGGGCTGTTCTATGCGCCGGAGACTGTGAAGAACGCCGTAAAGACTGCGACCTTCGCTTCGTCGTTCTTTGATATGCTGGGCTTCACGGCGTACCCGAACCGCAACGAGTACCGCACCGACATAATCACCGCGATAAAGCTCGGCTCGCCGGAGGCTCTTATCGCGTTCTGCGAGGGCATACAGTCCGGGAGCCCGGTCGACAGCTTCGTTGCTCCGGAGCCTTGGGATATGCCCGGCTACGAGGACAAGGTGATAATGGCGGCGGGCGCGTTCACAATGGGGGCGTCGATAGAGCTGTCGGCGGACGCTCCGCTCCGCGAGCCCTACGCGGTGTGGCTCCAGGGAGGTCTCACCTATGACACCGGCAGAATGGGTATCATTCTCGCCGCGCAGAGAATGCTTGAAAAGGGTCTTATAAAGCTGCCGTGATGATGCAGCTGCCTCCCGGCGGTAGGGAAATATCCGGAAAAGAGCGAAAAAAAACACCGCCACTTGACAAACAAAAGTGAAAGTGTTATAATATAAACAACAAGAGCAGCCGACAAACGGTCGCTCCCGATAGATTGGTAAAGAAATAACCGCTCATTTTCGGAAGGTGAGGCGGTTATTTCTTTTTGTTGTATACGTCAATTACTAGCTTTATTATGGCACAAATAAGTATTCCTGTCTGTACGAAAGCTTCATAGGTAAAAGTCATACGCAACTCACTCCCTTCCGGGAGCGTGGATTGACCGCCTGCCGTGGGGCTGCTATACTTGTCGGGAATACCGCCCGTTCTGCACCGGACGGTTCCTGACGGACACCGTTATTTACGCAGAGGATGTCCGCTGTGTTTATCTTATCATATTCTGAAAGAAAAATCAAGTTATTTTTTATCGTGCCGCATTTTATATCCTATTGCATTTTTACTGCAAATATGGTAATATATTATCATAAAACTTTATATATGGAGCTGTTATTTATGCCGCACCACAGAAAGGACTCCGCCTTATACGGAAAAACAATAAAAATAAACGTGACCGAGGACCGCGGCAGCGTCCGCGCCGGCACATGGGACGGCAGACCCGCCATAACCGTCGGAGGCGTGAGCGAGGGGAGGATATGCGCCCTGATAGCGCGCGGAGACGAAGAGATACCGGTGGCGGTACCCGCGGAGCAGTACGGCGGGGATATCTGCTGCGAATGTGACCTGCTGCACGAGCTGGGCGATCTCGTCCGCGGCGGCGACATCTTCTACCCGAGGTTTGAAAAGACCGGCGGCGCAGTGATGTTCACCGAGAAGGACGGCGAGCGCCGCTACCTGCTGATAAAGAACGAGAGCGGGCATATCGGCTTTCCGAAGGGTCACGTCGATTACGGCGAGACCATATTAGAGACCGCGAAGCGCGAGGTCCGCGAGGAAACGGGGCTTGAGCTCGTGCAGTACGGAGACTTCCGCGAGGAATACACATATACGACCCGTGAAAAGACCGTCAAGACCGGCGTGTTCTTCATCGGTCATTACAATTACCGCGAGCCGGAGATACAGGCGGACGAGATACTCGACGACTGGCTCCTGCCTTACGAAAAGGCGCTGGAGCTGCTGAACTTCCCCGAGGACAGGGAGCTTTTAAAGCACGCGGAAGAATACATAGCGAAAAGAGAGAATTGACATGGGAAAAGAAACAAAGGTCGGAATGGTCTCGCTCGGCTGCCCGAAGAACCAGTGCGACGCCGAGCTGATGCTCGCGAAGATAGCCGAGGCGGGCTATAAGATCGTGCCCGAGGCGGGGCTTGCCGACGTGGTCGTGATAAACACCTGCGGCTTCATCACAAGCGCCAAGGAAGAGGCTATCGAGGAGATAATGGAGGCCATAAACCGCAAGAACGACGGCATCAACAAAAAGATAATCGTCACCGGCTGCCTCGCCCAGCGCTACCGTGAGCAGATGGACGAGGAGTTCCCCGAGATAGACGGAGTTCTCGGGCTCGGGCGCAACGACGCGATAGTCGATACTATCGGAAGGGTGCTCGCCGGAGAGCGGGTCATAGACATCGGCTCGGCAGACGACCTCGATATGGAGGGCAGACGTTTGCAGACCACGCTGCCGCACTACGCCTACCTGCGCATTGCCGACGGCTGCGACAACTGCTGCACCTACTGCGCGATACCGCAGATACGCGGGAAATTCCGCAGCAGGAAGCTCGAAAACATCGTAAAGGAAGCGGAGATACTCGTTAAGAAGGGTGTAAAGGAGCTCATCGTCGTGGCGCAGGATACGACCAACTACGGCATCGACCTGTACGGCAGATACGCGCTGCCGGAGCTGCTGCGTGAGCTGGCTAAGCTCGATGTGAAGTGGATACGCCTGCTCTACTGCTACCCCGAGAGAATGACCGACGAGCTCATTGACCTGATAGCCTCCGAGCCGAAGCTCTGCAAGTACATAGACCTTCCCCTCCAGCACTGCGACGAGGAGATACTGCGCGACATGGGCAGAAAGGGCAGCCGCGAGAGCCTCACCGCGCTGATAAAGAAGCTCAGGGAGCGCATACCGGGGCTTACTCTGCGCACGACGTTCATCACGGGCTTTCCTGGCGAGACCGAGGCGCAGTTCACCGAGCTCGCGGAGTTTGCGAACGAGATAAAATTCGACCGCCTCGGCTGCTTCGCCTACTCGCAGGAGGACGACACCCCCGCAGCGGACTTTGAGAACCAGGTGGACGAGCGAGAGCGCGAGCACCGCGCCGATATAATCATGGAGCAGCAGGAGATACGCGTCTCCGAGGCTTCGGCAGCGCTCATCGGCACCGTGACCGAGGTGGTCTGCGAGGGCTATGACAGGCTGTTTGAGATGTACTTCGGGCGCGACGCCTCCTACGCTCCCGAGATCGACGGAATGATCTATTTCGCAAGCAAAAGCAAGCTCCGCATAGGCGACTTCGTGAAGATCCGCTATACGGACTGCCTCGACAACAACCTTATCGGCGAGGTCGTCGTATAGTATGTTGAAAGATGTTGGCTATATTGAATAGGCGGTTGAAAAGTTTTTGGACATAATTAACAACGGCGAAAGTCTTTTTTCGTTACAATTGGATTAAATCAGAGAATTATGCCGATTTTGGCATAAAATCGAAAAAAAGCTGTTGACTAAAAGGTCTTTTGCGGCTATACTAATTCTTGTAAAGCGGTTACAGAAACGGCTGCAATAAAGGAGACAACATATAAAAGTTCAAATGGAGGGATCTTTCATGTTCGTAAGAGAAGTTGAGGTCAAGAATCAGGTCGGTTTACACGCAAGACCCGCTACATTCTTCATTCAGAAGGCAAACGAGTACAAATCTTCTATCTGGGTAGAGAAGGAAGAGCGCAGAGTAAACGCGAAGAGCCTGCTGGGCATTCTTTCGCTCGGTATCGTAGGCGGCACCCCTATCCGCATCATCGCTGACGGTTCCGATGAGCAGCTTGCCGTTGACGGCCTCACAAAGCTTATCGAAAGCGGATTTGAAGAATAATCCGGATAAATAACGACTATGAGCCGCACCCGATAAGGTGCGGCTTATGTTTTATGAGGAAAACTATGAAGGCTCTGAAAAGATTGATCCCCATATATATTATAATGGTATACTGCGTGCTCTCCATATCGGGCTGCGCGGCGGCGGACTATGAGGGCAGGGAGCTCGTCGAACGGGCGAAAAAGCTCCACACGGAGCTTGAGGCGGCGCACATCACGGTGACGGACAGCATAAGCGGCACCGTCCTGCAGGAGATAGACTACCGCTTCGCCGGGGACGTTATACAGTATATGTACATCGGGCGCGACCAGGAGACAGGCGAGGAATACTACGAGTTCAACAACGGCACCGAGCTCGACACGTGGCATTCCGGCGACGAAAAATGGTCGTTCGCGGCAAAGGGCAGCGCGGACTTCTACAACTACTCCCGGGCGAACAGACACTACTTCGCGGACGGGGAGTGGCTGCTCGACGAGCACATCTCCGCGATAAGCTCCTCGGAGCGCGGGAGCTTCAACGGGAACGAGTGGGTGAAGCTGACCTACGACGACGAGAAGATATCCTCGTATGAGACAATGACGGGAGTCAAGGGCTTCGAGCAGGCGTACACCTTTGAGGAAGGCGATACCGGATACTGCAATGCGCTGACGGTGAAGTTCACAAGGGACGGCAGAGAGTACGCCTATGCGACGTACATAGGCTTCCGGGATCCCGGAAAGCCGATAGAACGCGCCGAGCCCCCGGCTCTCGCGTCTGACGGGGAGGCCGCGCAATGAAGAAAAGAGACATCGCGCTTATCCTGAATATCGCGGCGTTCGTGCTCGGCTGCACAGGGGTAGTGTTCCGCGTAGTAAGGAGCACGGCGGATTTCTTCCTTTATTACACGCAGCTTTCAAATGTCGCGGCGATCATTTCCTCGGCAATGTACACAGCGTTCCGGAGCGCGGAGAACGAAAGG
>JAIKZF010000093.1 GCA_024682455.1 Ruminiclostridium sp. | reverse complement strand
CCGGTTAGGAGGTTTGACGCAGTAGACGGTCACGGCAGGAAGCCGTGGTATTGCCGCCAAAAGCGCGCAGGACGCGCGCATACAAAGCGGCATAAAGTGGATAGCTCCTTTTCTCTCAAATTGGGTTTTTAGAGGTTCCCTAAGGATCACGGAGGTCGCCATGGCTTTGTTCGATAATACCTCGTTCCGCATCGCGGAGCAGGGACTTGACCTGCTGGTGAAGCAGCAGCAGATAATAGCTCAGAATATCGCGAACGTCGATACCCCCGAGTATAAGGCAAAATACCTTTACTTCGCGGGCGTGCTGAAGGAAACGATGGACGAGAAAAGCGCCTCGGTCAGCGAGGCTGTGAAGAAAAAGCGCCTTGAGCTCGCCTCGGTGATACATACCGACGAGACCACCAAGGATCAGCCCGACGGCAACAACGTCGACTCCGATACGCAGAGCGCCCTCTTCGCGAAGAATGCTCTCCAGTATCAGGCACTCATAAATCAGATCAACGCCGAGTTCACCATGATGAGAGCGGCAATGCGCAAGAGCTGATAAGGAGGATACATAAATGGCATTTCTCAGCAATCTCGATATAGCCGTTTCCGGAATGATAGCCGAGCGCGCACGCGCCGACGTGATAGCCCAGAACGTAGCGAACGCCGATACCACGCGCACCGCGAACGGAGGCCCCTACGTGCGGCAGAATGTGGTGTTCACCGAGAACAAGTCCTACTACCGCACCAAGGACATCAGCCTCAGCGCGATAGAGTTCCGCACGGTGCTCGGAAAGCGCCTCGAACATCTGCGCGGCCTCGCGGGGCGCGACAGACAGCAGACCATGAACGGCGTGCTGCTGACGCAGATAGTCGAGGATCCGACTCCCCCCACGCCCGTCTATGACCCCTCTCACCCCGACGCCGACGAGGACGGCTACTACTATTTGCCCAACGTCGACGTGGCGGAGGAGCAGATAGATATGCTCGCGGCGACACAGTCGTACACCGCGAACCTTACGATATTCAACAGCCTCAAATCTCTGGCGAACAAGGCTCTTACGATAGGTCAGAACAGCTGAACAGCGTAAAAAGAGGTAAAACAATATGCAGATAATACCAATGTCGCCAACTATCCACACGATACCCGCCGTGGATAAGGCGTTCAATACGCCGCCCGCGGAGGTCACGGAGACCGCAAAGGCCGGGGAGCTGCCCGAGACCGGCACCTTCCTCGACGCGCTGACCGGGCTATGGAACCAGGCAGCCGAGGCGCAGGCGCAGAAAAGCGAGGATATGGTGAACGTGATGCTCGGCGACACCGAGAGTCTCGAACAGATGCAGATGAACATAGCCAAGGCGGAGATCGCCACCGAGCTGCTCGTCAACGTAAAGAACGCTGTCGTTGACGCGTACAACGAAATAATGAGAATGAGCATCTGATGACAGCTCATACCGCAGAAGCACGCGAAATAAAGGAGTGACGCCCGCAAGGGGCTGTACATAAATGGATAAAGTCAAGGAAATTCTGGGCAAGCTCACCGCGGCGATAAAGGCGCGGTGGGGGGCCTTCAACAAAACGGTAAGGATAATCATTATCGCGGTGGCTTCGGTGATCGTAGTCTCGCTGATAACGCTTATCATCATAAATTCGATCACGAGATACGCGGTGCTCTATACCGGCGCGACCGAGTCGGAGATAACCGAGATCATAACCGTACTCGAAAACAATCTCGGCGTGGCGGAGGCGGACGTCCGCGTGAATGTCGCCACCGGCGAGATCATGGTGCCGGCGAACAGAGTCGAGAACCTGCGCGCCCAGCTCGCGGTGCAGGGCTACCCGAAGCAGACCTTCAACTACAATATCTGGGACGAGGGAGTGGGTCTGTTCTCCACCGAGTCAGACAAGCGCGAGAAGCAGAAGCAGCAGCTCCAGGAGAACCTGCGCGCGACGCTCTCGATGATAGACGGCATACATTCCGCGATAGTTATACTCAATATCCCCGAGACGCAGAACTATGTCATCTCGGACGAGCGCGACGAGGCGAGCGCTTCCGTAATGCTCCAGCTCGACCACGCACTCTCGGTCGAGGCTGTCGAGGGCGTGTACAACCTCGTCAGAAGATCGGTAAGAGGACTTAAGGAAGAGAATATCACCGTGACCGACAGCGCGGGCGTTGTACTGACCTCGGAAACGGTAGTGAACAATCTGGACAGCGAGGACGAGGTCGTGCTCTTTTACAGGCGCCTCGACTTCCAGAACAAGATAGCGAAGATACTCGACGAGAAGCTCGGCGAGCTGTTCGGCGGGGCGTTCAACGATTACAGGGTCGCCGTGGACGTACAGCTCAACTACGACCCGACGGTAAAGCAGATAACCGAGTATACCCCGTCAGTCGAGTCCGAGGGGACCAAGGGCGGCATGATACAGGACGAGGAGTATGTCTCCGCGGGAGGCGGCAACGCCGATGAAGGCGGCCTCGTAGGCACGACGGTCGATTCGGACATCTCGCCCGACTACCCGACCCTGCGCATAGGCGACGGCGACGAGTTCTACTACGAAACGCAGAAGAAGATACATTATCTGGTAAACGAAGAGATAACGCAGATAGAAAAGGACGGCTACAGCTACGACAACATCTCCGCATCGGTCGTTGTCGACGATGACGCGGAGAAGTTCAACGAAGCCGAAAGAGAGCGCTGGGAGAAATTCATAGCGACGGCTATCGGCACAAGCGTCGAGAAGGTGTCGTTCATGGCGATGAACTTCAAGCTCGAAAAGACGGAAGGCTCGGCGGGCGACGGCGGAGTGGTCGTATCGGGCAGCAGGAATACGCTCGTATTCATCATCATCGCGCTGGGCGTACTGCTGATAGCGCTGCTGGTGGTGGCGCTGCTGGCGGCGGGCTCGAACAAGAAGCGCATCAAGGCAAGGAAAGCCGCTGCGGTGGCTGCGGCGGCGGGTCACGCACCGGCTGTCGCGGGCTCGATAGCTTATGACGAGGAAGATATGGGAAAAAGAACAGTTGTTTCTCAGGACGAGGATTTCGATTACGAAATACAGAAGCTCTCCGGCGCGGACGACGAGACCTCCCGCGACGCGCTTCTCAAGAAGGAGATACGCGATTTCTCGACGAGCAATCCCGAGATCGTCGCGCAGCTTATCCGCACATGGATGAAGGGCGAGGAACAATGACAGCCCGATTGATTTGATAATTCCGGAAGGAGTGAGACGAAATGGCCGATGAAGTGTCGACGATCCCCAAAACCGCTGCCGATGTGACTATGGTCCAGAAGGCGGCAATGGTCATTTCCGCGATAGGCGCCGAGAACGCGTCGAAGGTGTTCAAGTATTTCAGCGACGAGGAGATCGAGAAGATAACCCTTGAGGTCGCCAAAATGGACTACTGGCCCGCCGAGGTCGTTTCGGACGTACTCAACGATTTCTATGAGGTATGCTTGACCCAGAAGGTCATTTCCGAGGGCGGTATAGAATACGCCAAGGAAATACTCGAAAAGGCGTTCGGACCCCAGGCGGCGTCCACGCTGTTCGACAAGATAACAAAGCAGCTGAAATCAAAGTCCTTCGCGTTCGTGCGCAAGGCGGACTATAAGAACCTGCTGGCGATCGTGCAGAACGAGCACCCGCAGACCATAGCGCTGATACTGTCGTACGCGAGAAGCGACCAGGCGTCGGCTATCCTCGCCGAGCTTCCGAAGGAAATGCGTATCGAGGTAGTCGAGCGCATAGCGAAGATGGAGTCGGCGTCCCCGGACGTTGTGAAAAGTCTGGAGAACACGCTGGAGAAGAAATTCGCCAACATCGTCACCACCGAGAATATGGAGGTCGGCGGCGTCAACTACATAGCGGACGTCCTCAACAAGGTAGACCGCTCCACCGAAAAATTCATATTCGACGAGCTCAATCTGCGCGACCCGAAGCTCGCGGACGAGATACGCTCGAAGATGTTCGTGTTCGAGGATATCGTCGGTCTCGATTCCATGTCGATACAGGCGTTCATCACCGAGGTCGACCCGAAGGATCTCGCGGTGGCTATCAAGGGCTCCACGGCGGAGGTCGCCGAGGTCATCTACGCGAATATGTCCTCCAGAAACAAGGAATCCACCCAGACAGACGTCGAATATCTGCACAATGTGCGCATGCGCGACGTTGAGGAGGCTCAGCAGCGCATAGTCGCTATCATACGCCGTCTTGAGGACGAGGGCAAGCTCACGATATCCAAGGGCGGCGACGACGAGATAATCGCATAACGGCAGGCAAGGAGGGGCGCTATGGCAGGCGGCGTCATCAAAGGCAGAACGACGACTTACGTCTATGTGAATAGTTTTGATACCGATGAGCCTGTCATGAAGACCGTCTACGGCAGGCGACCGGAAAAAAAGAATACCCCCGCGCATCTCACCGAGGCGGAAAAGGCTGTCGAGGCTATGCTCGCCGAGCCTGACGAGGAAACGGAGAGCTCTTCCGCGGACAGCGGGGATACGGTCTCCGCGGAGGAAGCCCGTATCGAGCGCGAAAAGCTTATCGCCGAATATGAGGCTATACGCTCAAAGTACGAAAAGGAAGCCGAGCAGTTCGTTATCCACGCGAAGGAAAAGGCTACCGAAATATACGACAAGACCAAGCAAATGGCCGAACAGACCGTGCGCGAGGCACGGACAGAGGCTGATAACATCAGAAAACAGGCGGAGGAGGAAGCGAAACGCCTCGCCGAAAGCTCGAAAAAGCAGGGCTACGACGAGGGCATGAAGCAGGGCTATGACGAGGGCTATGTGAAGGCGCTGAAAAAGTGCAAGGAAAGCCTCGTGGAGCTCAAACAGACAGCCGAGCAGATAACCGCGGACAAGACCGAGATCATGATGCAGTATGAGCGGCAGCTTTTCGACACCATATTCGATATCTGCCAGAAGGTCACGATAGGAGCTCTCGGACAGAAGGATAAAGCAGTCATAACCCGCATGATACGCGAGGCGGGCAAGAAATACAAGGCAAGCAAATACGTGAAGCTCACGCTCTCAAAGCTCGACGTTTCCGAGGAAGCGGAGATCGACGAGCAGCTCCTGAAGGACGTATTCCGCAGCTGCGAGCACGTTGATGTCGAGATACTTGAGGACGCTCCGGCGGGAACTCTGCTGGTCGACGACGGCGCGGAGATAACCGACGCCAGCATAATGACGCAGCTGAAAATGGTCGAGCAGCTCGGCAAGGGCAAGTACCGCGACAAGGATATCAAGGATATGATCCGCGATCAGGCCGCCGAAAAGCCCAAGCGCGGAGCCGCGAAGAAGAAGCCCGCCAAGTCTGAGGAGGACGACTCCGGGATCCCGGACGTGGTCTACAAGGACGGAAAAGAGACCGAAGACGGCGATGCCGGCGAGGAAGAGACAGACTGATGAAAACGCCCGCCGCGGGAACTTCCCGCGGCGGGACAGCATTATAATGACAGGAGACATCTATGGATCTGAAAGGCTTCAGAGCCGAGATAGGAACGGCGGACACCTACCGCTATATGGGCAAGGTCGAGAAAATAGTCGGCATGAGCATCGAATCGACGGGCCCGGAATGTAATATCGGCGACGTGTGCCGCATATACTCCAAGGATATGCAGAGCTTCATATATTCGGAGGTCGTGGGCTTTCAGTCCGACAAGGTGCTGCTCATGCCCTACACCGATATAGAGGGCGTAGGCCCCGGGAGCATCGTCGACAACACGGGCGACAAGCTCCGCGTGAAGACCGGCGACGCCATGATAGGGCGCATAATCAACGCGATAGGCGAGCCGATCGACGGCAAGGGTAAGATAGCCTACACCGGCAGCGTCTCGATATCCGGCGAGCCCACAAACCCGCTCACCCGCCCGAAGATCGCGGAGCCCATAGAGCTCGGCGTCAAGGCGATAGACGGCATACTGACGCTGGGAAAGGGTCAGCGTATCGGCATATTCGCGGGCTCCGGCGTCGGCAAGAGTACCCTCATGGGCATGATAGCCCGAAAGGTCAAGGCGGACATAAACGTGATAGCGCTGGTGGGCGAGCGTGGCAGAGAGGTGCGCGAGTTCATCGAGAACGACCTCGGCGACGAGGGCATGGCGCGGTCGGTGGTCGTGGTCGCGACCTCGGATCAGCCCGCTATGATGCGCTACAAATGCCCGATGACGGCGACCGCGGTGGCGGAATACTTCATGTCCCAGGGCAAGGACGTGCTGCTGATGATGGATAACCTGACGCGTTTCGCTATGGCGAACCGCGAGGTCGGGCTTTCTATCGGCGAGCCTCCGATAGCGCGAGGCTATACTCCGTCGATTTACGCGCAGATGCCCCGTCTGCTGGAGCGGGCAGGCTGCTTTGAAAAGGGCAGCATAACGGGCATTTACGCGGTGCTCGTCGAGGGCGACGACACCAACGAGCCGATAGCGGATACCGTGCGAGGCATCATCGACGGTCACATCGTGCTCTCCCGCAAGATAGCAGCACAGAACCACTACCCCGCTATCGACATTTCGGTAAGCGTTTCGAGACTTATGTCAATGATCTGCGACGAGGCGCATAAGGAGGCAGCCAGCAAGCTCCGAAACCTCATGGCTCTCTACAACGCCAACATCGACCTTATCTCCATAGGCGCGTACAAGCCCGGCACCAACCCGAAGCTTGATGAGGCGATGAACAAGATAGACAAGATAAACGCGTTCCTGTGCCAGAAGACCAACGAGAGCTTCACTCTGGACGAGACCATAAGGCTGCTCAAGGAAGCGGTAAGCTGATGAAGGGAGGTGTCTGCCGTGAAGAAGTTCGTTTTCACTCTCCAAAGACTTAAGGAATACCGCGAGCAGACCCTCGACACGGAAAAGGGAACTCTCGCTGAGCTGCGGGCGGATCTTGCACAGCTCGAAGCCGAGCTTGAGCACATACTGGAGGATCTCGCGCGGCTGAACCGTGAGCTTATGGAGAAGTACAAGGCGATCACCAACGCCACGGACATAGCGATACACAAGAGATATATAAACGCCAAGCAGCAGGAGCTTCACCTGCAGCGCCACAAGATACTGATGAAGAACCGCGAGATAGAGAAGCAGCTGCAGGCGGTCATCGACGCGACAATGGAGGTCTCGAAGCTGGAGAGGCTCGAGGAGCATCAGATCGAGGAGTACAAGGCGGCGGAGCAGAAGGAGACCGAGCAGTTCATCGAGGAATTCGTCTCCAACGCCGACTGGCGCAAAGCACATTCGGATGAAAAAAAGAAAGAGCCCGGTCCAGCCTGACCGGGCTTTATCATGTTATCAGAGCTTTGAGTAGCCGAACGCGTTCACAAGCGCGTCGATCTTCTGCTTTGCCTTGCACATCGGGCATTCCGACGCGATGTAGGAGTGGTACTCGGGGATATCCTCGGGAGTGAACAGAGCGTCCACCTTTATGCCGATGACCTCGTCGATAGCGCTGAACAGGGCGCAGCACCCGGCGAGCTTTCCGCTGTAATAGTCGAGGCAGCGCGCAAAGCGCTCGATCGACCAGCCCGTGGACGCGGACGAGATGAGCAGGAGTATCTGCTTGTTCCAGATCTTCTTCTGAGCGTCGTCGCGGAATATCATCTGACCGTTCGAGTTTATCTCGGGCGTGAGGATATCAATGTCCTTGCCGGAGTTCACCGAAGTCATGCCGGAATCGGAGAGCTCCTGCGCAATGAACGCGCCGAGAGTTTCCGTACCCTCAAGGCAGATTATGGTATCGACCTGCACCGAAACGTACTTGGCGGCGATGACCTTCGCGGTCTCGCGAGCCATGAGAAAGCTCGTCTTTATCGAGTTGAGATCAACATAATGATTTATGTGGGAGTGATTGGTTGCAAAATGACCGGGGATTATACCCATGTGTATTTTTTTGTTGCCCTTGGCACTGATTGTAACTTTTCTGCTTTCCATAATGACCTCCGTTCCCAGACATTGGAATATATTTTGCAACTTTTAGTATACCACACCTGCAAAGCATTTTCAATAGCGGATTTTTAAAATTATTGTCGGGAATTTTGGTCATTTCCTACAAAATCAATATAAATGAGGAAGTCTCCCTCAGCAAATCCGCAAACAGCAGTCGGTAAGCTGTTTGCGTTTTTTCGTATCACAAAGCCCCGAAAACCGCCGACTGTTATAATGCACAAAAAAACACCCCGAAAGTTGTGCCGTTTGTAAAATTTTGTGTAATCGCTTACCCGCTATTGATATTTTTGCCGGAATAATATATAATTAATGTATATCGTTTGGAAGCTTCTTCCGAAGAAAGGAATGGTAAATTCAATGAAATTCGGCTTTTTCGATGACGTTAACAAGGAATACGTCATCACCTCCCCCAAGACACCCTATCCGTGGATAAACTACCTCGGAACTCAGGGCTTCTTCTCTCTTATCTCGAATACCGCGGGCGGCTACAGCTTCTACAAGGACGCCAGACTCCGCCGTATAACACGCTACCGCTACAATAACGTTCCCGTTGATATGGGCGGCAGATATTTCTACATCAACGACGACGGCCACGTCTGGAACCCCGGCTGGTCCCCCGTAAAGGCTACCCTCGACAACTACGAGTGCCACCACGGTATGGGCTATACCATTATAAAGGGCGAGTCCAAGGGCGTTGAGGCAAAGGTCACCTTCTTCGTTCCCCAGAACTTCAACGGCGAGATCCAGAAGGTAACTATCACCAACAAGACCGGCGCCTTCAAGACGATCAAGCTGTTCAGCTTCCTCGAATGGTGCCTTTGGGACGCGCAGGACGACTCCACCAACTTCCAGAGAAACTTCAATACCGGCGAGGTCGAGATCGAAGGCAGCACGATCTACCATAAGACCGAATACAAGGAAAGACGCGACCACTACGCCTTCTACTCCGTAAATACAAAGATCAGCGGCTTCGATACAGACCGCGAGAGCTTCCTCGGCCTGTACAACGGCTTCGGCGAGCCCCAGACCGTAATGCAGGGCAGCCCCTATAACTCCGTTGCGGACGGCTGGTCGCCCATAGCCTCCCACTATATCACTATCGACCTCGAAGCTGGCGCAAGCAAGGATCTCGTATTCGTGCTCGGCTATGTTGAGAACAAGCCCGAGGAGAAGTTCGCCCCCGATCTTACCGCCGACGACAAGATCATCACCACCGCGAACTCTAAGAAGAATATCATCAACAAGACCAAGGCTCACGAGATGATCGCCCTCTGCGATACCGCGGAGAAGGCGGACAAGCTCTTCGCCGAGCTGAAGGAATACTGGAACGACCTGCTCTGCCAGTACCACGTTGACTCGCCCGACGAGAAGGTCAACAGAATGGTCAACATCTGGAACCAGTACCAGTGCATGGTAACGTTCAATATGTCCCGCTCAGCCTCCTACTTCGAGAGCGGCATCGGCAGAGGCATGGGCTTCCGCGACTCCAACCAGGATCTGCTCGGCTTCGTTCACCAGATACCCGAGAGAGCGCGCGAGCGTGTGCTCGACCTCGCTGCTACAATGCTTGAGGACGGCGGCGCTTACCACCAGTACCAGCCTCTCACCAAGAAGGGCAACCACGAGCTCGGCTCGAACTTCAACGACGACCCGCTGTGGATGATACTCGCGGTAGCCGCTTATATCAAGGAGACCGGAGACAAGTCCATACTCGACGAGATGGTGCCTTACGAGAACGACGACAGCAAGGCTGCCTCGATGCTCGACCACATGAAGAGAGCCTTCAACCACGTCGTAAAGAAGGTCGGTCCTCACGGACTGCCGCTGAGCGGACGCGCCGACTGGAACGACTGCCTGAACCTGTCCTGCTTCTCGGATAAGCCCGGCGAGTCCTTCCAGACCTACAACAACAAGGAAATGTTCAAGGATCCGCCGTTCTACAGCCAGATCGCGGAATCCGTGATGATAGCGGGAATGTTCTGCTTCATAGGCCCCGAGTACGCCGCAATGTGCAGGCTCATGGGCGATGAGGAGGAGGCAAAGCGCGCCGACGCGGAGATCGCGAAGATGAAGGAAGCCACAATGAAGTACGGCTTCGACGGCGAGTGGTTCCTGCGCGCCTACGACCACAACGGTCAGAAGGTCGGCTCTCACGAGTGCGAGGAGGGCAAAATATTCATCGAGCCGCAGGGCTTCTGCGTTCTCGCGGGACTCGGCAAGGAGACCGGCGACGATATCAAGACCCTCGACAGCGTTGACAAGTACCTCAACTCCGACCACGGTCTCGTGCTCAACAATCCGGCATTCACCCACTACTATATCCAGTACGGCGAGATCTCGACCTATCCGGGCGGCTACAAGGAGAACGCGGGCATCTTCTGCCACAACAACGCGTGGATCATGTGCGCCGAGGCAGCGGTAGGCCGCGGAGACAAGGCGTTTGAATACTATTCAAAGATAGCTCCCGCTTTCCGCGAGGAACACTCCGACCTGCACAGGACCGAGCCCTATGTTTACGCGCAGATGATCGCCGGCAAGGACGCTCCGCGCCACGGCGAGGCTAAGAACAGCTGGCTCACGGGTACGGCCGCGTGGAACTTCGTCGCGATATCCCAGTACATTCTCGGCGTAAAGCCGCAGTACGACGGCCTTAAGATCGACCCGTCCATTCCGAAGGCATGGGACGGCTTCAAGATCTCCAGACTGTTCAGAGGCGCAACCTACAACATCACCGTCAAGAACCCCGACCACGTCTCCAGCGGCGTAAAGTCCCTCATCGTTGACGGCAAGCCCGTTGACGGGAACGTTATCCCCGTTTTCGCAAACGGCATCCACGAGGTTGAGGCAGTTCTCGGCTGATGACCGGAATACCATTTATCTGACACACACAGCTCCCGGGCAGCACTTGTTGTCCCGGGAGTTGTTTTCTGCCCGTTTTTTACATATTGTTATATTTTTCCGTACACAGTAAACAAAAGGTATAAAAACTATATAAGCTTTTTTGTATATTTCCCTTGACAATCGGGCTATATATTGTTATAATAGTTATATAATAAATAGAATCTTTCTTTTAGTTTATAAAGCTACCCGAACTGCCCGTCACGGAAGGAGAATTGCTATGGGAAAATATGTGATAAACAAGACAGCAAAGGGGTACACATACGGATTGAAGGCCGCGAACGGCGAGACGATAGCAACCGGCGGAGAGGTATTTTCGAGCCTCGATTCAGTAAAAAACGGCATAAAAAGTGTTGAGAACAACGCTCCCGCCGCTGAGGTGGAGGATCAGACCGTTGAGGGATATCAGACCGCGAAAAACCCGAAATTCGAGATATACAGCGACCAGGCAGGTCAGTTCCGCTTTCGCCTGAAAGCGAAGAACGGACAGGTCATCGCCGTGAGCGAGGGATATACCTCAAAGGCAAACTGCAAGAACGGCATACAGAGCGTCAAGAAGAACTCCGTGAATTCGCCGGTCATCGAGCCTGCGGAATAATCAGGCAAACAGACACAATATACCTCACACCGTTATTGACATTCAGGCGGGTGTGAGGTATTATTTTTTTGAGCGGTGACATTTTGAGGCTCTCATTCGTTTATATAGTGAAAGGCTTTTCAAGGCAATTGCCGACTACAAAAAAGAGGTACATAGAGATGACGGAGCAGGAGCTTACCCGGCTGGTCGGGAAATACCGCGCGAACGTTTACAGACTCGCGCTTTGCTATACGAAGAACCACGCCGACGCGGAGGACGTTACGCAGGAGGCTTTCTTGAAGCTGTACCGCAGCGGAACGGAGTTTCTCATCGACGAGGAAGCGAAGGCGTGGCTCTTCCGCGTGGCGGCGAACAAGTGCAAGGATCTGCTGAGATCGCATTGGTATAAGTTCTCCGAGCCGCTGACCGAGGATATGAAAGCTCCGGAGCCCGGGGACGAGAACGGCGAGCTGCTGTCGCTCCTGTCGGGATTGCCGGAAAAGACCCGCACCGTGCTCTATATGTACTACTACGAGGACTATTCCGTCAAGGAGATAGCGTCTCTCACAGGCGAGACCGAGACCGCTGTGACCTCACAGCTCTGGCGCGGACGAAAGCGCCTGAAAAAGCTGCTCGGCGATGATGAGAACGAGGAAGGGAGTGAGCTTCATGCCGGAATATAAAAAGCTGTTCGCGGAGGCGTTCGACGGTATAAAGCCCGCGTCCTCCGATGCCGATTTCGTTGGCGGCATACTTGAAAGGGCTGATAATATGGAGAGCGAAACAAAGACAAATAAGATACAGACAAACAAAATGCCGGAATACAGAGAGCATAATAGCCACCGCGTACTGTACGCGGTTACGGGCACGGCGGCGGCATTCGCGGTGATAACGGCGAGCGTGTTCGGGCTGAAATGGCTGGGCGAGCACGGAGGTCTCAAGGAGAGAGACCCCGAAGGTCCCGGCGCGGGCTATCACGACGACAGCACCGCGGCGGTGACTACGACCGCTTTGCCGTACACTACACCGGAGGGAGCGGTGACCTCGGTATATCCTGCCGAGTACGACCCTGTCACGGACTACTATAACATCGGGGAGATATATGCGCAGACAGGGGACTATATCATTCATTTCACGGGCTATGAGTTCAACACCGTGCTGCTGCGCGTTTACTACGAAGTGTCACGCGCCGACGCCGCGAAGCTCACAGCCGCGGACGAGGAGCTGCTCCCGGCGTGCGTCGACAGCGGACAGCCGTACTCCGTGATAGGGCTCCACGAGATAAGCAGGTCTGACAGCTCCGTAAAATACATCGTCGATGTCATACCCGACGAGCCGGCGCACTATCTCGATGTGTATTTCAGAGCAGGAACGGGAGAGTTTCAGCTTTTCACCGCGCAGTGCGACAGCTCGAATAATGTGTTCAGAGTTCCATGCGACGTCCCGGGCGCCCACCCGCATATCCGCGAGCTTTTCGTCTCGCAGAGCGAGGTCATCATAAAGTACGACGCGGATATCGACGAAACGGAGCTGCCCTCCGTCGAGATATACACGAAGAACGATATCCCGCTGAGCTTCGCGGACTCGCATTTCGGCTTCTACGACAAGTACAAGGGTATAGGCTACGGTTTCAGGGGCTTCTCGGTGCCCTGCGACACATCGGATATAGGCAGAGTGTATGTGGGAGACGCGCTTGTATACGAGTCTCCCGACATGAAGCAGCAGGAGCAGCCCGCTTCGTCCGCGGGCATAGAGTGCCTGAGCGAGGAATATGACGGCCGCATATTTACGGTGCG
>JAIKZF010000072.1 GCA_024682455.1 Ruminiclostridium sp. | reverse complement strand
GGCAGCTATCAGCTTAAGCCTTTTTGTCGGCTCTCCGTAATATCTCGACGATAATATACCGAACGTCATTCTTGTATCGCTTGTAATTATCTGTTGGGGGAGCCCGAGGTCACGGTCGACTACGACGGCGGCAGCTCCTTTTGCGAGCATATCGGCGCAGGCGGAGTGACCGTCGAAATTCCTGCCGGTGATAGCCACGAAGACATCATCTTTTTCTACTTTTCTTGTATCGTCGGTGATCTTCCCGATAATACAGTCTGTAATACCCTCACGCTCATTATCTTTTAGTATATTGTATAAGCGCATTTGGGATTACCTCCGGGATATCGAATAGTTATTGTTTTACTTACGAGAGGGGTACTGCCTACCCCCGCTGCAAGGCGAAGCGATTGGTCTTTAAGGAGGGTGGGAGGGGGTGAGGGTGAGAGGGGGTCCGGGGGAGAGAGGGAGAGGGGGAGGGAGGGAAACTCATTTCTGCTTCAGAAATGGGGTTCCCTTCCTCACACTCGCCCTCTTTCCCCCGGTGGGCTCGGGCGAAGCGTCCCCGTTATCCCGCGTCGGAGTTATTGACGAGGAAGGTGACTTCGACGACGGTACCCTTGCTGACCTCGGTGCCGGGCGCGATAGACTGCGAGGTCGCGCGGGCGCCGGAGTTATTGACAGCGCCGCCGCTCAAGGAAATATTCAGTCCGTAATTCGTCAGGATACTGTTCGCCTGATCGACGGTATAGCCTGTAACATCGGGCACGGCGACGTTCTGCGCCATTGCACCGTTCATATATATCACGACAGTACCGCCCTTGGGTATCGAGGCGGCTGCCTCGGGTACCGTGGTGTTGACGATATCGCTGCTTTCCTCGCCTATGACCGTGTATTTAAGGCCTCGGGCATTTATCGAAGTAATGGCTGCGAGCAGGGAAGAACCGTAAACATACGGTACCGTGGTATCCTGCGTAGCGAGCTCTTCGGCGGTGTACTGCGGGAAGACTCCCAGATATTCGAGACATTCACTGAACACGGCCGAAACGACGGGAGCTGCGACGCGGCTTCCGTAATACTGACCGCCCATAGGCTCGTCAACGCAGACGAGCATGATGTACTCGGGGTCGTCGGCGGGCGTGAACGCGCAGAAGGAGCCGACATAGCGCATATCCCAGCTGTGATGATACTCGTCGAGCTTCTGGGACGTGCCGGACTTGCCGCCGATGCGGTAGCCGGGTATGTAGGCGTTTGAACCGCCGTTGTATGTAACTATGTTCTCCGTTATCTCACGCATGAGAGCCGAGGTCTCGCCGCTGATGACCTGACGCTTTACGGTGGTGCCTGTGGACTTGATGACGTTGCCGTTGGCGTCCACGATCTTGTCGACGATATGCGGGGTCACAAGATAGCCCCCGTTTATCGCAGCGGCGTAGGCGCAGATCATCTGTATCGGGGTGATCTTGTTCGTCTGACCGAACGACGACGAAGCCAGCTCGACGCGTCCCATGCGCTCATAGGGCACATACAGCGGGCTTGCCTCGCCGGGCAGGTCGATGCCCGTTTTTTCGGTGAAGCCGAACGCCGTGAAGTAGTTGCAGAAAAGCCTCTGACCCAGCGCAAGACCTATCTGTATGAACGCGGGGTTGCAGGAGGCCGTGATAGCGTCCTGGAGCGGCAGGGTGCCGTGTCCGCCGAGAGTCCAGCAATGGATCGAGGTATCGTCGACCGTGTAAACGCCGAGGCAGGTGAACTGCGAATCGAGGCTTATGACCTCCTCCTCCAGAGCCGAGGCGCAGGTTATCACCTTGAATACCGAGCCTGGGAAATAGAGCTCGGTGACGGCCTTGTTCTTCCATTGGAGCTCGCGCATGGCGGCGCGCTTTTCCTCCATATCCTCGGTTATGCGCTTGTCGATCTCGTCCTGATCGGTGAGCGAGCCCGCCATATAGTCGAGTACGAGCTGTTCGTGGTATTCCTCCAGAGCCTGCTCGTCAAGATCGGAGAGCTTCGACGGATTGTTCAGGTCATAGCCCGGAGCCGTCGCCATAGCAACTATCGCGCCGGTCTTTGCGTGCATTATAATGCCTGTCGCGCGGTTAGCGGCCTTGTATTCGCGCACCGCGTTCTCCAGGTTCTTTTCGAGATAATACTGCACCGTGCTGTCGAGAGTGAGGACGATATTATTGCCGTCGCTTGCCTCGTAGCGGTTCTCGAAATCGTAGGGCATAGCGTTGCCGCGGGCGTCCTTTGCCATAACGATAAGTCCGTCCGTACCATGGAGATAGTCGTCGTAGTATGCTTCAAGCCCGTAAACGCCCTCGTTGTCATAGTTCGTGAAGCCTATGACGCTGGAGGCGAGGCTGTCGTTCGGATAGTAGCGCTTGCTGCTCTCCATGAGGTTGACCGTGTAGGCGGCAAGCTTTTTCTCGGTGATGAAGGCCTGCACCTTGTCGTAGGTCGCCTTGTCCACCTTTTTCTTGACTATCAGATATTCGTTCGCGTAATTCTTGCAGCCCTTCAGAAGCTTCTGCTCGTCGACGTCAAGCATCTCCGCGAGAGTCTTGCAGATGACCTCGCACATGGGCTCCTGTTTGTTTTCGATACGCTTCTCGTCGTCCTCGGCGATAGCCTTCGGCGACAGTACCACGTCCCATACGGCCGTGCTCTGCGCGAGTATCTTGTTGTTGCGGTCATATATGGTGCCGCGGTTCGCGGTAATGGTATAGCTGCTCAGCTGCTGGGAGTTGGCCTTTGAGCGGTAATATTCGCTGCGCACCACGGCGGTGTTGTATATTACCGACGCAACATAGGCAGCCGCCGCCACGAGCAGCATGAGAACTACCCAGAACATACGGCGCTTCATCTTGTTCGTAGGCGCCAGTATCGGGGTGCTTTCGGTGCTGTCGGGCATTTTTCCTTGTGCCATGCGAGTCTCCTTAAACAATTAGGCTGCAACCGATATAATATTGCAGCCGTAGTTATGCGGAGCAAGTCCGCAATAAATTATATTTGAACTTGTACCGATTTATGACTTGAAGCCCAGATAATCGAGGATATCGTAGAACCAGTTCTGGATAGAGACGAAGATATTGCTGTTTTCCTCGGCTACCTCCGTCATTTCCTCGGTGTTCATGGTGATGTAGGTTATCTGCGAGCTCTGCGTTTTCTGGAGCCCGAGCTCCTGTGTGGCGACCTGCTCGACGTTGTCGAGGGTATACATACTGTCGAGCTCCGAGCGCAGTCTTATATTTTCGCGCTCCGTCTGCTCGATCTCGTTTTTTGTCTCGCTTATCATCGCCGTATATTCCGATATCTGGAGCTTGCTGTAAAGCACGGAAAAAGCCACGGCGAGACAAAATACCGACGCCGCTATGACCGCGACAACGCTTCCGTTTCGGCCTATGGACTTTTTCTGTGAGATCTTTATCTTTTCGCGCTCCGCACGCTGTTTTTCGCGCTGCTTACGCCGCTGTTCGTAATCCTCGTCGGTATCGAACAGCGAGAGATCGTACGCGAGATTGCTGTTATTGTCGTACATGAGTATCCTTCCTTTTTCGGAGCTACAGCTTTTCTATCACTCTCAGCTTTGCGCTCCTGCTGCGGGGGTTCTCCGCGAGCTCGTCCTCGTCCGCGGTCACGGGCTTTCTCGTCACGGCGAGAGCCCGGGGCTTCTTCCCGCATACGCACACGGGGAAGTCCTTCGGGCAGGTGCAGCCCTCCAGCAGACTTTTGAACTTCTGTTTTACTATTCTGTCTTCCAATGAGTGGAACGTTATCACCGATAGCCTTCCTCCCGGCGACAACAGCTCAAATATATCGTCGAGCGCCCGTGTGAGCGCGTCGAGCTCGCCGTTGACCTCTATGCGTATCGCCTGAAAGGTCTTCCGGCAGGGGTTCTTCTCTTTTCTGACTTTTAGCGGCACATTCCGCTTTATTATTTCGGCAAGCTCTCCGGTAGTCTCTATCGGGGCTTCGAGCCTCGCGCGGACTATGCCGCGCGCTATCCCGCGGGCGAATTTTTCCTCGCCGTAGTCGAAGAGTATCTGCGCGAGCTTGTCCTCGGGGTACTCGTTCACGACGTCGCGGGCGCTCATGCCTTCGCCGCTCATTCTCATATCGAGCGGAGCGTCGCTGTGGAATGAAAAGCCGCGCTCCGGGTCGTCGAGCTGATGCGACGACACACCGAGATCCATTATCGCGCCGTCGAGCCTGTCGAGCCCGAGTTCGCGCAGCGCGTCCGCGATTTCGCTGAAATTGCGGTTCACGAATATCGGCGTGTAGTCCGCGAGACGTTTTTTCGCGGCTTCTATCGCCTCGGGGTCGCGGTCGAAGCATATAAGCTTTCCGTTTCCGAGACGTTTTGCTATTTCAAGGCTGTGTCCTCCGCCGCCGGTCGTGCAGTCGGCGTAGACGCCTCCCTCTTTTACGGCGAGCCCGTCCACGGCGGGCATAAGGAGTACGGACTTATGTGAAAATTCCATATTACAGATCCAGATCCATAGCCACGTCCACGAGAGCCTTGGTGTTGATCGTGCTGTTCATATTGTCCCACGTGGTCTTATCCCAGATCTCGGCACGCTTGCCGACACCGACGATGACTATGTCGTCCTTAAGCCCCGCGTGTTCGCGCAGAGGCTGGGGGATGAGTGCGCGGCCCTGCTTGTCGGGCTCTATCTCAAAGGCGCTCGTCAGCAGGAATCTGCGCAGTATCGAGGTCTTTGTCTGCGGCAGCTCGTTGAGCTTCTTTTCCAGCTCGTCCCAGTCGGACTTTGTGTAGAGGGTCAGGCTTGCCTCGCCCTCGCTCACCGTTTTGGAGACCATAAAAACATCGCCCAGCTCGTCACGCAGCTTTACGGGGAAGTTCATACGTCCCTTGGCGTCAAGTGTGCTTTTGAATTCGCCGCGCAATGTTATCATCTCCCTTCCGCGGTGGTATAGTTTTCAACATTTTAAACACTTTCAACCGTTATTTTTGTGCCCGGAGTCACAAAACTGTTGAAAACTCTGTTGATAAGGTTAAAAAATGAACTTTTCGGGAAAAAAGTGGACAAAAAACCACTTTAGTAACATTATACACTCCCCACAACGAAAAATCAAGCCTCTATTCAGGATTTGCCAAACTAAAAAGCATAAAACTTTCAAACCGGTTTTTGGTTATTTTAAACAAAAATTAGTATTCGATTTTGAATTGAATTCACAAATTTTTGTCACATTTTACAAAATGTTGTGTATGGTTTAAAGTCTGAACACAATATTTTGTGGTTTACAGGTAAAAACGGCTTTTTCCACCGATAATAAACGGCGGAAGTTATATGCTTTTATTTTTTGCCCGGATATGCTATACTATTCAATAATACATAAGGCCGGAAAAACGGAGGAAACACTTAAATGCGGAAGTTTCTTGAAATAGGAAAAATAACGAAACTGCAGGGGCTGAAAGGCGAGGTGCGCGTGCAGTACTACTGCGATGAGCCGGAGATGCTCTGCGATTTTGAGACGCTGTATCTCGGGAAGGAGCACGTCCCCGTCGCGCCGCAGAGGGCGCGCTACCTGAAAAGCGACGTGGTGGTGCTGAAGCTTAAAGGCGTGGACACCCCCGAGGACGCGGAAAAGCTGATAGGGAAGATGCTGTATTTCGACCGCGATGATATCGAGCTCCCCGAGGATACATGGTTCATACAGGACATAATCGGGCTTGAGGTCTACGACGCTGACACCGGGAAGCTCTACGGCAAGGTGGACGACGTTTACCAGAACGGCACCGCCGACGTGTACTCGATAAAGACTCCCGCCGGGGGTCAGCTCATGTTCCCCGCCATACCCGAGGTGCTTCTGGAGACCGATATCGACGGCGGCAGGCTCACGATACGTCCGCTTGACGGGCTTTTCGATCCCGAGGAGATAAGAGATGATACGAATTAACATAGCGACGCTGTTCCCGGAGATGTGCGAGGCCGTGCTGAGCGAGAGCATAATCGGGCGCGCCCGGAAAGCCGACGTCGTGGAGATAGCCTGCCGGGATATCCGGAACTACACGCTGAACAAGCACCGCCGCGTTGATGACAAGGCGTACGGCGGCGGCACCGGAATGGTCATGCAGGCACAGCCTATCTACGACTGCGTGATGTCGATAATTTCCGATCTCGGCGAGAACGCCCGTCCGAGGCTGATCTATATGTCGCCGCAGGGCAGGAAGCTCGACCAGAGCCTTGTCAAGGAGCTTGCCGCCGAGGACGACCTTATAATACTCTGCGGGCATTACGAGGGCGTGGACAAGCGCGTGCTCGATGAGCTGGCGTTTGAGGAGGTATCGACGGGGGATTATGTCGTTACCGGCGGGGAGCTCCCGGCGCTGATACTTACCGACGCGGTGTGCAGGCTGCAGGAGGGCGTTCTGCCGAACGAGGACGCTTATTCAAACGAGAGCCATTACAACGGGCTGCTGGAATATCCGCAGTACACGCGTCCGGAGGAATGGCGCGGGAGGCGCGTTCCCGAGGTGCTTATTTCCGGTCATCATGCCAATATCAAGAAGTGGCAGGACGAGCAGTCTTTGGCGGTGACAAAAGAAAAAAGACCCGATCTTCTGAAATGAGGGTCTTATCACAGCCTGCAAACTATAAAAAAACTGCGCCTTTAGACTGTAAAGGCGCGGTTATTTTATTTATGCTGTTTCAATTACTTGTCAAGGCGTACTACCTACCCCCGCTGCAAGGCGAAGCGGTTTATTTTAGGGTCCAGCCCTTTTTTTAAAAGGTGGTCTCCCCGTTAGCGGGGAGGTGTCACCGCAGGTGACAGAGGGGCTGACCGACAGACCTGGCCGCCGGAGGCACTCTTAAACTCTTCTTCTCTTCAAATCTTCCTGCGGGTTCAGGAAATGATATACGCATTGACTATTTCGCCGAAATACATGATATGCGCGTCGCAGGGTTCGGGGTAGAAGGCTTTTCTGTAAGCCTCGCCGATAAGAGCGGGCTCCTGCTTCTGTCTGGCTGCCACGCGGCACTCCAGAGTCAGCGGAAGCTCCTTTATTCCCGGAACGGAGATCACCTGCGAGTCAACAAGCGTCAGCCCCAGCTCCTTTATCTTGTCAACGTCCCGTCCGGATTTGCTCCCGCAGAACCCGAGTATCTTCCTGTCAAATTCGCCGTAGGGTACATTTATCGTGAATTCGGGGTTCTTGTCGATAAGCTCGCGGGTGAAGCGGCTCTCACGCACCAGCGCAAGGAACATGGGCTTGCCCCAGTCCGTGCCGAGAGCTCCCCAGCCTATGGTCATCGTGTTCACCCTGCCCTCAGCGGCGGACGTGAGCAGTATGCCGCCCGGCAGAGCCTCGGTTATCTCGCGGGAATGTACAAACGGATCGGTGGCCTTATTCATATATGATACTTCCTTTCATTCATTTTCTTAATTATAAAATTGCAAAGGGCTGAATTCAAGAGTTTTTTGTCGTTTTACGCAAAATCTGCTTTTTCAACAAACAAATGCCGTCATATTTGTATAATTTTCTGTAGCAGGGACGAAAAGGCGCCCGCTTGTCTGGGAGCGGGCGCTGTCCGGTTTATTTTACCTTCGCGATGATCTCGTCGATAAGATCCTGTCCGTAGACTGTGGCGAAAACGTCCATAACGCTCGCGGTAGCCTCCTTGAATGGCGCAAGGTCGGGGTGAGTAACTATCATGCCTTCCTTTTCGAGCGAGGATACAAGGTCGTCGGTCTGCTTCTTTATGAGGTTGCGATCCTCGGTCTCGGCGGCCTTTGCAGCCTTTTCGATGATATCGCGGTACTCGGGCTTAAGACCCTGCCAGATATCGTTGGCGATAGTCAGAGGCATAGCGTCGTAGCTGTGGTTCGTAATGGAGAGGTATTTCTGCACCTCATACAGCTTATTGTTGTAAATGACGGGGATAGGATTCTCCTGCGCGTCGAATTTTCCTTCCCTGATAGCGTCCTTGAGCTCCGCGAAGGGGAAGCTCTTCGGGTTAGCCTTAAGCGCGGACATGGTCTGCATAACTATCTGGTTTTCCGGGGTGCGGATATTCAGCCCCTCCATGTCGGCAACGCTGTTGACGGGGCCTACCTTTTCCGAGGTGGTTACGCAGCGGAAGCCGTTGTCGAAGTTCGCCAGAACGTGGATATTGTACTGTTCAAGCTCGGGGTTTATGTTCTGCATAGTGGGCGAATCAATAAATTCCCACGCGCTCTCGAAGTCCGCGAACAGGAAAGGCAGAGCGGACGCGCCTATCTTCGGCACGAAGGAGGCATAGTTGCCCGCGCTGGAAACGGTCATTCCGACCTTGCCGTCGATCATTCCCATGATAAGCTCGGTATCGCTGCCGAGCTCGCCCGCGGGGTGAATGTCTATTATAACATCACCGTTGGTCTCCTTTTCGACGGTCTCCTTGAACTTTTTGAGAACGATGCCGCGGGGATCCTCCTCACTGGTGGAGTAGCCCGCCGTAATGGTCAGGGGGTAGGTGAGCTCCGGGACGGACGCGGTATTGTCCGGGGTCTGCGGCGCGGCTGTTGTCGCGGCTGTCGTCGTTGCAGGCGTGCCGGAACACGCGGAGAGTGCTAATATGGCTGCCGCCGAAAATAACGCAGCGGCTTTTTTTATTGCTGATCTCATTTGTTTTCCTCCGTTCAAAAATGTATATTTTAAACCTATTCTATTATATAACATTACAGAAATAATGTCAACCATATTTTTTATACTAATTGTAAACAATGAGCCGCTGCGCTCGAGAGGCCGCTGCGCTCGAGTGCCTCCGGCGGCCAGGTCTGTCGGTCAGCCCCTCTGTCACCTGCGGTGACACCTCCCCGCTAACGGGGAGACCACCTTTTGAAAAAAGGGCTGGACCCTAAAACAAACCGCTTCGCCTTGCAGCGGGGGTAGGTAGTGCGCTTTTGCAGAGTAAAAGAATAGCATAAATGAAAAAGAACTGCCCTCACAAAAAGAGCAGTTCTTATTACTCTGAAAAGAGAACTGGTATCAATTAGAAGAAAATAACGGCTGCGAGGCAGAAAGGTTACGCGCTTCCTGTAAAGCCTCATACGGAATCGCCGCGGGGCGCTCCCCGGCGCTAGCCGAAGATTGCCATGAGGGCGCCTGCTGCGACGGCCGAGCCGATAACGCCGGCGACGTTGGGACCCATAGCGTGCATGAGCAGGAAGTTGGAGGGATCCTCCTCCTGACCGACCTTCTGCGAAACGCGCGCCGCCATAGGTACGGCGGAAACTCCCGCAGAGCCTATGAGAGGATTGATGTTGCCGCCTGTGAGCTTGTTCATGAGCTTCGCAAGAAGCACGCCGCAGGCTGTGCCTACGCAGAACGCAAGAAGTCCGAGCGCAACGATGAGCAGAGTCCTGATGCTGAGGAAGTTGGCGGCAGTTGCGGTCGCGCCGACTGTCACGCCGAGCATGATAACGATTATGTTCATAAGCTCGTTGGAAGCGGTCTTTACAAGTCTGTCAACAACGCCGCTCTCCTTGAACAGGTTGCCGAGCATAAGCATACCTACCAGCGGAGCCGCAGAGGGGATAATAAACGCAACGATCACGGTAACGGCGATAGGGAAGATGATCTTCTCGGTCTTGGAAACGCTGCGGAGCATGCCCATTTTTATCTGGCGCTCCTTCTTTGTGGTCAGAGCCTTCATTATAGGAGGCTGGATAACGGGAACAAGAGCCATGTACGAATATGCCGCGACCGCTATCGAGCCGAGAAGCTCGGGAGCGAGCTTCGAGGTGAGCCAGATCGCCGTGGGGCCGTCAGCGCCGCCGATGATACCGATAGAGGCAGCGTCCGCGAGGGAGAAGTCAACTATGCCGGTAGCGGAGAGCGCGCAGGCTCCGAGGAAGGTGAAGAATATGCCGCCCTGTGCCGCGGCTCCGAGGAAGAAGCTCTTCGGGTTCGCGATAAGGGGACCGAAGTCTGTCATACAGCCGATGCCGAGGAAGATCAGCGGCGGGAAGATTCCGCACTTTACTCCGAGGTACAGCACGTCGAGTATGCCGCCGTCGTGGAGAACTTCGGCATAGGGAATGTTGGTCGTCATGAAGAATTCGGGGTGATAAAGCCCCGCGCCCGGGAGATTGGTGAGCGCCATGCCGAACGCTATCGGCAGCATGAGCATAGGCTCGTACTGCTTGACTATTGCGAGGTACATCAGGAAGAACGAGATCAGCAGCATAATGCCCTGCTCAAGCGTGATGTTGCAGAACGCGGACTGGCTCCACAGATTTTGTATCGTTTCGACGAAAGTATCTATCACGGTCGTTCCCCCCTTTTCAGTTCATAAAGCCGCGCATATTGTCGGCTATGCCGGCGCTGCTCCAGCCGGAGCGAGCTCCGCGCGGACGCTTTATGCCTGCGATGCGGTACTGCTTGCCCTCCGCTGCGCCGTATGCGGCTATCGCGGCGGCTATGACGGCGATTATCTCCTCGTCGTCCTCATCTATGTAGTCGTCGTCGTCCGGAGCAGCCGGTGCGGGAGCCTCGGGAACGTGAGGAGCCGCGGGATTATGCGCCGCCTGCTTCAGCTGCGCCTTTTTGCTGCCCGCGTTGTTGATCGCCTTGAAGATCGCCCCGAACAGTACGAGGAACAGTACGAGTATCGCGAGTATCAGGAATACCACGACAAGACCCGTGACCACAGTCGAGCCGATGAGCCCCCAGTCCATGTCGGAGGCGGCGGGAATATTGATGTTTGGACCCATATATAAAACCTCTTTTCGGAAATAATTCAAAATCTATTCTATTATACTACATAATACGAAAAATTTCAAGGTCTTTTTTTAATTTTGAGCGGACGGATAAATTTTTTTTATGCAGGCTATTGAAAAAACGGGATTTTTATGTTATTATATAGTGTAAATGATTTCACGGAAAGCGATCGTCACTATATAATTTTTCCGGAGGACGCACAGAAAAGCGCGTAGCACGATATGACAGGAAAACGACTTATACGCGGCGCGGCGGCGATAACTGCCGCGGTAACAATGCTTTCGGGCTGCTATTTCTTCCCCGACGAGGAAAAGCTTCTCGACCCGCCTACCATAGCCCCCGACGAGGTGGCTTATTCGACCTTCACCGCAAGGAACAAGACCATAGAGAGCGCCGTGAACCTTACGGGCTATGTGCGCTCGCGTGTGGAGAAGGAGTGCTATTTCACGGGCTACACGGGGCGCATAAAGAATGTGTACGTGCGCGCGGGCGACTTCGTTGAGGAGGGCGACCTCATAGCGGAGATGAACGTCGGCGAGCTCGAATACCTGCTCAGGATACAGGAGTACAAGGTGCAGGCGGCGCAGCTCCGCTACAACTCGACCGGCTCGCAGGCGGACCGCCTCCAGCTCGACATCGAGCAGAGCACGCTCGATATGTACCGCTCGGAGTACGAGGGCTCGAAGTCCCTCGCGCCGATCAGCGGGCAGGTGTCCTACGTATTTAAGATAAACCCCGGCACCGAGTTCGACCCGTACAAGGTCATAGCCCGCATAGTCGACCCCGGCGCGCTCTGTGTCACGGCGACCTGCGAGGATGACCGCACCTTCGAGGTGGGCGATAAGGTCACTGTCACCGTGGACAAGGACGTGTACGAGGCAACGGTCTCCTACACACCGAAGGAGGCTAAGGCCGACGGCGCGGACGATACCAAGACCCTGTACGTCGATTTCGACGGCACGCCTCCCTCATTCGCGTTCCTGGGCTCGCTCGCCGATATAAAGAAGGTCAGAGCCGTGGCTGAGAACGCCGTGGTCATACCGAAGAACCTCATCAAGACCGACGGCGACAGGACATACGTTCAGGTATACGAGAACGGCGAGAAGAAGGACAGGGACGTGACCGTGGGAATAACCAACGCCACCGAGGCGGAGATAGTTTCCGGGCTGTCCGCGGGTGAAGCGGTCATAATCCGCTGACGATACAGGAGAATAGCTTGTTTACTTTACTGTTCAGAAAGATGCGCAAGACCAAGTGGATGGTACTGTGCCTCTTTATAGGTTTTCTGATGGCTGCGGGCATGATGAGCACCGTGCCGATATATATGGACGCGTCGCTCCAGCGTATGCTGATAAAGGATATGGAGTCCTATCAGCTCGGGACGGGCGAGTTCCCCGGCATCTACGCCGTAGAGCGCGCTCTGCCGATGAGCTTCGCGACTGCCGAACAGATCGCGCTTATGGACAGCCTGCCGGTCACCGTCAAGGAGCGCGTCGACTATCTGCCGATACCGGTGAAGGCTTCCAAGACCGTCGTTTTCGACAATATGCTCTACCTTATGCAGGGCGGCGCGCGCGGAACATCCTCGTCGCGCATAAAGCTCACGGCTATGACGGGCTTTAAGGATCACATCACGATCACGGGAGGCAGAATGTACTGCGACGGGGGGATATCCTCCGACGGCGTTATCGAGGTCGTCGCGAACGAACCGGCTCTGCGGCTCATCGGCGTCACTCTCGGCGAGGAGTACCCGATAAAGGGCGGAGACACGAGCGTCGGCGATATGACCGTGCGCGTGGTCGGCATTTACGAGCAGTCCGACGCGAACGACGTCTACTGGTCGGAGACCCTCGCGCCCTATGAGAGCGCCCTTATCACGGATTATGAGGGCTTCCGCGAAAAGCTTGTGCCGTCGAAGGCCGTGAATCTCGCGAATATCGCTGTGCGCTACGCTCTCGACTATCAGGCTATGGACATGAACGATCTGCCCTTTGCTGTGCAGGCGATACAGGAGGACGCGGACTACATACCGACCCTCGGCTGCACTTTCAAAATGGGCGTTCTGAATATATGGAAGAGCTACGCCGCCGAGGCGGGCAAGCTTACCCAGATGCTGTGGGTACTGCAGATACCCACAATGGTCATGCTGGCGTTCTACCTCTTCATGGTGTCGAGGCTGAACGTCGAGCAGGAGAAGAACGAGATAGCCGTATTCAAGAGCCGCGGCGCGAGCTCGCTCCAGATTTTCGGTATGTACGCTCTCGAAGCGGGCATACTCGGCGCCGTGACGCTTATCACCGCGCCGTTTGTAGGTCTCGTGATGTGCAGAGTGCTGGGTGTTTCCGACGGCTTCCTCGAATTCGTCAACCGCACGGGTCTGACCGCGAAGATAACCTCGGGAGCCGTGATTTACTCGCTTATCGCGGTCGTGATGTTCTTCGCGGCGACGATGATACCGATAATCCCCGCCTCGAAGCTCTCGATCGTGCAGTACAAGCAGAGCAAGACAAAGGTCGTGCGTATGTCCCTTTGGGAGAAGACGGGCATCGACTTTCTGCTGATCGCGGCTGCTGCTGTATTCTATATCCTCTACACCGCGGACGAGCAGATCCCGGCGGTGTCGTCCGGCGAGATAAACCCGCTGTTCTTTGTGTTCTCGACCTGCCTTGTGTTCGGTCTGGGACTGCTTTTCATACGAATTTATCCGTATCTGCTGAATCTTATATATCTGATACTCAAGCCGTTCTGGACCCCGGCGCAGTATATGGCGATAACTACCGTATGCCGCTCGCAGGGGGGCAGAGAGCGCTTTCTTATGCTGTTCCTCGTCGTGACGTTCTCGCTGGGCATATTCTCGGCGAATACCGCGCGAACGATCAACAACCAGAAGGAGGATCGCATCTACTACGCGGACGGAGCCGACATAACCCTGAAAGAATACTGGCTCGAAGCCACAGCCTCCGACAACAGCTCGACGGTGCTGGGCTACGTGGAGCGCGACTTTGAGCGCTTCGAGCAGCTTGAGGGCGTCGAGACCGCCACAAAGGTTCTTATAAACAAGAAAGCCAAGGTCACGGTCGGCAAAAAGACCGAGGACGGCGTTACCCTGATGTCCGTTGAGCCATACAAGTTCGCCCACACCGCGTGGTTCAGGAACGACCTGCTGCCGGTGCACTGGTGGAACTACATCAAGGCTCTGCAGGACTGCCCGTCGGGAGTTATCATTTCCCGCGCGCTTGCAGACAAGTACGAGATAGAGCTCGGAGATGCGATATCCGTCAAGTGGTCGGGCAACGAGAGCATAAGCGCTCCCGTGCTTGCCGTGGTGGACTACTGGCCGGGCATAAATCCGAATGTGACCACCAAGGCTCCCGCCAAGCCGAAGAATGGCGAGGAGGAGTCCGAGGGCGAGCAGATAACCTCCTACGCGGTCAACTGCTTCGCGGTGATGAACTACTACTACACAAGCACGGTATCGGACATCGAGCCGTACGAGGTGTGGCTGAAGCTTAAGGACGGAGCTTCTTCGAGCGCTCTGTACGCCGACATAAAGGCGAAGCGCATACCGATAGAAACGATGACCGACGCCTCGCAGCAGCTCATAACGGTCAAGAACCGTCCGCAGCTCCAGGGCATGAACGGCGCGCTGACGCTGAGCTTCGTGGTCATCATGATAATGACGATCATCGGCTTCCTGATCTACTGGATACTGTCCATACGCAGCAGGACCCTGCAATTCGGCATACTGCGCGCTATGGGAGTGACGTTCCGCGAGATAATCGGCATGATAGGCTATGAGCAGATACTCGTGTCCGGCGTGTCGATAGCCATGGCGTTCGTTATCGGCGGCATAGCGAGCGATGTTTTCGTACCGCTGTTCCGCTCGATGTACAACCCTGCCGACCAGGTGCCGCCGTTTCTCGTGGCGGCTTCGCAGAGCGATTATATCAAGCTCTATCTGCTGATAGTCCTGATGCTCGGCGGAGGCTTCGCTATCCTCGGCGCGCTGATAAGGAAGATAAATATCAACAAGGCGCTCAAGCTCGGTGAGGATTAACGCCCTGCACAAATTACAGTTACTGAGAAAGGAAATTGATATGGGACTTCGATTTCATAAGAGCATTTCGATAATGAAAGGCGTAAAGCTGAACCTCAGCAAGTCCGCCGTGGGCGTGAGCGTCGGCACAAAGGGTCTGCACTACTCGATAAATACAAAGGGCAGGAACACCGCGACCGTCGGTCTGCCGGGCACGGGGCTCTCGTATTCAAAGTCCTTCACGCTGGGCAAGAAGAAAAAGAGCACCTCCGAGGCAACGAAGAAAAAGGAGGAGCTCAGAAAGCAGAAGGACGAGCTCGCGGCGAAAAAGGCGGAGCAGAAAGCCACCGAGCTGGAGGAGAACACCCTGAAAGCCGCCGAGTTCGAGAATTACTGCGCCCTGATAAAGTCGGTGCATAAGGAATGTGACAATGACATAGACTGGAAAGGCGCCGCGGAGGCTCCGCCGCCGTTCGTCAAGGGTCAGCCCGGTCCCCGCGAGAGGGAAGCGCAGAAGGCTCTCGATGAATACAAGCCCGGGCTCGCCGGAAAGCTGTTCGGCGACGCGAAAGCGAGAGAAAAGCTCGACAGCGCGCTTGAAGAAGCGAAAAAAGAGGACGCCCGGGAATTCGCGGAATGGCAGGAGGGCTACAAGCTCGCACAGCGCATTATGGACGGCGACATCGACGCGTATCTTGAAGCGATAGCCGAGGCGAACCCGTTCGAGGATCTCGTGGAGTACGGCAGCGGCTTTGAGTTCGGCACCGACGACCCCTCGGTCATGGAGATCGAGTTCGCGGTCAAGTCGGACGAGGTCGTTCCGAAAACGCAGGTCACGGTGCTAAAAAGCGGAAAGCTCTCCGAAAAGGAACTCACAAAGACCGCTTTCTACGATCTGGAGCAGGACTATGTGTGCAGCTGCGCCGTTCGTCTCGCGAGGGAGATATTCGCAATACTGCCCGTGGGCGGCGTGATAGTCCACGCTGTGGACACGGTGCTGGACACAGCCACAGGCAATGATGTGGAGACTACCATACTGTCGGTGCTGTTCGAGCGCGAGAGATTCGACACGGTGAACTTCGACCGCATCGACCCGTCGGACTTCGTCAACTCGTTCACCTGCAATATGAAATTTACAAAGACAGCGGGCTTCAAGCCCGTGAAGAGATTGGGAGAATAAAAAATTCTC
>JAIKZF010000066.1 GCA_024682455.1 Ruminiclostridium sp. | reverse complement strand
GGTGGGAATGACCGCCGCTATGGCTGCCGGAAGAGGAGGAGCTGCGGGGTGAATAGATGCGGGAGGTGATATTGCCTACAAAAGTATCGGTCTTCTGCGAGAACCAGAGGGAATCCTTCAGGGTGTAGGCGCGGGTATCGGGCTTGGAAATGGCGTACTGCTTCGCGTAATGCGAATAGAGTATGAACGAGGCTATCAGCGCTATGAAACCGACAAACACGAAGCTCGCGGTGAACGCCTCGCCCGCGTAGTCGAGATCCAGCTCCGTGCCGAATACCTCCTGCTGGTTGTTCTCCTTGCCCTGGGAGCAGTAGAACTCGACCTTTTCGATAAAGCAGAGCGCGGCGCCGTAGAGGTCGTCCTTCTTATAATACCTGTCCATGGCGCTGAATATGTTTTCTATGCGGTAATCGCTGAAATAATTTATTCCCGAGCCGCTGGTGGAGATCCAGTCGAAGTTCGTGTCGTTGTTTATCAGCAGAAGTATGCCGTCGGTATTCATGCCGCACAGTTCCTCATATCTCACGTCCGCATAATCCATGACGGCGGCGTCCGATTTGTTGGTGCCCACATCCGCGGTGGTATAGATCACTACGTTGAGCCCGGTAGTTGAGGCTGCCGAGTACGCTTTCTCGCGCAGAGCGTCCTCCTGCGAATCCGTGAAGATGTCGCCCGCGTCGTATACCATGCCGACAGCTCCGTCGGCGCAGACAGACGCACAGAGCACAAACAGCGCCGTGATTATCGCAGAGGCGAGGGCTGTTATACGTTTCATCATACGAGACCTCCCAAAAACGCTCTAATAAGCGAGATGAGCAGTACCGCAAGGAACGGGATCCCGAAGCACATAAGCACGAGCTTCGCCTTGTTCACGGGCAGACTGCCCCCGAATTTGCCGGTCTGGGCGTTCATCGCGAAGTAATACATCTTGTCCTTGTACTTGTACGACATGAACCAGAGCGGCAGCATGACGTGCTGCCAGTTTATGTTGTTTATGTAAAATTTCTTGCTGACTATGTCCTTCTTGCTGTAGCCGGCGATAGTGGAGAGGAACGACTGCTCTGCGGCCTCCATAACGCGCGCGTTTATGCGCGGGAACACCATATCCTTCGTGACATCGTATCGCTGGGCGCTGTGTCCGGACAGGTAGGACATATCGAAGTCCACAAGCTCGGTGTAGTCGAAGGGCTCGATGCTGTCCATGAGCGCGTCGTCGGCGCTCGACGAGCCGTCGGCGGGAACTCCCTGATAGATGATGCTGCCCTCGCGGGTGACAGCGTATTTCGCCTGAGTCGTGATTATGTAATCGCCCTTGCGCACCGAGCTGACGGTATTGTAGCAGTTCGCGTCTATCCTGCCCTCGACGCAGCAGTCAGCCAGCCAGAACGGGATATAGATGCCCTGCATTTTCGCGAGAGCCTCGTCGCTGCCGAAGCCCTTTGCCATGAAGAACTTCTTCTTGTCCGTCCACGCTCTGAACTGCGCCAGAGCGTCGTCGCGGGTCTTTTTGAACGGTATTATCTTATCCGGGCGGTATTCTCCCGCAAGCCTGCCCGAAAGCACGACTGCGCTGTGGCAGTAGGCGCACTCCGCAGAGGCGGAAAGCTCGCTCTCGGTGATTATCGCGGCTCCGCAGCCCGGGCAGAGGTAGAGTCTGTTGTCCTCGCCGAATTTTTTCTGTTTTTCGTACAGCTCGGCTTCCTCGTCCGAGATCGTCTCGGTGTGACCCTCCAGGGGCTTGTCGAGAGTTTCCTTTGTAAAGTGCGAGCCGCAGTACACGCAGGCGAAATCCAGCGTCTCGGCTGTATATGTGAGCGGAGCGCCGCACGACGGGCACTGATAGGCGACTATCCCGTTATCCATATTCTTCCTCCCTTTGTTTGACCTCGGCAGCTGTTTTCTGCCGTATCGTACGAACCGATAATACTATTATATAACTTTTTCCGCCGCCGTGTCAAGGGATAATCATATTCCTTGTGATAAAATCAAAAAAACTATTGAAATATCCGGGCTGTTGTGATATAATAATATAAATAATGTAAAAAACCGTTTTGAAAGGAAAAAAGAAATGGCAGACAATCATATAAAATTCCCGGCGAATAACGACAATAACAACGTAGCCCCCGAGATAAACCCGCCCAAGGCAGAAAACATCTTCCCCGAGCTGGGCAACGAGGGTCTTGTGAAGGCAATGGCTGATCTGAAAGCTAACGAGAACGTGGATACCCAGAGAGCGATGATAGAAAAGGTACTCACGGCAAAATTCTTCACGCCCGTGGACGTTCTCGACCAGGAAGGCAACCCTCTGCGCGGACAGGGCAGGATCTCCATACCCAAGGACGCGAAGTTCAACTTCAAGCTCATACAGAACAACAAGGGCGAGCAGTATTTCCCGGTATTCACGGATATAGACGAGTTCCGCAAGTGGAACAATAACACACAGGTAAATACCATAGTCGTAGTATTCCCGCAGATCGCGCAGCTCGCGGTGCAGAAGGCGGAGAATGTCAACGGCTTTGTGATAAACCCGATGACCCAGAACGTCATCTTTACGCAGGACGCTATCAAAAACCTCCTCGATGCTATGCGCCAGGTAGCTGAGCAGCAGAAGGCCGCGGCCGCAAAGAACGGCGGCGAGGCTCCCGCTCCCGGAGGTCCGCAGGTCAAGCTGATGTTCGGCAAGCCGAAGAACGTTCCCGACGCGGTACTCGGAGCTCTCCGCAAGAAGCTCGCCAAAACCCCCGCCGTGAAGGAAGCGTACTTCTGCATGATGAAGCAGGGCGAGCAGGAATACTACCTCTTCACCCTCGATATAGACGCGGACAGCGAGACCTGCCGCGATATCGGAGATTCGCTCTGCGAGGCGGCAAAGATGTTCCTCACCAAGTTCCCGATTATGGCGGCGCCCGTGAACTCGCCCTTCGGCGAGGGTTCCCGCAAGGTCGGCGAGCCGTTCTACACGAAATAAAGAATTCCCCAGTCAGGCAAAAGCCCGGCGGGGGAAATTGTTTAAGAAGCCGCTTGCGCTCGAGAACGGGAACAAGAGGTCGCTTGCGCTCGAGTGGCCGCTGCGCTCGAGAAGCCGCTTACGCTCGAGTGCCTCCGGCGGCCAGCCCTTTTGAAAAAAGGGCTGGACCCTAAAACAAACCGCTTCGCCTTGCAGCGGGGGTAGGTAGTACGCCTTTTGATAGTAAAAGGAACATAAACATACAAAAAACTGTACTTTTTCGACAAACAGCCCCGTCAGGCAAAAGCCCGGCGGGACTGTTTTTTCAAACGGGAAATGAACGTCAGCCAGCGTCCTCAATGATAAATCTGTTGCTGCCGCAGAACATCTTATACTGACAGTATTTGCAGGCGTCGCCGCTCGACGGACAGGCTCCCGCCATTCCGTGCGCAGCCTCGGATATCCTGGTGTTTATCAGCTCCGCACAGAAGCCGCGCAGCTCGTCATATTCGCCTCCGTCGATCTGTACGGAGTTCACCAGACCCGAATACAGCTTGCGGTGATTTTCGACCTTGTGCTCCGTCTCCTTTTCCCTCTTTGTCCTCGGAGGAGCAAGCGCGGGAAATCTGCTGTCGATGTCCGCGGTGCGGCTTTCGATCTCCGCTTCCTCGGGCGAGTCCTTCAATATGAGACCCTCGGGAGCGTTGTCCCGGAAATAGTCGCGCCGGAAGTATTCCGCCCCATCCGGTCCGGAGGCGGGCAGAGAGGTGTCGGGTTCGTCCGCGTCTCCGTATTTCAGAACGGAGAATTTGAAGTACGATACCGACGAGGGCTCCAGCACCGTCGGGAGAGTGCCGCCGAAATACTGCGCGGCATCACCGCCCAGCAGCCCGGGTCTTTCGCATATACCGAACAGGTAGAGAAGCATCTGGAGATTGTAGCCGTCGTGCACCTCGCTCAGCCGCAGCTTGAGCTTGCTGTTGTGCTTGTAGTCCACAATGCGCACATAGGCTCTGCCGTCGTCGCCGCGCATTCCGTCAAGGCGGTCGCAGCGCCCGACAACTGTAATGCCTCCGAGCTCCAGCGAAAGCTCCTTCTCAAAGCCGACAGGCCGGAATCTGCTGAAACTCATATCGTCCCGCAGTCTCAGTGCAGCGCGCGCCGCGTATTTGGCAAGCTGCCGGAGGACAAGCGAAAACCTGTCCGAGCCCCCGAAGCTGCCGAAGAAGTACTTTTTCTCGTAATCGGCTATCGTCTTTACGACCTCAGCCTCGATATCGCGGTACGTCATGGTCGCAAACCCGGGCAGCTTAAGCAGATGCTCAAGGCACCAGTGAACGACGCTTCCCGCCATGGCTCCGGTCATCTCGCGGATATTTTCCTCCCTCAGCCCAAGACCGTACTTGCAGAAGAACGCGAACTTGCAGTCGGAGAGCTTCTCTATGGCGGTGGGCGAGTAAGTGGGCATGGTCAGCAGAGCCGCCGCGGACGGGGTCTTTACGATGTGACGGTCGCGCTCGGGGTCTCTGCCCGACGAGGAACGCAGCATATCCTCAAACTCCGCGGGAACGCCGGGGCTTTTCGCAAGCACCGCCCTCAGCCTCCGCCTGTCAGCCGCGCCCGCGGGATCGGAGCTGTTGTAGATGTGAGCGAGATACTGCTCGGCGGAGCGTGTGCTGCGGCAGTAATGCGCCGCGCCGAAGTTATCAGCTCCCTCAACCGGCACACCGTACCGCGCGGCGAGCCTGCGCACCTCGGCGGAGGGCTCGGACATACCGCCGTCGCTGCCCTGATACGGATAGCTTACGTAAAGCCTCTGGCGCGGTATATGCGTGCAGCGGTAGAGCGTGAAGAGCTCCTCGGAATTGCGTGCGTCGCGGGCGGGGATCACGGAGATGCCCATTTCCGCCAGCTTGTCGCACTCTGCCGCCGAGAACGCCATAGGCACCCGGGACGGCGGAGGCATCTGACCGTTCACGAAGCCGCACAGAAAGACGTGGCTCTTGCTGCCGAAGCGGCTCCTCGACGTGTCGCCGAGCGTCACGGAATCGAGGAATTTCGGGGGTCTCGCCATTGTGGTCGAGGTGAACGCGTCGGTCAGTATCTCTATATACTCTTCAAGCGGCAACACGCGGTCTCCGAGAGCCTTGTACGCCGACTCGAACACAGTCACCGTGTCCTCCCAGAGCTCGTCGTACTCGTCAAAGCGCTCCTGCCGGAATTCGCCGTTCTCGACGCACTTGCCTCTTATGGTCGTTTCTATCGACATCGTCTCCGTGAGGAAGCGGCAGAGGCTCTCGGTGATCTTCGCGCCGCTCTGTCCCGAAACGGCTCTGCCGAGCTTCTCCAGCGGATCCGCGATCGCGGCGCGGAGACTCTCCAGCTCCTCCAGCTCTTTCAGCTCATGCAGGATGTCGGGCTCAGGCTCGGTGCCGAGGCTCTCGCGGCTCGGGAACGGGCGGCGCCAGTCGTCGGCGCGCAGGTCATACACGCGCGCGACGCGTTCGAGCTTGCTGATATCCATATCCGAGAGCTTCACGGATACGGGGCTTCCTGTCTCCGGGTCGGAGGTCTCATAGCGGACATAGCCGCTCTTTATGTAGCGCAGGATATCGTCGGTATCGAACGACAGCGCTCTCAGCGCGTATATCGCGAACCGCACGAACGACTTGGTTATCAGAGGCTCGGGGATATCGGCGAAGGCGGGTATCCCGTATTTCTTCATGGCGCTGTCGAGCACGGGGTCATAGTCGGACACGGACGTTATGACCGCGATATCGCGGCAGCGCACGCCCTCTGCCATAAGGCCGCGTATCTCGGCGCATATCCAGTCACATTCCTGCCAGATGTCGCGGGCCTCTATAACGCGCAGCTCCGGGGGCTCCTTCGGGAGACCGGGAGCCTTCTCAAGATCGGCTGCGTCGGGGACAAGCCCTCCGTTCAGGCGCATTATCGTCTTTCGCGCGGAGATGAAGGTCTTGTCGGAGCCCCCGACGTCGTCGCAGGTGAGGGCTGCCGTCACGCTGTCCGCCTTTTCGATGAGCGCCTTTATGAAAAGCTCCTGATTGCCGGAGAAGTGGTCGAACTCGTCGAGGAATACGTCACAGCCGTCGAAAATGTCGTTTTCGAGTATGAGCCCCGCCGCCCTGCGTATATCGTCGAGCCTGTCGTCGAAGCGCAGCATCAGCTCATTGTCGTAGGTCTCGTAGATCAGGCAGATGTCGTCCATTTTTCTGCCGAGGGCGTCGGAAACGGTATCGTCCTTTTCCAGCAGCTCGCGGAGCTTCGCGGGGGAGAGCCCCGCCGTGCGCAGGTCGCTGACTATGTTCAGCGCGAACTCCGCGAAGCCCCGCCTTCCGACCAGAGAGCCGTAGTGGGTGAGGCTGTTCCGGAGCTGTTCGAGGACGCTGCGCATGACAATGCGCTTTGCGATATCGTCGGCGTATTCCTTGGTCGTACCGTATCTGCGGAGTATCCGCTGAGCCTCGCGGGAGAACATGGAAACGCGGCAGAAGCGCGAATATCTGTGCTCCACAGTTTTGTACAGCTTCTTCTCCGCCTCGAACGAGAACTGATCGGGGACGAACAGGACGACGTTCCTGCCGCTTGCCGCGGCTTCGGCGGCGCGTCTGTACAGAAGCTCCGATTTGCCTGTTCCCGATTCTCCGTAGATTATTCTTAGCATATTGTCTCCTTTTTCATCAGCTCATTTCCCCACACAGAACCGGCTGAACACCTGCTCTATGACGTTATCCGAGGTCTTTTCGCCGGACAGCTCATAGAGCCGGTCGAGCGCGTTCTCGCACATGACGCCCACCGCGTCGAGGGTCATGCCCGTTTCGAGAGCCGTATACGCCTGCGAGGCGAAATCACGCGCCTCCGCTGCGCAGCGGCGCTGGCGCTCGTTGGCTATGAAACCCGAGCTAAGGTCGAGCTTCCCGAGCCCCGTCATCTCCGACACCGCCCCGGCTATCGTCCCGACGGCGGCAGGATCCTTTGCGCTTATGCGCAGGGTGTGCGGAAAGAGCGTTTCAAGCCTCCCGATCCCCGGAGCCTCCGGCAGATCGGTCTTGTTTATTATGCAGAGCACGTTCCTGCCGCTTATCTTATCTATGAGCCGCTCGTCCTCGTCCGAAAGTGCGCGGCTCGAATCGAACACGGCGAAGATAAGAGCCGCCTCGTCAAGCTTTTTCAGCATACGCTCAACGCCTATGCCCTCCACGGGGTCGTCGGTGTCGCGTATGCCCGCGCAGTCCGCGAGCCGCAGCATCAGCCCGCCGAGCATTACGGTCTCCTCCACGATATCGCGGGTCGTGCCCTCGATGTCGGTGACTATGCTGCGCTCGGTGCCTGTCAGCAGGTTCATGAGCGTCGATTTGCCCGCATTCGGCTTTCCGACTATCGCGCAGGGCAGCCCGTCGCGCAGTATCTGACCCTCGGTGTAGCTTCCAAGCAGAGCATCGAGCCTGCGAACGATATCTTTCAGTTTGTCGGCTTCGAGGGCTCCGTCGAACTCGTCCTCCATTTCGTCCGGGTAGTCTATCCACGCCTGAATGAGCGTTATCAGCGACAGGAGCTCCTCCGCGATGCCGCTTATGCTCCTGTACAGAGCCCCCTCGCGCTGAGCCCTGCTGCACGCGAGGAACTGCTCGTTCTGCGCGGCGATAACGTCCGCGACCGCCTCAGCCTGCGTCAGCGAGAGCTTGCCGTTCAGCAGGGCGCGCTTCGTGAACTCGCCGGCCTGCGCCGGCACCGCGCCTGCGGCGAAACACGCGCTCAGCACGCGTTTCGCCGCGTAAACGCCGCCGTGACAGGATATCTCGGCGGTGTCCTCGCCCGTGTAGCTGTGCGGAGCGCGGAATATGAGCAGCACACCGTCGTCCAGCCGCGTATCTCCGTCGCGTATCTCCCCGTAGCACGCCGTATAGCCTCTCATCGAGCCGACGGGCTTCCCGCCTGCCGGGACGAACACTCTCTCCGCGATGGTCACGGCGTTATCGCCCGATATACGTATCACCGCAATGCCGCCCGTGCCGGGAGGCGTAGCTGTTGCCGCAATAGTTTCCATGCTCAGTCCTTCTTTTTGCCGAAAAGCTTTTTGAAAAAGCCCAGCTTTTTTTCTTTTTCCTCCGGTACGGGCTCGTCGGTCTGCCCGGAGGCTTCTTCCTCTTCCTCGCCGCCGTCCTCGCTGTCGTACTCGTCGTAGTCGATCTCGCCGGACAGGAACTCCGCCAGAGTGCGGCGCTCCAGCTCGTCGCCCGTGTCTTCGAGCAGGTAGGTGCTTATGCTCTTCGGGCGCGGTATCTTAAGCCCGTCAATGCCCTTTTCGATCAGCTGCTCCAGCCCGTCGCCCATTTCGTTTATCAGGTCGCCGCCCATGGTCTCGTAGAAGCTCTCGCAGCGTATGTTGTATTCCTCGGCGGGGTTCTCGCCCCCGATCGCGGTGAGGTGTATGCTCTCGCGGAGCCACGACGTGAACTCCAGATAGCCGTTCCAGCGCATATTTATCATTGCGAGCACGTACTCGCGCTGCTTTGCTGCGACGGCTTCCTCGCCGTACTTCTCCGCGGCCTTTTCATAGAGCTCCGGGAACTCGTCCTGCCAGATCGTCGGCTCCTTTTCGCCGGTGAGATACTTTCTGCGGGACTCGAATACCTGGTCGCGGTGCTTTTCGCCTATCATCGTGAATTTCAGCAGCCGCACTCTCTCGTCGAGGGTCCTGCCCTGCGAGATCTTCTGTATGCGGGCGACCTCCTTCACGACGGTCTTATCGGTGATCTCGTCCTCGGTGGGCTCGGGCCATTTATGGGCGGGGACGTGCTTTTTCAGTCTGTATATCTGCATGATCTGCTCGTCGAGGGACACGAAGAGCCTGCTCTGTCCGGGATCTCCCTGACGCGCCGCGCGGCCGCGGAGCTGGTCGTTTATGCGGGTGCTCTCGGCGAGGAACGTTCCTATCGCGTAGAGTCCACCCGCCGCGACAGCCTCGCTGCGGCGCATCTCGTCCGCGCCTCCGAGCCTTATGTCGACTCCGCGTCCCGCCATATTCGTCGAGACCGTGACCGCGCCGGGCATTCCCGCGCCCTTGATGATCTCCGCCTCCTCCTCGTCGTTCTTGGCGTTGAGGACGTTATGCTCTATGCCCGCTTCGGTCAGCAGAGCGGAGAGCTTCTCGCTCTGTGCTATGTCGGCCGTTCCTATCAGGACAGGCTGATCCTTCTCATGCGCCGCCCGGGTCTCGCGGACGACGGCTTTCAGCTTGCTGTCCTCGTCGTAGTACACCGCCATAGGCAGATCCTCGCGTATCGAGGGGGTATTCGGGTCAACGTGCCTTACAACAAGCCCGTACAGCTCGTCGAACTCGTCCTTTGCGGTGAGAGCCGTGCCTGTCATGCCCGCCACGGTTCTGTACTGCCGCAGGAAGAACTGTATCGGTATGCTGCCCATGATAACGCCGCGCTCGGTGACATCGAGCCCGTGCTTGAGCTCCACAGCCGACTGCAGCAGACCGGGGTAGCAGCGGTTCTCGGCTGTGCGCCCGGTGAATGTGTCGATTATGCGTATCTGTCCGTCCTTTACGATGTAGTCCTTGTCCTCGGTAAGCACGTGCAGGGCGTTCAGCGAGTCGTTCAGGCGCGCCAGCAGGTCGTTGTTCCTGCCCGAGTAGATATTTCCGGTGCCGAAGTGCTCCTCGGCCTTCTTCTCGCCCGAGCGGGTCAGGTACGCCGAGGCTGTGCCCGCGTCGGTCTCGTAGTCGCCCTCCTCCAGAGTTTTCGCGAAATCGAATATCGCCGGGAGGTCGGCGTCCTTGTCTATGTCCATGATACCGGCGGCTATCAGAGGTATGCGCGCCTCGTCGATCAGCAGCGAGTCCGCCTCGTCGACTATCACCTTCTCATAGCCGCTGCCGACCGCGTCCTCGGGTGAGAAAACGAGGAAATCCCGCAGGAAATCGAAGCCCGTTTCCTTTACGGTAGAGTAGAGCACGTCGGCTTTGTAGGCTTCCCTGCGCTCGTCATGGGTCGCCTTTTCCGTGATATAGGCGGTGCTTGCCCCGAGCAGGTCATAAACGGGCTTCATCCACTCGCGGTCGCGCTTCGCGAGGTAGTCGTTGAACGTGAGTATATGCACCTTGTCCCCGCGGCAGCAGGACATGAATGCCGCGAACACCGCCGCTATCGTCTTGCCCTCGCCGGTAGCGAGCTCGGCGATATTCTCGCCGTCCAGCCAGCCTCCCGCTATGATCTGCGAAACGAACGGAGTCACGCCGAGCCCCTCGCGCACCGCGCGGTAAACCGCCGCGTACGCGGTCACGGGATCCTTCGTCTCCCGCGCGCCCGAAACGAGCATTTTCAGGGAACCCGCGTCTTCGGCAGTCCTGATGACCTTCTCCGCGAACTCGCGGGGCTTTTTTTCAAATTCCTTTATCATAATACCACCCTGTATGTCATAATAAATAAAGTATAACACAAAAACACATCAAAATCAATAAAAGTATTGATTATTTTGGGAAAATGTGCGATAATAGATACAGTTATCGGAAATTTTCACAGACCGGAATGAAAGGAACATATAATATGAGTTGTAAAGCGATAGTTCTTGCCGCAGGCGACGGCAGGAGAATGAAGTCAGCCGGGCAGAAGGTCCTGCGCAAGGTGCTGGGCGAGCCCATGCTGGGCTGGGTGCTCGACATCCTCGCCGAGGCGGGCATTGCCCCGGAGGATACCGGCGTAGTCGTCGGCAGCGGAGCCGACGCGGTGAAGGAATACCTCGGCTCACGCGCGGAATACCGCATATTCACACAGTCCGGGCGCAAGGGCACAGCCCACGCCGTCATGCAGGCGGCGGAGCTGCCGGAGGACGGAGACAATGTGCTTGTGATGCCCGGAGATATGCCGTTCGTCAACTGCTCGACGATAATAGCCTCGCTCAACGAGCATACCCACAGCGGCAGCGACATCACCGTCATCAGCGCCGTCCTCGACGACCCCGCCGACGGCGGACGCGTCGTGCGGGGCGGGGACGGCAGCCTCGAAGCCGTAGCCTACCCCGGGGACTGCACTCCCGGGCAGCTCGGCATCACCGAGATATTCACGGGGCTCTGCTGGTTCAGAGCCGAAGCTCTGAAAGCCGCTCTCCCGAAGCTCTCCTCCGACAATTCCTCGGGCGAATACCGCCTCGGCGACCTCGCGGCCGCCATACGCTCAAACGGCGGAAAGGCCGGCGTATTCAGAGTCTCCGAGCCGAGCATAGCTCTCGGAGCCGACGACCGCTCCGACCTGCTCAGGCTCAATATAATCGCGAAAATGGCAGTCATAGGAAAGCTGATGTCCGACGGCGTAGAGTTCGTCTCGACCGACGGCATCATCATAGAACGCGGCGTTCGTATAGGCAGAGACACGGTGATACTTCCCGGCACCATAATACGCGGCTCCGCCGAGATAGGCGAGGGCTGCGTCATAGGCCCCAACTCGCTGATCGAGAACTGTAAGATCGGGAACAATGTCACCCTCAACAACGTTCAGGCATACGACTCCCGCGTCGCGGACCGCGTAAAGGCGGGCCCCTTCGTACAGCTCCGTCCGGGCACGGTGCTGCATGAGGGCGTGAAGATAGGCGATTTCGTCGAGATCAAGAATTCCGAGATAGGCGTCAACACCGCGGTCGCGCACCTCACATACCTCGGCGACAGCGACGTGGGCAAGGGCGTGAACTTCGGCTGCGGCTGCGTGACCGCCAACTACGACGGCGTGAACAAATACCGCACGACGATAGGCGACTACGCCTTCATAGGCTGCAACACCAACCTGATAGCGCCGGTCGAGATAGGCGAGAACGCCGCAACGGGCGCGGGCTCCACCATAACGAGCAACGTGCCTGCGGACAGCCTCGCGCTGGAGCGCTCGAAGACAAGGATCATCGAGCACTGGGAGAAAAATTCCCAAAGAAAAAAGAAAGCGTAAGGAGATAAAAAATGCCTGAAGAAACAACAGCTGAGCTCCGGGATCCGGCGGAAGCTAAGAAGGACTTCAAGAAGACCGCGTTTAAGGTCGGCTTATTCATGATGCTCGTTTTCATACTGCGCTATGCGGGACTGTACATACTGCTCGCGGTCGACGGCGCGATAGGCGACAGTATGCCGTACACGCCGAGATATATCATACAGCTCTCGATATCGGCGCTGTTCCTGCAGGTGGCTCCCGCGGTCATCGGAGCGTTCATGTTCGGCTGGCTCGGAAAGGGAGGCACGGGGCTGAAAGCGCATTATAAGGTGCCGAAGAGCAACACGCGCGCGCTCGGCAATTTCCCGGCTGTCTACGGCACAGGCGCCGCTGTGAGCCTCGTTACGATGATAGTGCTTATGCTCATTGAGCGGAAGATCGACTTCACCCGTAAGCTCAACACCGTTTCCCCGGCCTTTGAGGGCGATATCAGCAGCGCGCTGTTCCTGTTCTTCATGCTCGTGGTCATTGCTCCGATATTCGAGGAATTCGTGTACCGCGGAGCGCTCATGGACGCGCTGAAACCCTACGGCAACGGCTTCGCGATATTCACCACGGGTATCATGTTCGGGCTTGCTCACGCGAATTTCCAGCAGATGTTCTACACCGCCGTGATAGGTATATGCCTCGGTTATATCGCTAACGTCACCGGCTCGATATTCCCGACCACCATACTGCACATGATGGTCAATTCCATAAGCGGCATCATGGTGCTGCTCCTGTCGACCAACGGCGTGCAGCAATTCATTCTGCGCGGCAATACGGACGCGGTGCCCGACAGCGATATGATCTGGCTCGCCGTGTTCGGGATATTTATGGTCAGCGTCGTTATACTTGCCGTGATAGGCTTCATCTCCGCCATAATGAAGATAAAGCAGATAAAGCGCTACAAGGTGCCGAAGGTATTTCCCGAGCTCGGCAACGGCCGCAAGGCTCTTATTCTCGTGACCGCCGTACCGTCCGTGATAGCCATACTGATGATAATAGACACCGTGTTCGGCATTTCCGCCGGCCTGATCGGAGGCTGATATGAAATACAGTGAAGGTACCGCCGGGTACGCTTTACGGAAGCTCTCAGACAAGTACGGCGCCGTCATGCTGTTTGAGGTGTTCAACTATGTGTTCGTCGGAAATCTCTTAATGATAATCTGCTTTGCTTTATTCACCTCCCTCACCGGCGTGTCGGCGCTCAACAACGAGACGGACTTGGGCTTTACGTTCTTTATGCTGATGAACTCCGTCGCAAGCTACGCGGTTCCGCTCATGCTGTACCCCGTGCTGTTCCGCAGTGAATTCAGGTCGGAGCTCCCGACGGTGCCGTACCCGAAAAGACCGTTTGATATGCCTCTGCTGTTTTTCGCCGGGAGCGGCCTCGCGAGGATCGGGGCGCTGATGACGGTTTTCGTCTCCTCAGTCCTGAATCTGGCGTTCGGTATCCCAAAACCGGAGGCTGCATTTTCGAATATGATGCCTGCAAACCTTTTCCAGTTTGCCGTATTCGAGTTTTTCAGCATCATCGTCGCGCCGCTGTGCGAGGAGCTGATATGCCGTCATCTGCTGCTGCGCCCGCTGCGAGCCTTCGGGGATATGCAGGCTGCCGTGGTCTCTGGAATGCTGTTCGGGTTGTCGCACTTCAATTTCGACCAGTTCCTTTATACGTTCCTGTTCGGCTTTTCAATGGCTGTGATAGCGATACGCAGCAATTCGGTCAAGCCCGCGATAATTGTACACATGATAAACAATCTGATTGCGGGAATGAGCAGTTACAGACCCGAGACCTTCGACGACCCGGCAATCAACGCGGTCTTTTCGTTCCTCGGCACGCTGTGCGATTATCTGGGTTATGTCCTGCTGTTCGTAGGCTTCGCGGCTTTCATTGCCGCCATAGTGCTGAAACTGTTCTCATTCCGCGCCCCGTCAGTCATGACGAACGGCGAACAGCTCAGAGTGATATTCACCGGCCCGCTGTTCATAGCCGGTGTCGCCGTAAGTCTGCTGTTCACGTTCTTTCTGCTGTACCTGTAAAAAAAGAACGGCTCCTTCGTGTCGAAGGAGCCGCTTGCGCTCGAGAGGCCGCTGCGCTCGAGAACGGGAACAAGAGGCCGCTGCGCTCGAGAACGAGAACAAGAAGCCGCTTACGCTCGAGTGCCTCCGGCGGCCAGCCCTTTTAAAAAAGGGCTGGACCCTAAAACAAATCGCTTCGCCTTGCAGCGGGGTTAGGTAGTACGCCTTTTGATAGTAAAAAGAAACGTAAACAAACAAAATTGTACTTCTTTGACAGAGAAACGGCTCCTTCTAAACGAAGGAGCCGTTGCTTTTATATCGACAGGATATTGAATGAGAGCTGTAGCTTGATCTTGGGGTTCTTCTTTATTGAGATGTTATAGATCGCAATACCCGGGATATTCGAGGAGTTCGCCATTACCGTCAGCTCAAGGAGATATCCGCTGCCGAGCTTGTAGAATGTGGAGGAGTGGCGTGCGGTAGGCTGATCGTAGGATTCAAGGCTGTAGTCGGAGGAGCCGCTTATACCCTCGAAGTAGATGCGTACCTTGATGACCTGATCCTGGTAAACATCTTCCTTGTATCTGCCGCCTGCGGTAAACAGATCCTTGTCGAGGTTGGTGATCGTTGCTTCGGTGGTGTTGTCGGTCACGGACATTACCAGAATAGGTGTAGCGGAGGCTTCGTCCTTTTCCTTCGGATTGCCTATCGTCATATTGCCGGGTACCGAGTAACGGTCATATACCGAGTCTGCGAATCTGTAAGATGTCACCTCGACGGAGCAGTTGAGGTAATTGCCGATGTCGGTGGAGACATTGCCGCTGACTGAGAACGATACTGACTGACCGGGCGCAAGTCCGTTCGAGTTCAGCAGGTTGCTCAGAGCGTAGTACCGATACCCGCTCCTTACAGCGTCGCTGTAATTCGATACAAAGACATTGTTCGTCTTTACCATTACGATATTCGTGAACGCGTCCGTAAGATAGAGCTCAAGAGTGAGGTCGCAGAGAGTCTCGACAGGCGAGTTGTTGGTGATCGTGATATTGTAGGTCACCTTGTCTTCGTTCATGACTGCGGGACCGGAAACGGACGAGGAGTTCGTCCAGCCGGACGAGGTTATGGACAGCGAAACCGCGCCGTACATATTGGATATGAGCGCGAGGTTAACGTTGGCGGCGGACTCGGTGTAGGTATTCATCGTGGTAGCCGCAGCTGTGTAGACTGTGCTCTGTATCGCGCCCGCGTAGCTGTTGATGCTTGCTATCATAGTGCCGGTGGGATTGTAAGCGCCGCCGTTCTTGATAGTGAGCTGGGGTATCGTGGTGGTTATGAGAGCCTGATTTCCGCCGGGCTTTACAGCGTTGTACGGACGGTACTGCTGACCGTTGAACTCGAATACTATCTTGTATGTATTCGCGGGCTGGAGACCGGAGATAGTGTAGTTGCCGTTATAATCGGTCTGGGCTTCCTTAACGTAAGAACCGGAGTTCACGTTGAGAGCGAGGACTCTTATACCGGCTATGCCGCTTTCGCCAGCCGCCTTTACGCCGTCGGCTGTGGAGGCTGTGCCGGGTGTGTCGTTCCATACGGTACCGGTGATCGTGAAGTTAGCCTTTACCTTGAAGGTGAATGTGGAGATATTGCTGTCGGCGTTTGCCTTGGAGCGCGCGTACGCCTTTACGGTTGCGTTCTCCTCGCCGGACAGGGGGTAAAGATCGAAAGCGCCGGTATACTTCTTGACCGTTGCGCTTGTGCGGGGATCGGTCTTGTCCGTTGTGTAATAGATGATCGAGCCCTCGGTATCGCACATAAGAGCGACCTTGACGGAGTCTGCATAAGCCTCGGTGGTAGATGTGGGCGTGATGACATTCGCGGTCTGACCCACGTTCACTACGGTCTGCTGTACCGCACTGACGCTGCCGCCCTTATAAGCTATTACCTTGACCGTGTAGGAGCCCGCCTGGTCGATGAGGAACTTCTCGGTGTATTTTGTGCTGGAGGTCGAAGGCTCTCTGCCGTTGAGAGTGTAGTAGAAGGTCACGCCGGGCGTTGTGCTGGTGAATTCCACTCTCTTGCCGCCAAGGGACTTGTAGACCGTGATGCCGGGCTTTGAAAGCTTGACGGTGGCAGCGGGAACATAATCGTCGCCGTCGCCCTCGGTATCCTCGGGATCCTCCACCTCGACGACGCTGCCGCCGCTGTACGGGAGCGTGGTTATGCTGCCGTCCAGGTACATCTTGAGCACGGTGAGGTCGTTTGCGCCGATCGTGCCGTTGCCGTCGCAGTCCGCGTTGTCCTTGCAGACGTAGGAGGTCTTGCTGGCAAGGTAGTTCTTAAGTCTTGCCATATCATTCTGGTTGATGTTGCCGTCGCCGGTGATGTCACCGTACATTGTGGCTACCTTGAAGGTCTTTGTCATAACGGCGCTCGTCTGACCGCCGTATACAGCGATAGCCTTGATCTTGACGTTCTTTGTTATCTTGAGAAGGGTGCCGAGCTTGTACTGGCTGCTCTTTGTCGTCGGGACAGTTCCGTTCGTTGTGTAATAGATCTGCGCACCCGAGGTTTTTGAAGACAGCTTGATCTTTCTGACGCCCTTAGTACCCTTTATGGTATATGTGGGCTTTTCTACTGCCGCTTCATAAGCGATCGTGGCGGTAGCCGTGGCGTCGTATCTTCTGCTTTCCGCAAAAGCTTCGGCTCCGAAGCCTGTGGCTGCCATGAATCCTGCCGTGATGAATGCCGCGGCTTTTTTCAAAAGCTTGTTCATTTTATCTTCCTTTCCTTTTCGACCCGCATTCCGCGGATAATATTAACAAAAGTATGCTCCGGCGGCGCGGTCTCCCCTGCCGCCCCTATATAATAAAACGATTTTTTCGGGTCAAAGGTGACGCGGAAAATTCATATTTTTGTATTTTCCGCAAAATTTCGTCAATTTTCCACAATTTTCCCGCCGAAACACAGCTATATTTCGGTGAAATCGTCCTGCATCATATCGTCATGCACATCGACCTGCCCGCCGATCATATCTCTGCCGCGTACATAGTACTTGTCACGCTGTACTCTTACAGCCTCATCGAGCATCTTTTTCACATCGCGCGGCTTTTTGATGGATATGAGCTTCTTTTCCGGAGTGTCGATATCCTTTGACGCGATAGCTATTGTCCCGCAGCCGAATATCCTCTGCCCGAGAGTGAAGGATATCTTCTTGTCGAAAATACGGTACAGCTCTATCTCGTCCTCCTTGATGTTGAAAAGCCCTATCCTTGTGTAGAGCGTGGTATCGGTCAGCACATACCTCGTGAAGGATATGGGCATTCCCAGGATACATTTCTTTCCCGACCACAGCACATTGCCGTAATCGTTCTTAAGCCTTTCCATGTTCAATGACGGTTTCCTCCTTTCTGTTTCCCGCTGTTCCCGCCTTAGGAGCGCGGAGGCTTATCGCCCGGATCGTCGCGCTTTACTATGCCGCCGATCGTTTCCTTTATCGCATTCTTCTTTTCTTCATGCGCCTTACGCTTGCGCTCCCTCACTTCCGCGTCCCGTCTTGCCTTTTCCGCCTGTTCTGCGGCTATCGTCTCGGTAAGCGACACCGGCGACAGATCCTCCTCACGTATACTGTCGATGTCGGTATATTCGTCCGAGCCCGCCGGAAGCCCCTTTGCGGTGAGCTTTCCCGCCACGAAGGTCTTAAACGCGCTGTAAATAACCGCGAACAGCGGTATACCTATTATCAGTCCCCAGAAGCCGAACATTCCCTGCCCCACGAGGATAGCGAATATTACCCAGAAGCTGGTCAGACCCGTGCTGTCGCCGATGATGCGCGGGCTTATCACGTTGCCGTTGAGGTTCTGTATTATGAGGACTATCACCGTGAAAACTATGCACATCACGGGGTTCTCCATAAATATCAGGAACAGGCTCGGCACAAGTCCGATGAACGGTCCGAAATACGGGATTATGTTCGTAAGTCCCATAAGCACCGACACCAGCAGAGAGAACGGCACACCCGCGAAGGTCGTTACCACGAAGGTTATGCAGCCTACGACGAACGAATCTATTATAGTACCTGTTATGAAGTTGCCGAACGAGTGGTGGAGCTTTCTCATGCTCGATATCATTCCGTTGGCGTGCTTAACGTTAAATACGGTATAGAGCACCTTCTTTGCCTGTGCGGCGAAGAGCTCCTTGCTGTAAAGGCAGTATATCGCGACGACCATACCGAACACAAGGTTCAGCACCAGTCCCACAAGGCTCATTATCCCGTTCGTGAGGAAGCCGAGGTAATCGCCCATCTGCGGCAGTATCGACGTATTCAGGAAGTTGCGCAGGGTCGAGCCCGCGTCGTTGATGATATTTGTGATCTCGGCGCCTATCTCTGGGTAGTTTGTGAACATTTCCTGAGTCCACGCGACGAGGTTGCTCATATATGTCGGTATGTTATCGACCAGCAGCTTTATGGTCGCGGTAAGCTGCGGTATGATCGCGACGAGTATCCCCACTATCACGCCTATGAATATCAGGAATGTGACGGTTATGCTTACAGCGCGGCGGGGTCTGTTGCGGACATATATCTTCAGATGAGAGTATTTCGCGCGGGGATCGCCGCCGTCCGCGGTCTCATGGTTCGCTATCTGCGCGAAGGGCTGGTCGCTCTTCTTGAACAGTCCGGCGAACACGCGTTTTTCAAATGTCTCGACTACGGGCGCGAGCAGGTATGCTATCACCATTCCATAGATGATAGGGCTTATCGCCGAGATAAAATTCCCTATACCCGCCGCTATTGTGCCGATATTTACCAGCATTGTACCCACGAGTATCGAAGCGATTATCACAATGAAGGCTGTTATTCCCCAGCCAAGGTAATGTTTGTTCCATTTGTAGAACTTCATCGGATCACCTGCCGTTTCACATATACATCTATTATACTACTATAATCACGAAATGTCAAGATTAGAAAGCGGGAAAAAGCATTTCCCCGACGGCTCGGCTGTGTCTGAGCAAAAAAACTGCGCCTGTCGCTGTCGGCAGGCGCAGAAGAGGGTCAAAGAAGCCGCTTGCGCTCGAGAGGCCGCTTACGCTCGAGAGGTCGCTTGCGCTCGAGAACGAGAACAAGAGGTCGCTTACGCTCGAGTGCCTCCGGCGGCCAGCCCTTTTGAAAAAAGGGCTGGACCCTAAAACAAATCGCTTCGCCTTGCAGCGGGGATAGGTAGTGCTCCTTTTGACAGTATAAGAAACGGAAATGACTAAAAACTGCAAGTTTATAACAAATTACTGCGCCTGTCGCTGTCGGCAGGCGCAGTTCACTTATTTTTAGCTATTTCCGCCGAACAGACTCACTCGGCCGGCGCAGCGGGAGTATCGGCAGGTGCGGGAGTTTCGGCAGGTGCTTCAACTGTGGTACCGAGATAATCGGGAAGCTTCATGCCCGCCTGATCAAACATCTCACCGAGAGGAGGCACAGACTTGAACAATCCGCTGATGAAGTCCGCGGTGGAGTTCTTACCGTCCTTGCCGCCGGAACCGCCGTCCCAGACGGTAACCTTGTCTATCTTGATATTCTTGATAGCGTCCACCTGGATCTTAAGCAGGTCTTCCATCTTATCCGCCAGCATGAGCTTAACGGCGTCGTCCGCGCTGCCCGCTGTATTGACGAGTTCACGCATACCTTCCGCCTGCTTCTGGAGTATCTCGCGCATACCGTTTGCCTGCGCTTCCATTTTCGCGAATATCGCGTCGGCCTCGCCCTTTGCCTTGCGGCGCATTACCTCAGCCTCGGCCTCGGCGGCGATCTGAGCCTGCTCCTTGGCGATCTGAGCCTTTACGATGATATCAGCCTTCTGAGTGGACATTTCGAGCTGTGCACGCTGATCCTCGGCAAGCTTCTGAGCCGCGTAGGATTCCTCGCACGCCTTTGCGGCCTGAACGGCTTCGGCAGCGGTCGCGAGCTTCAGGGCTTCCGCTTCCTTCTCGCGGCGCTGTGCGTTGGACTGGGCTACCGCGATCTTCGCCGAGTTCTCACCCTCGACAGCCTTCGCGTCGGCAGCGGCTACCTGCACACGCTGGTCGCGCAGAGCGTTCGCCTGACCGATCTCACCGTCTCTGCCTGTCTGCGCGATAGCTACCTTTGCGTCGTTTGCAGCCTTGGCGTCAGCCTCGGCTTCCTTGAAGCGCCTTGTCGCTTCGGACTGCGCAACCGCTACCTTCGCGGAGTTCTCACCGTCTATGGCGCTCGCGTTGGCGGCAGCTACCTGGATACGCTGGTCACGGTTCGCGTTGGCTTCACCGATAGCACCGTCGCGGTTCTTTTCGGCAACGGATTTTTTCGCATCGTTGATAGCCTTTGCCGCGGCTTCCTTACCGAGAGCCTCGATATAGCCGGACTCGTCCCTGATATCCGTAACGTTTACGTTGATGAGGCGCAGGCCTATCTTGCGGAGCTCGATCTCAACGTTGTTCGATACCGCGATAAGGAACTTGTCACGGTCGGTATTGATCTCCTCGATCTCCATTGTCGCGATGACGAGACGGAGCTGACCGAAGATGATATCCTTCGCGAGCTCCTGCACCTGCTGCATTTTGAGACCCAGCAGTCTTTCAGCCGCGTTCTGCATAACGCCGGGCTCGGTGGAGATACCAACCGTAAAGCTCGACGGTACGTCTACACGGATATTCTGCTTGGAGAGCGCGTTTCTCAGGTCAACGTTGATCGAGATAGGCGTCAGATCCATATACTGATAGGATTGGATAATGGGGACGATGAACGCTGCGCCGCCGTGGATGCAGCGTGCGCTGCGTGCCTGACCGCTCTTGTCGCTGCCGACTTTACCGTATATAACGAGTATCTTGTCGGACGGGCACTTGCGGTATCTCGAAAGGATACCCGCTACGAGAGCGAAAAGAATGATGACCGCTACGGCTATCACTACAATGATAATGGGATCCATAGTGTTTCCTCCTTATTTTAATGCGGCAAGCCGCAATATTGACTTTTTCCGTTTACTTGTCCGGTCCGCTTATCTTATTGACGCTGAGATCCTGCACCGACCGGATCCTGAGCCCGAACAGCTCAGCCTTCTTATCGGCGATGCCGCGGAAGAACGCGTCGAAGGGCTCGCTGCCCTCATACTGCGTGACCGCGTCCTCCAGAGCTGTGCTCATAGCCTCGGACACGGTTTCGAGCATTCCCTCCCGGGACATATTCTGGAAGATCGGAGCGAATACATCGAGCTGCTCCTCGGGAAAGAGCACTGTCACGACCGCGGCTGCGCGGTAGATCTTGCCGTCCTTGCCCGTCGCCTCGTCGCAGAACGCCTCGGCGTCGAACGGAGCTCTCGGCAGGTAGAAGAACTTGCTGCGTATCGAATATATATTCTCCCCGAAGCTCGCCTTCTTATGACTGATCTTGTACGAGCCGTCGCGGTATTCTATACGGTACAGGTACGCGTGCTTGTCGTCGAAGTTCTTCTCCTTCGGCAGCAGGAAGTGCAGAGCCGCAAGTCCTCCCAGCAATATGACAACTATCGTCACTATGTATATGATGTCTAAAGCTTCCATAGAGCCTCCGCGTTATATTTTTTCGACTACCAGAACGTTCCCCGCTCTTATATCTATGACTCTGACGGGCGTGCCGTCGGGCAGAGCCTCGCCGCCGTCCGTTATTGCGTCGAACTCCACGAGCCGCTCGCCGCTGGTTATGTTCACCTTGCCCTTATTCTCGCCGTCGCCGGGTATCACGAGATAGACGGTCCCGGAAGCGCCGAGCAGGTTCTTCACATTCAAGGTGCCGTTCTGCGCAAGCTTCTTGGACACCCACAGCAGCTTCGCCACTCCGTACATCGCCGCGAAGCCGAGCAGGAGCCCGAATATCACCGCGAGTATCGCGTTTCCCGATATCGTGTAGGCCGCAATGCCTACCCAGCCGAATACGCACAGGAACGTTATGACGCCCTGCACGGTGAAGAAGTTCATAGTGCCTATATCGCCGGGGCTGCTGCCGTCGCCGTAATGCACGTCGGTATCGAAGTCGGACGCGTCGCCGCCGTCCGCGAAGTCCGCACCGCCGCCCACGTCGCCGTCGAAGCTCACATCTCCGTCAAGCCCCTCTATACCGGAGGTATCGCTGGGGTTGACGCCTGCCCCGTCGTGACCGAAGCCGAATATTATCATTATGGTTTGTATGAGCAGTATCAGCGTAGCGGGGACAGCCACGCAGTACA
>JAIKZF010000101.1 GCA_024682455.1 Ruminiclostridium sp. | reverse complement strand
TAATCGTAGAATCCAATGGAGTCGTAATACGCCTCGGCAGTCTCACAGGTGTAGCCCTTATCGTGGGGGAATACCAGATAGTTGGCCTTGCCGGGATTCTACGATTATATCCATCCACTTTCCAAGACCCGCCTTTCCTACGGCAGGATGCCGTAATCAGTTGCCCAAAACGCCGCAAGGACGCGGCGATCAAAGGCAACTGGATTGGAACAGGGGCTTCCTTCCTGCCCTCTCTCTTCCTCCCCCGGAGAAAAGGTGCTTCTCTTCTCTTCTCTTCTCTTCTCTTCTCTTCTCTTCTCTTCTCTTCTTCTCTTCTCGCTCTGAAAATCAGATCGCCTGTCTGATGGCTTCGGGGACGGAGCGCTTGACGATATCGGCGCCCATAGCTCTGAGCTTACCGTCGAGGTTATCGTAGCCGCGCTCGATATGCTGGATATCCTCGATCTCCGTTACTCCGTATGTGCTGAGGCCGGCGATTATCAGCGCTGCGCCTGCGCGCAGGTCGGTGGCTTTGACGGGGGCACCGGTGAGGTGATCCACGCCCTCGATGACTGCGACCTTACCGTCGACGGAGATATCCGCGCCCATTCTGCGCAGCTCGTCGGCATATCTGAAACGATTGTCGAAAATGCCTTCGTTGATGATGCTTGTACCCTTCGCGAGCACAAGGAGCGCTGCGAGCTGGGGCTGCATATCCGTCGGGAAGCCCGGGTGGGGCATCGTCTTTACGTTTATTCTCTCGTATGTTTCCTGACCGATTACTCTGACGCTGTCGTCGTACTCCATTACTACCACGCCTATCTTGCGGAGCTTGGAGGTTATCGGTTCAAGGTGCTTGGGTATAACATTCTTTATCAGCGCGTCGCCCTTTGTTGCGGCAACTGCTATCATGAAGGTTCCCGCCTCTATCTGGTCGGGGATTATGGCGTATTCCGCTCCGTGGAGCCTGTTCACGCCCTTGATCTTTATTACGTCGGTACCGGCGCCCATGATGTCCGCGCCCATGGAGTTGAGGAAGTTCGCAAGATCGACGATGTGCGGTTCCTTTGCCGCGTTTTCGAGGATCGTGAGCCCCTCGGCCTTTACGGCGGCAAGCATGGCGTTTATAGTAGCGCCTACCGATACTTTATCAAAATATATCTGTGTCCCGAAGAGGAAATCGGCTCTCGCGTCAACGATGCCGTTTTCGATGCTGCACTTTGCGCTGAGCTCGCGGAAGCACTTAAGGTGCTGATCCATGGGTCTGTCGCCCAGGTCGCAGCCGCCGGGCATCGGGACTCTCGCGTGCTTGAACCTGCTCAGCAGGGTAGCGAGGAAATAATACGACGCTCTCATCTTGCGCGCCAGCTCGTAGGGTACGGGCATATCCTGTATCATACGGGGATCTATCGAGATCGTCGTTCTGTCGATGAATCTGACGTCCGCGCCAAGCTCCCGCAGTATTTGCAGGCTTATGTTGACGTCGTTTATAGCGGGGACATTTTCGAGCACACAGGGCTCGTCACACAGCATGACAGCGGGAATTATAGCGAGAGCAGCGTTTTTAGCGCCGCTTATCTCTACTTCTCCGCGCAGCTTTCTTCCGCCGTTTATAATAAATTTCTCCAAATTATTGACCTCTTGTACGGTATATTTTATAAGACCCGTTCCGGGAGAAATGCGATTCCGTTCGGTAATGATCGACCCTCTTGTTCGATGCTTTAAGATTATATCACATTTTTGCGCAAAAATAAAGGCTTTTTATGCAAAATCTACATTTTCAACATATATTTTTAACAATAATGTTCACAATATACACCCGAAAAGCCCAGAATGCGCTTAGCCGGCGATATGGCGGCATACCGCAGCATTACTGCCGGCAAGTAATAATGCACAAACCTATTCCTCAAATATCTCGATAACTTCATCGTCCGACCCCTGCAGAGCCTCTATCTCGTTGGTCTCGCGGGTCTCTGCGGGTGCGGATTCGTCCGCGGCGGCGGCTGTCGTCGTATCGGCAGAGGTCGTCATTTCCGCGGAGGTCGTCGTATCTGCGGAGGTGTCGTCCGGCGCCGTCGTATCAGAGGCGCCGTCCTCCGCTTCGGCTCCCGTTTCCGTCGAGGATTCGAGCGTCGGCAGAGTTTCGGCGTTCACAACGTCCTTGGTGCCCTTGGTGTTCTTGGGCTTTTTGGTGGTAGTGGTCTCCTCGGTGACCTCGGGCTCGATGCGGATTATCTTGATCGACTCTATCGTTATCGGGTCAATGGGCTTTGACGGAGTACCGACCCTGTCGTCTATCGGATTGCCCGAAACGACCTCCACGGCGGAGACCGCTTTCAGCACCGAATAGCCGTCGATGACCTGCCCGAACACGGTATTCTGACCGTCGAGCTCATACAGCCCGCCCGCCGAGGCGTACTTTTCCTTGACCTCGGCAGGGATAGCCTTAAGCTTGTTCAGGTATTCCTGATAATACAGCTTATCCTTTTCGAGCATACGCGAGGTGATAGTCTCGTCCGCCAGCTGCTCAGTGAGCTTGTTTATGACCGCGTCGATGTCCTGCGGCGTATGGTTGTCCACTATGTAGAACTGCGCGTAGCTGCCGTTCTTGGACGCGGCAAAGCACAGGGCTCCGTAGAAGTTGTACGCAACGTTGGAGGTCTCCACCGGTATGTACTGGTTCGGCGGTATCTCGCCGTCGCTGCCGTCGCCGTTGAGCGAGCCGCCCTGTATCATATAATTGTCTATTACGCGGTGTATCGTAGTGCCGTTGTAGTAGCCCAGCTCGGCAAACTCGATGAACCGCTTGACCGACTCGGGAGCCGCCTTTTCAAACAGCTTCGCCGTTATCGTGCCATAGTCCATTATGGTTATCTCGGCGTAAACATCGTTGTCCTCAAGCTTGACGTCGCCGAGGTTCCCGACAGCCTTGTCGTCGCCGCAGGATGCCGCCGCGAACAGCAGCATCACGCCTGCGAGCAGACCTGCGGCCTTTTTCATCAGTTTCATCGTCTTATTGCTCCTGTGCGTGATATTCGCCTATCGTTACACTCTTTATATATATCGGCGGGTCGGGTATGCTCAGGTCGCCGCTGACGTTTGCCGAGCATATCTTCTCGATGACGTCGAAGCCCTCTATCGTCTGCGCGAACACGGTATAGGCTCCCGCAAAGTCTATGACCACGCCCTTTTCGCGGAACGCGGTCAGCAGCTCCTCCGGCAGCGCCTGATCGTTATTGTTCCTGAATTCCCGCAGCTGATCGAAATCCTCCTCGGAAAGCTCGCGGCTGTTCATCACCATGAACCTGCTGTCGCCGTATCCCACGCGCCCGCTGAACGAGCATACCGCGCCCTTGAACGGCCACAGGTCGGCGGTGTATTCGTTTGCTATCGGCTGTCCGTCCTCCGTAGCGCCGGAGTTCCTCGATTCGTCGAACGCCCCCGACATGAATATGGACTTTTCCAGCACGCAGTAGATGTCCTTGCCGTTGTAGTAGCCCTCGTTCGCGCGGTTTATGAAGTTCTGCACCGTGTTGGGAGCGTACTCGGGGTAAAGCACTGCGGTTATCGTGCCCGCGTCGGTCTCTATCACGGCGGTCTTCTGACCCTCACGCGGCTCCTCCAGCTGTACGAGCTTCATACTGCTGTAATCGAAGGTGCGGAGCGGGTTCTCGTTCAGACCCTCGTTGCCGCCGCCGAACAGCGCGCAGCCCGAAGCCGCGGATATGAGTGCGGCCGTCAGGATTCCCGCCGCCGCTTTTTTCAGTATTGACTTCATGCCTTTCTTATCACGGTACCCTGCCGTGTTTCCTCCACGATATATCCGAGCCCGGTGATCTTCGCGCGCAGCTCGTCCGCCTTCGCGAAGTCCTTTGACTTTCTCGCCTCGGCGCGCTGTGCCGCGAGCTCCCGGATCTCAGCCGGAATGTCCGCGCCCTCGTTCGCCTTGTCCGCGAGCAGCTTCTTTGCCGCCTCCGCAAGCCCGAGGGACAGCACATAGTCCATGTGCTCCACCGCGCAGCGCTTCGCAGCCGCGGGAGCGTCAGCCTTAAGCACGTCGTAGAGCGCGGTGATCGCCTGCGCGGTATTGAGGTCGTTGTCCAGCGCCTCGCGGAAGCCCTTCAGCAGCTCGTCAAAAACAGCCCCGTCGGTCTTTTCGTCGGTGACGTTCTCATAGAGCGGCGCGATCCTCGCCACGAGCTTCGAGTAAGCCGCCGCCGCGTTGTCGAGGTTCTCCCACGAGAATTCGAGGGTCTTGCGGTAGTGGGACTGCAGGCAGAACAGCCTGTAAGCGAGCGGGTCGTAGCCCTTGCTCTCCAGCAGTGACACGGTAAGGAACTCTCCCTTCGACTTGCTCATCTTGCCGTCGCCGGTATTCAGGTGATGTACGTGGAACCAGTATCTGCACCACGGGTGCCCGAGGTATGCCTCGCTCTGCGCGATCTCGTTGGTGTGGTGGGGGAACTGGTTGTCAATGCCTCCGCAGTGGAGGTCAAGGTACTCGCCGAGGTGCTTCATGCTGATGCAGCTGCACTCGATGTGCCAGCCGGGGTAGCCGAGTCCCCACGGGCTCTCCCATTTCAGCTCCTGATCCTCGAACTTCGATTTTGTGAACCACAGCACGAAGTCCGTTTTATTGCGCTTATTCCCGTCCTCCTCGACGCCCTCGCGCACTCCGACGGCGAGGTCCTCCTCGTTGAAGTCGTTGAAGATGTAGTACTTGTCGAGCTTCGAGGTGTCGAAGTATATGTTCCCTCCCGCCTCGTAGGCGTAGCCCTTTTCCAGCAGGGAGGAGATGACTCTTATGAACTCGCCTATGCAGTTGGTAGCGGGCTCGACCACGTCGGGGGTCTTGATGTTCAGCTTTTTGCAGTCCTCAAAGAACGCGTCCGTGTAGAACTTCGCGATCTCCATAACGGTCTTGTGCTCGCGCTTTGCTCCCTTTAGCATCTTGTCGTCGCCTGTATCGCCGTCGCTGGTCAGATGTCCCACGTCGGTGATGTTCATTACGCGCTTGACGTCGAGCCCCGTGAAGCGCAGATACTTTTCGAGGACGTCCTCCATGATGTAGGTGCGCAGGTTGCCTATGTGGGCGTAGTGGTACACCGTGGGTCCGCAGGTGTACATATTGAGCTTTCCGGGTGTGTGCGTCACCAGCTCTTCCTTTTTCCGGGACGCGCTGTTGTAGATGTACATAACTTATTTCCCTTTCGTTTATCTGACAAAGTAATAGCAGACAACCACCAGCCCCAGCGATACGAGCATGAGTATCCAGTTGCGTATCACCGTGCGCTTCAGCTTCTTGTCCGCGGCTTCCTTGTCGTATTTCTTTTTATACATTGCGGTTTCTCCTGTACGCGAGATAGCTTTCGAGTATCACGGCTGCGGCTGCGGCGTCGATGACGGCCTTTCGCTTCTTGCCGCGCCTGTCCAGCTCGTTCATTATGCTGTGAGCCGTCACGGTGGACGAGCGCTCGTCCCACATCTCGACGGGGATATCCAGCCTCGCCCGGAGCAGCTCCGCGAATTCGCGGCATTTCTCGCTCCTCGGGCCATAGGTGCCGTTCATGTTGATCGGATTACCGACTACCGCCATTTCCGCGCCGAGCTCCTTTATCTTCTCCGCGGTCTTATCCGCGCAGACCTCAAAGCGGCGCTCGTTTATTATGCAGACCGGGGTGGCTATCATTTCCAGTCTGTCGCACTCCGCGATGCCGGTATGGCTGTCGCCGAAATCCACCGATACTATCTTCACTCCTTATATGCCTCCCCGACCGCCTTTGCCACGGTATCCGCGACGCGCTTGTCGAGCGGGCTGGCGATGATGTTCTCGGTCGTGATCTCGCTGTCCGGGATTATGGAGGCGATAGCGTACGCCGCCGCCGTCTTCATTTCCTCGGTTATGCGCTTTGCGCGCACGGAGAGGGCTCCCTTGAACAGTCCCGGGAACACGAGCACGTTGTTTATCTGGTTCGGGAAGTCGCTGCGCCCGGTGCCCACGATGAAAGCTCCCGCCGCCTTTGCCTCGTCGGGCATTATCTCGGGGGTGGGGTTCGCCATTGCGAATACTATGGGCTTATCCGCCATGCTCTTTATCATATCCGGGGTCACGAGCTTCGGTCTCGATACGCCGACGAAGGCGTCCGCGCCCTTCATCGCGTCGGCGAGCCTGCCCCTGAGGCAGTTCTTGTTCGAGCGGCTCTTGATATCCTCGTGAGCCGGGTTCTCGTAGCTGTCCTCACGGTTTATTATACCGCAGAGATCGACCATTATGAGGTCGCCTATGCCGAGGCTCAGCAGGAAATTGCCTATCGCCATTCCCGCGGCTCCCGCGCCGTTTATTACGACCGTCATATCAGCGAGCTTCTTGCCCGCGCACTTGGCGGCGTTTATCAGAGCCGCGCCGACTACGACGGCTGTGCCGTGCTGGTCGTCGTGGAAAACGGGTATGTCGAGCCTCTCCTTGAGCTTTCTTTCTATCTCGAAGCACCTCGGAGCGGCGATATCCTCAAGGTTTATGCCTCCGAAGCTGTCGGACAGCAACTCTATCGTGTGAACTATCTCGTCGACGTCCTTGCTCTTTATGCAGAGCGGGAACGCGTCGACTCCCGCGAACTCCTTGAACAGGCAGCATTTGCCCTCCATTACCGGCATACCCGCAAGCCCGCCGATGTCGCCGAGTCCGAGCACCGCCGTGCCGTCCGTGATCACGGCGACGAGGTTCTTCCGCCGTGTCAGCTCGTATGACAGCTCGGGCTTCTTCTGTATTTCGAGGCACGCCTGAGCGACGCCGGGCGTATACGCCAGCGACAGATCCTCACGCGTATTTATCGGCGCGCGGGAAATGACCTCGATCTTTCCCTGCCATTCGTAGTGCTTTTTCAGTGCTTCTTCTTTGATGTCCATTTCTTATCTTCCTTTAAATATTCAGGTTTTCGCCGCGTGTTATTATAGCGCGGACTGACTGCTCGGGCGTGAACTTGTAGCCGAGCGATATCGCGTAGTGGTTGTAGAAGCCGTGGAAGTCCGAGCCGCCTGTCGGGAGCAGTCCGTACTGCTGGCACAGGTCGAGGAGCTGTTCCTCCTCGGTCTCGTCGGCGCTTTCGTGATAGACCTCTATGCCGTCGATCTTGCCCTGCGAGGCGAGCTCCTCTATGACCTCGAAGCTGTTATATACTCTCGGGTGCGCGATGGAAGCGGTGCCTCCCGCCGAATGTATCATCTCCAGCGCGAAGCGCACGTCCGGAACGCGCTCGATCTCCTGTCTTACCTCCTCGGCGCACAGACCGTCCTGAGCGCTGAAAAGCTTGTCGTAAACGTCGCCGTAGAGCTCGGTCGTGTAGCCGTAGTCCATGAGAGCGTGCATGATGTGGCACTTGTATATGGTCTTGCCGCCCGCCGCGTAGCGGAGTATGTTCTCGAAGGCTATCGGGTATTCCGCGATCACCTTAAGCGCCATTTTCTTGCCGAGCTGCTTTCTCGCCTCCGTGGTGCGCAGGCAGAGCCCTTCAAGGCGGTCGGGCTTGTGGGGCATATACGCGAGGATATGTACCTTCCTGCCGCGGGTGCCGTCCACAGCGGAGATCTCGACCGCCGGCAGCACGCGTATGCCGTAGCGCTGTCCGAGAATGACCGCGCGCGAGGTCGAGGCGAGATTATCGTGGTCTGTAATGGACAGGACATCAATTTTGTTGCGCTTTGCCTGCGCAATGACCTCCTCTATGCCGAGGGAGCCGTCGGATAATGTGGTGTGACAATGCAGATCTGCTCTCATAGTATTTTCTCCGTATCAATCAACTGTTATCTTATTATTTTTCCTTTTGTCTTGACTTTTACGCCGCCGTCGGCTTTCTTTTTCTGCTCCTTTGGTATCTCGGTGGGAGCCTCGGAGCCTCCCATATCCTCGAACACCGCCTCATCGTTGTCCTCATAGCGGGAGTATTCGGGGTTCTTCTCGCCGCGCGCGGCATAGTAGGGGTCGATTATGTGCTTCTGTATCACCGGGTAGGCACAGAACGTTGCTATGAAGCTCATCCACGCGAACGGTATCAGCGGCATGGCGAGCGCCGAGTAAGGGAAGCCCAGCACCATGAGCGCCGCTATTGCGAGCCACGCGAAAAACGCGGCGAAGCTGCGCTTGAAGCCTACGATCATCAGTATGAACGAGTTCTTGATTATCTTCGGAAGCGTAAGGTTCAGCGCGACTATCTGCGGGTAGATGTAAAAGTGCATCATCACCACAAAGAAGCCCATAGCCAGCGATACCGCCAGCAGCGCTTTCGTCTGGAAATCGGAAGCGTTCATCAGAGCCGCGGCGTAGAAGTTCAGGTTGAACGCCAGCAGCACCATGAGGATAATGTCTATCGAGCCCATGAAGAGCGCCTGTTTGAAATTCTTTTTGAACGCGGTCCAGAACTCATGCCACACGAATATGGGCTCGCCTATCGTGAATTTGCGCATGAGCTGGGTCATTGCCGCCGTAGCGGGGCCGAATGTGACTATCGGTATGCAGAACGCGACATAGATCAGGTTTATCTGAAAGAACTTCCAGAACTTGTTCCCGAATATCTCCCAGAACAGAAAAAACGGTTTTTTCTGAGGCCCGCCCTTCTTTACTCCGCTGCCGGTCTTTCTGTAATTATAAATGCCAAATGCCATAAAAATCCTTCCAAAAACGCGGCACCTGCCGCAGAATATAAAATACCTATCATATTATACCATATTTCATCGTTTTTTGCAAGTCTTTTTTTGCTGAAATTCTTATCCGCGGGGAGGCTTTGCGATATGTTAAGCGGCGCACGCGTGAGCGTTTCTTTTATATTTGACAATTTGTGAATTTTGTGCTATTATATATCTGTATATTTTTCTTTCTGCGTATAAGGGAGCTGATAGCTGTGTTTGAACGTCTCGAATATCTGCGCGATAAGGCGAACAGGCTTCCGATGCACCCCGGGGTCTATCAGATGAAGGACAAGTCGGGGAAGATAATATATATCGGAAAAGCAAAGATACTGAAAAACCGCGTAACGTCCTATTTTCACGCGGTCGAGTCGCACAACGCCAAGACATATAAGCTGGTCTCGCAGATATACGATCTCGACTTTATCGTGACCGATACCGAGCTCGACGCGCTTGTTCTTGAAGCAAGCCTCATAAAACTGCATACTCCGAAGTATAATATACTTCTGAAGGACGACAAGGGCTTCAGCTATTTCCGGCTGACCGGCGGCGATTATCCGAGGATAACGCACTCGTTCCGCAACGACGACCCGCGCTCGGAATATATCGGACCGTTCATGAGCTCGTTCGTCGTAAAGCAGGCTGTGGAGGAATGCAACCGCATATTCATGCTCCCGACCTGCAATAAGGAATTCCCGCGGGACTTCGGGAAGGAGCGCCCCTGCCTCAATTACCACATCAAGCGCTGTATGGGCGTGTGCAGAGGCTGCGTATCAAAGGAAGAGTACGCAGACATAATAAAGCAGGCTGTTGATTTCCTCAGAAACGGCAGCAGGGAAAGCATCGAGCGCCTTACCGCCGAGATGAACGAGGCGGCGGAAAACCTCGAATTCGAGCGCGCGGCGAAGCTCCGCGACCGCATCGCCGCCATAAACCGCGCCGCAAAGGTGCAGTCGATACGCTCCGACCGGGACATAAGCTGCGACGTGTTCGCCATATCCCACAATGCCGGACTGACTGCCGCGGCTGTGGTGAAATACCGGAGCGGACAGCTCATAGACAAGGAGAATTACTTCATCGGCGACGAGTACGAGGGCGAGGTCATACGCACCGAGTTCCTTATGCGCTACTACGAGAACGGCAGGGAGATACCGAAGCTCATACTTCTTGACGGCGACGCCGAGGACAACGAGCTGCTGGGTGAATACCTCGGAAGCGTCTCCGGGCATAAGGTCAGCGTTACCGTGCCGAAGCGCGGCGAAAATCTGGTGCTGACTACCCTCGCCAAGAGCAACGCCGACGAATACCTCGCTCTGCGCGTCGGAAGGACAAGCCGTGAGGTGACGGCATTACAGGATCTGCAGAAGCTCCTCGGGCTCAAAAAGATACCCGTGCTGATAGAAAGCTACGATATCTCCAACCTCGGCGAGCAGACCCGCGTGGCAGGAATGATAACCTATAAGAACGGCAGACCGTATAAGGCAGGCTATCGGCGCTTCAACATAAAGGACGTCGCCGGAGTGGACGACTACGGCTGTATGAAGGAGGTACTGCGCAGACGCTTTACCCGGCTGCGGGAGGGCGACGAGAGCTTCTCCGAGTGCCCCGACCTCATACTGCTCGACGGCGGGCAGGGTCATGTCGCGGCTGTGCGGGAGGTCTTTGACGAAATGAGCATAGATGTTCCGCTGTTCGGTCTGGTCAAGGACGAAAAGCACCGTACAAGAGCAATAGCCGCGGACGGCGGCGAGATACAGGTCAACGCCAACAAGAACCTGTTCAGGATGCTGACCGAGATACAGGACGAGGTGCACCGCTACTCGATAAACTACCAGCGGAAGAAGCATAAAATGACGCAGTATGAGCTCGACCTGACGAAGGTGAAGGGCATAGGCGAGAAGAAAGCCCTCGCGCTGCTCAAGACCTTCAAAACCAAGCAGGCGATAAAGGAAGCCACGCCCGAGGAGCTCATGGACGCCGCGAAGATCAGCCGCGAGACTGCCGAGGAGCTGCACCTGTTCGTGCAGGAGACGTTCTGACGGAGCCGGGCTACCCGCTTCGCGGAAACACATCAAAGCAAAGGAGACGCACCTTTACGGGTGCAGGTCATAAATATGAGAGTAATAACCGGAAAAGCGAGGGGCATGAAATTAAAGTCCCTCGAAGGCACCGAGCTGATACGCCCCACCGCCGATATGGTCAAGGAGGCTATGTTCAGCATAGTGCAGTTCGACGTTGAGGACGCCGTGGTGCTCGACCTGTTCGCAGGCTCGGGGCAGCTCGGCATAGAGGCGCTGAGCCGCGGCGCGAGGAAATGCTACTTTGTCGACAGCAGCCGTGAGGCTGTCGCGCTGATAAGGGACAACCTCGCCCATACGAAGCTCGCCGACTGCGCGGAGGTGGTCAATATGCCGAACTCCGCGTTTCTGCGGACGGTGAGGGAGAAGATAGACATAGCGCTGCTCGACCCGCCATACGGCAAGAAGCTTATACAGCGCTCGCTGCCTGCGCTCACGGAAGTGATGAGCGCGGACGGGATAATCGTCTGCGAGCATGAGACCGACTGCCGGCTCCCCGAGGAGGAGGGCGGCTTTGCGGTCTCAAAGACCTACAAATACGGCAAGATCTCACTCACCGTATACAGAAGAAAGAACGAAAGCGAGGAGACCGAAGAGGAATGAAGAAAGCCATTTACCCGGGAAGCTTCGATCCCGTTACAAACGGGCATCTTGAAATAATCAAGCGCGCGTCGCAGATGTCCGATCAGCTCATTGTGCTGATCTCCGTGAACCCCATGAAAAAATCGAGCTTTTCCGTCGAAGAGCGCGCGGCGTTCCTGCGCAAAGTCTGCTACGATATCCCGAATGTGCGGGTAGACAGCTGCAGCGGGCTTATTGTGGACTATTTCCGCGAGCACGACTGCGACATCATAATCAAGGGACTGCGCGCGATGTCGGATTTTGAGACCGAGTTCCAGATGGCGCACGTCAACAAGCACCTGTGCCCGAAGGCGGAGACCGTGTTCCTGTGCGCGGACAGCCAGAGCACCTATCTTTCGTCGAGCATGGTGCGTCAGATTGCGATGTTCGGCGGGGATATATCTCCGTTCGTTCCCGAGTCCATAAAGGACGATATAACAAAAAGACTGCTCATAAACGCGGCAAAGGAGGACAAATAAATGAGTATCGATGAAACTCTCGAAATGATGGAAGATATGCTCGATAAGGCGGTCAATGTACCGTTTACGAACAAGAAATCGCTGATAGACGTGGAAAAGATGCGCGAGCTTGTGGAGGATATAAGGCTGAATACTCCCCGCGAGATAAAGGAAGCCCGCAATCTTGTCAATGACCGCAAGACTATACTGAACGACGCGAAGAACGAGGCTTCTCAGATAGTTGCGAGAGCCGAGCAGCGTGCTGCGGCTCTGGTCTCCCAGCAGGAGATAGTGCGTCAGGCTACTCAGAAGGCTAACGAGATCAATGCCGCGGCTCAGGAGCAGACCAAGGAGCTCCGCGATATGACCAATAAATACGTGGATAATATGCTCACCAAGGTCGAGGAGCTTTTATCAAACGATATCATCGACGTAAGAAAGGCAAGAAGCGCCCTCAAGCAAACTATCAAATAGCGCAGAGCCTGTGCTCGCAGGTCGGAGTTTTGGGGTTGCGTTTTATTTCGCCCGCGCAATAATTTTGTGTAAGCCGGAGTTTTCGTCCGCGAGGCGACCTACTTTTTCCCTCCAGCAGGAAAAAGTAGGCAAAAAGCGCCGCTTTTTCAGTCCTGTCTCAGACGGTCCGCTTACACTGATCTACCCGTTATTACTTGTTGGACCGCGTTCGACAAGGACTGAAAAA
>JAIKZF010000089.1 GCA_024682455.1 Ruminiclostridium sp. | reverse complement strand
GCTCGGATACGGGATCTACGGCTACTGCGAGGCGAACGGGAAGACAGATGCCCTGTGCGAAACGATAGGATGCTCTCCGACGATCGGCGGGAAGAATATCAGAAAAGCTCTGCTCGACTGGCTTTATGAAGATGTGCTCGTTCTCGATGCCCATACCGAGAAGTTCACTCAAAGCCTCAACGATCTCATAAGCACAGTCGGCGTGAGTGTTTCCGAGATATGCGCGGGCATCGGCACAGCCACCACGCTGCTCGATACATATTGCAGCGGCGGAAAGATACCGACGCGCAGGTCGAAATATCTGGTGAGTATCTGCGAATTCCTGTACAGACACGCCCGGAATACCGGCGATCTCGGTTCCGTCGCGGAATTGCTCGGTGTGCGGGAAAGCGAGCTTTCCTATGAAAGCGCGTCGCTTATGATAAGGGACTGGCTGATAGGAAAGAACGACGATGCCGGTACAAAAGCCGCCGCGAGCATCATCAGACAGATCGCGGCACCTCCGCCGGCTCCCGTATCGCTGCCGGAGTTCGATACTGTGGCAAGATCCGATATCCTGTCCGAAAAAACGGTGTTCTACACCGGAACGAGCGGATTGCAGCGCGCGGTGATCCGTTTTCTCGGGAACGCGGCAAAAAAACCAGGCTCGGAGCTGCTCCTCTACTCCGACCAGAGCATGGAATGGATGCAGCAGGCGCGATTTATCCCGAAATGGCAGTCGCTCATGCGGGAATGTCTGAAAAACGGTGTCAGGATAAAGATAATACACAACATCGACCGCGACCCGTCTGAGATGCTTTTCGCACTGCGCAGCTGGCTCCCGCTGTATATGACAGGACTTATAGAATCGTATTACCGCCCCGACACGAGCGGCAGCCGTTTCTGCCACACGGTGTTCATAAGCGGGGACGACTGCATAGACGGCTTCTGTACCGTCGGTACGGAACGTGACTGTGTTTACCGTTACAGCTCCGACGGAGAGTATATCGGGCATATACGACGTTCATACGAAAAACTCACACACAGCGTAAAACCGCTCGTGATGTTCGAGCGCGGTCCTTTCGAGCCGCGGCGGGAGTATGAGGTCTTCGACTGCGGCGATGTCCGGATATACATCTCGTACAAGGAGGTCGTGGTGTTCAAGACCTCGGCGCCTCAATGCTCGTTTGTGCTGAAGCATAATTATCTTATACAGATATTCTCTCTATACGCCCGTAATTTCGGGCAGAAAATGACCGCATGAAAGTCAATAAGTGCAGAGTATTTCAGGCACTTATATATAAGCAAACCGATCCTATGAAAAGGAGAACAGCCTATGAGTAAAATATGTTCAAAATGCGGAAATCCGATACCGGATGGTTCGGCGTTCTGCCCGAACTGCGGAACGGCGGCTCCCGCCGACGCTCCGGCTCCCGGCAGCTTTTGCAGCAGCTGCGGAGCTCCGCTGCCCCCCGGAGCGGCGTTCTGCGACAAGTGCGGAGCAAAGACGAACGCGGGCGCTCAGCCCTTACAGCCGACACCCCCGCCCCCGGTACAGCAGTATCAGCAGCCTGTACAGCCGCAGTATCAGCAGCCTGTACAGCCGCAGTATCAGCAGCCAATGTACGCGCAGCCGGCAATGCAGCCCGCGGGAGCGGCAGTCAAGCAGAAGAAAAGCAAATACCCGCTGATAATCACGATAATCGCGGTATTCCTCGCGATAACTCTCGTTGTCGTGCTTATCTTCAATCCGTTCGGCAGCAAAAAGAGCCCTCTCGGCGAGCAGCTTGAAGCGAGCTTCTCGAAGCTTTGCGACATGACCAAGCTCGGAACGCAGAGCTACTCGCTCGCGAGACTTCTGACCGAGGAACTTCTTGAGACCGATCTCGCGTCCGCCGATCCTGACACCATAAACAGCCGGTTCGATCAGTGCCTTGACGCGTGGAAAGCGACCGAGGAAGTCTCGAACAACGTGATCTCCATGTCCGGCGAGCTTGCAAAGGACGAAAAGATTAAGAAGACAAAGGGCATAAGCTCCAAGATCAGCGCGACTTATGTGACCCCGGAGCTTGTTGATCTTCTGTTCCCGTTCACGGTAAAGGCGTCCGCGGAGGGCGACGATATCACGACCGAGGTTTCAGAGACAGCTTCGGCGGCAGACAGCGTCGAGCAGTGCTCGACACTCGGCGTCCAGCTCCTTTCGGACTCGCAGAACGGCTATGCCGCGGTGATGAACCTGCGCAGCATCTACAGCGGACGCACCACGCCCGTGCAGGAATGGAACAGCGCGGTAAGCACTATGGCGGCGACCTTCACAACGCAGTTCTATGTTTCCGGCGAGATAACCTCCGGCGCGTTCACTCAGATACCGAACGGCACGCACAGCGTACATACGCTCTCGCAGTCGATAAAGGGCGGCACTCTCGCGGTGAGCAACACCGATATTCTCGTTGACGTCGGCGGCGACGGAAGCTGCATAGTTTACGGAACTACCTGCGGACTGACGTTCAATCAGGATCAGTTCCCGGACTACCACCCCTCTGAGGGCAGCCGTTCTATCTCGATGAATACATATCCCGAAAATCCCGGCGAGAACGGCATAACCTTCCACGCGACGAGCTTCTTCTCGTGGTTCAAGCTTGACCGCGTAGGCGGCTTCACGATCACGCGCGGAAACAAGGGCGAGGGCTCCGTCACCGACCCGCCCGTCGTACAGAACACAGGTGGGCGCACCAATCCTCCGGAGAACAACAGAGGTCCCATAACCGATTTTGTTCCCCCGACGACACCGACAAGGATAAGAGACACATCGGGAACTATAACCAACCCGACAAATAACAGCAACAACGGCGGAAATAATAGCAATACCGACGGCGGCGGTAATTCTCAGCCCCCGATCACTCCCGGTGAGATCACAGTCATAGCTGGCGATCTCGGCGCAGGAGTGGGTCCTATCACTGTCACGCTCGCATGGCAGACGCACGATGATCTCGATCTGCACATGATAACGCCGGACGGGAGCCGTATCTACTACCGCAACAAGACCGCTCAGGGCGGAACTCTCGATGTCGATATGAACGCGCGCGACAACGAGCTCGCGGAAGAAGTGGCTATCGAGAACATCTACTTCCCCGACCCTGAAAACGGTCATTACAAGGTCTATCTGCGGGATTACTATGACAGAACTCCCGGCAGCTCGACACACTGGATGATAAAGGTCAAGGTCGGCGATAACGAGAGCGTCTATGAGGGTGATATCGACGGCAGCGGCACGGAGCAGTTCGTGACCGAGTTCGATTACGGCGGACACGGCACTGAAAGCACGCTCCCGCCGCCGCCCGACGCCAATACCATGGGCGGAACGCTTGTCGGCAGAGGCGCGAGAACGGGTAAGATCACCGTATCGACCATGTGGAACAGATACGACGACGTCGATCTGCATATCCTCGCACCCGAGGACGCTCACATCTATTACAGCAACAAGACCGCGGGCGGCGGACGTCTCGACGTTGACGCGAACGCGGGCGGTCAGCGCATACTCGACCCCGTCGAGAACATCTACTTCGACAACCCGAAGAACGGTCACTACAAGGTATGGCTGAACCAGTACTCCGACCGCAGCGACGACAGCGCTTCCTATATCGTGCGCGTGGACGTTGACGGCGAGGTGCGCGAGTTCACCGGAACGATCGACACCACCGGCACCGATATCCCGATCTATGAGTTCGACTATAACGGCGCGACAGAAGCTGTCAATGGAGAGTTCGGCGGTCACCGCTACGAATACTATGAGGGCGCGGACATAACATGGACGGAGGCGAGAGCGTACTGCCAGTCCATGGGCGGTCACCTCGTGACCATAACCTCCGCCGAGGAGCAGGCGTTCATCGAGAGCACATTCCCCGGCACTACCGGCTGGATAGGTGCTTATGGAGACAACGGCGGCTGGAGCTGGGTAACGGGTGAGCCGTTCGGCGGATACACGAAATGGAAGTCCGGCGAGCCCAACGATCAGGGCGGCATCGAATGGTGCGGTCATCTCTGGACGGATATGACATGGAACGACCTCGACAACGAGGACGTTGGCAACTATCAGATCGGTTTCTACTGCGAGTATGACGAGTACGGCGACGGAACACGCGTTGTGACCCCGACCGGCAATAACGGCAACAGCGGCAACACAGATAACAGCACAACAACACCGACACCCGGCGGCGACGACTTCTCGACAGCTATACCGATAAGCATAGGTCAGACCGTGGATAATCAGGCGATAGTAAGCGGCGGACAGGAGCGCGTTGTTTATAAGTTCACAACGGGCGAAGCGGGCGAATACACGATAACGATGAAGCACCCGCAGGATTACTTCGGCACACCCGACGCGATATTCATACTGACCGATTCCACCGACAATTCCCGTGCAAGCAATGAGGAATGGTTCCAGGGAGAAATCTCCAAGACATACACGCTCAAA
>JAIKZF010000109.1 GCA_024682455.1 Ruminiclostridium sp. | reverse complement strand
TGCTGTAAGCGCCGTAGTCCTTCACCGATGTCAGCAACATCCAGTAGAACGGGAACAGCACCACCAACGCCCATATCGACAGCAGCACGTAGATAATGACAGCCCCTATGTGGATACCGTGCTTTTTCTTTTTGTTCTGTGTGTTTTCCATGTCCCGCACCTCAGTAATGTACGTTTTTCCTGCTTATCATCAGGTTTATGACTGTTATCGTCAGCACTATCGCGAACAGTATCAGCGCAGCCGCCGACGCGTAGGAGGGATAGCCTCCGCTGTCGCCGTAAAGCATATCGTAGACGTAGCCGACTATCGTGTTCATGCCCGCCGCGTTGAGGTCTGTGCCGAACAGCGCCACCGAGTCGGAGTACGCCTTGAACGCTCCGATGAAGCCCGTTATCACGAGATAGAATATCATCGGCGATATCATAGGCAGCGTGATCTTAAAGAATATCCCTGCCTTCGATGTGCCGTCAATGCGAGCCGCCTTATACAGCGTTTCGTTCACGGACGCGAGCGCGCTTGTGAGTATCAGTATCTTGAACGGCAGCACTATCCATATCGTGTAGAAGCACAGCACGAACATCTTCGCCCAGTAGGGTCCGTCTATGAAGTCCACCGACTCGCCGCCGAACAGGTTTATCAGCACGTTCACAAGGCCGTCGGTGTAGGCTGTCTTCTTGAACAGTATCATGAATACGAGACCTACCGCCAGAGTGTTCGTCACATAGGGCAGGAAATATATAGTCTGGAACAGGTGCTTGAGCTTCTTTATCGAGGTGAGCCCCAGCGAAATGAGCAGAGCTATCGTCGTCGAGAGCGGCACGGTTATGATAACGAGTATGAAGGTGTTTTTCAGCGCCTGCAAAAAGTACGGATCGTGCAGTACGTAAGAGAAGTTGTAGAGCCCCACGTCATAGTAGGACTGCGAGGCGGAGTTGTAGCCCTCCTCGACCGAGTATATCATTACGTCGATGAGCGGGTATACCATGAACGCCCCGAGGAACAGTATAGCGGGCAGCAGGTACAGCCAGCTTTTCAGATCATTGTTTTTTTTCATTTATGCTCCTCCGTCACGCTGTCTCAAAGGGTATTCGCTCTTCCGTTTCGCGGTCGAAAATGAATGTCTTTTTAGGTCTCAGCGAGAAGCGTATCTCGGCGGCTTTGCCGTTTTTGTTCTGTCCGGGCTCGTCTGCCGTTTCGTTCGCGCCGGCGGGACCGTCATCCGCGATATGAGCCGCGTCCTCCGAGGCAACTATCGAGCGTATTATCTCACCCTCGTGAGCATAGTGCGCGGAGAGTATGCTTGTATCGCGCCCCATTACCTCGACGCCGTTCAGCTTACACCGCAGCCCGCCGTTTTCGTCGATGATGAAGCCCTCCGGTCTGACGCCGACATAGACCTTTCTGTCGCCGCAGCCCTTCACCTTCATCACCTCGTCGTCGCCTATATAGAGCGTTCCTTTCTTGACGCTCCCGACAAAGACGTTTATCGCGGGAGTTCCGAGGAACTTCGCCACGAACAGGTTCTTCGGGTCGTCGTAGACTGCCTGGGGTCTGTCTATCTGCTGGATCACACCGTCCTTCATCACGACGATCATATCGGAGATGCTCATAGCCTCCTCCTGATCGTGCGTCACGAATACGGTCGTAATGCCGGTCTCGCGCTGTATGCGGCGGATCTCCTCGCGGGTCTGGAGGCGAAGTCTCGCGTCCAGGTTCGACAGCGGCTCGTCCAGGAGCAGTACTTTCGGTATCTTGACAAGTGCGCGCGCTATTGCCACACGCTGCTGCTGTCCGCCGGAGAGCTCGTTCGGCTTTCGCTCCATAAGGTGGTCGATCTGCACCAGCTTTGCTACCTCGTACGCCTTTTCCTCCATTTCATGGCGGGTCATCTTTTTTGAGCCCCTGAGGTTTTCGAGAGGGAAGGTGATATTGTGCATAACGGTCAGGTGCGGATAGAGCGCGTAGCTCTGGAATACAAGTCCTACTCCGCGTTTTTCGGCGGGAACGTCCGTCATATCCTCATCGTCGAAGAATATCTTTCCTTCTGTCGGAGTTTCCAGTCCGGATATCAGGTTGAGGGCGGTGCTTTTGCCGCAGCCCGAAGGTCCCAGCAGCCCGATGAGCTTGCCGTCGGGTATCTCGAAATTGAAGTTATCCACGGCTATAACGTCCTCGCCGCCTTTTTTATTGCGGTTGGGGAATCTCTTTGTCAGATTTTCAAGTACGATCTTCATATTGTGATGTGCTCCTTATCCTTTGTGCCTGTGTAACTCCGTTACGCACGAAGTAATGTCTTGCCAGAGAGCGCGAAAGCCCGTCGAGCCCGGGGTAGAGTATGCGCTCGCTGATATTCAGCTGATCCAGCAGGTCGCGCACCTGCCAGCGAATCTCTTTCCTTATTATGTATCTGACGGTATTTGTCCGCTGCTCCAGATAGTCCTCGATGCTCTCCATTCCTGACGGGATTATTGAGAAGAAGGAGTACTGATTGATTATGCGCTGGTCAACGGACGGGGGCTCCACATTGACGAAGGCGGAGCTTCCCATATCCGAATCGTACTGTTCAAGGCTGTCGACTATCGAGGTCAGAGTGTCCACCGAGAAGATGAAGGCTTTCTCGCGTCTGAGAGCGTCACGGTAGCGCTGCGGCAGATTCTTGTTCGCGTCCTTCATATCGAAGCGCCATACGACGCAGTCGCGCTTGTCGAGCTTGTCGAAGTTGTTCTCCGTGCTCGCGAAGTGCAGCGCTATGAGCGGCGAGTAAGTCCAGTCCAGCAGTCTTGTGGGCAGTCCGTGGTGCTGACCTATCATCATCTGTTTCCATATCGAGGAGCTTATGGACGGGTCGTTGATGCAGGCGTACTTGCTGAAATTGCGCAGCACGGAGGGTTCAAGCTCCTTGTGCAGGTGCTTGCAGTTCAGGCGCAGACTGGTGGTGAGCCTGTATGACGCGTCGGGCATACCGCGGTAGAAGTAGGGGCTTCGCACGCGGTCAATCTCCGGATTATACTTCTGCTCGGATATCAGCTTCATAATACCGTCTATGCTGTCTATAACAACGGTCTCTGTCATTATTTGTCACTTCCCGTAAATAATTTGGCATTTTATATTATAGCCGTTTGGCGTAAAAAAGTCAAGTTTCGGACACAAAAAAAGCAGGGGGCGAAATGCCCCCTGCCGTTTCTTCCGTTCATCGGTAAGCGCCGGACTTACTTTTTCAGCAGCTTTGAAAATTCAAGCGCCTTTCCGACATCTCCGCCGACCTTCAGCTTGCCGAGCGTGAACGCGGCGACCGCGTCGAGCTTGCCGTTTATCAGCTTCAGGAAATTGTCCCCGGAGATCGTTATCTCGCAGCTCCTGTCATTGTACGGATAAGGCTCGATGCTTATTTTTCCGTTTTTTATCTCGACGTAGAACACGCCGCCGTTTTCGCCTGTGATATTGACCTGTACCGCAAGGAAATCAACGCCGGAAGCGTCGATGCTCTCCGCCTTTTTTCTTACCTCGGCAAGGATCCCGTCAAATGTCATTTTAAATTCCTCCGTTGCTGATTATTGATATGACCTGTGCTTTACATATTATAACATATAATCGAAAAAAAAGCAATGGGAGAAGTAAATATTGTTCTCCGCAAAGCTGCCGGAGGAAATATCGGCGGCGCGGTCTCCGCGCTTATTCCGTATCGTAGGGAAGCAGCTTGACGAGCTCCTCACGCGGAAGGATATCCTTAAGCAGGTTCACGGTCTGCGCTATCTCGGTCTCATTCTCGGGCAGGCTGTAGGTGAACATTATCTCGATATCGCCGACGTCGGGCTTCGCGTAGCCCATGACGGACAGCGCGTTCGCAATGAGCGAGAGCCTTATGCGCAGTCCCTCGGTGAAGTAGCGCTCCTTAATCTTTGTCATCTGCTCGAACGCGAGAAGCTTATACTTCATAGCGACTCCCGAGGTGTTGCCGGAGAAGCTCTCATCGTTCATGCAGGGAACGCCGCTGAATTTGTGGATATCGTTCTCCAGCGACTTGCGGAGGATATCCACAGAATGCTCGTCGAACTGACGCGTAAGCCACTTCGCGTCTCCGGTATCGTCTATGGTCATGACCCCGTAGCGGCGAATTGCGTTGTAGGTGCTGTTTTCCTCCTCGTCGCTGTTACCGAGCACCTGCCCCTTTATGACGAGAATGGAATCAACGAACTGCTCCTTGTCGTTCACACGGTCGGACTGGAGAGTGTCGTAGGCGTCGATGAGCGTGGTCACCTGCTCGAAATCGCCCTGCTTGTCCCAGTTGTTGTAGTATTCGATTATCGGCACTCCGCCGAAGAAATGCTCATAGGGCTCGCTTATCTGCGTTATCGAGAACGATACGGTCGTGAGAAATTCGGTCACGGTGTCCTTGTCGCAGAGGTAAACACGGTAGCCGGTCTTTGTGCCGTTCTCATTGCAGTTCGGCATATAATACACGCCGAAAAGAGGTCTCTGCTCAACGGTGTCGTCATATACCACGAACGCCGAGTGCGGGTCGAGGCTGGCGAGGCGGATATTGCTGCTGTCGTCAAGGTACAGCATCTCATAAGAAACGCCGTACACCGACCCGAACCTCGCAAGGTCGATGTCCTCGGTCTCGCTGTCGCAGCGCTTGAGGACGTCCTTTATCAGCGAGATGTCCTTTCCGCTGCGGCTGTAATACTTGACGGGCGAGCCGAGAAAGTATCCGGTCGTGCAGTCCGTGATATATTTGGCGTGGTTGCAGACGAGGCGGTTGTTTGCGGCGTTGCGGCTCTTTTCGCGGTCAAGTATCTTGTGAGCTCCGATGTAGTAGTCGTAAAGCCTGTCCAGCCTGTCGTTTCCGTTCATGTGCTTTAAGATGAAGCTGACAGCCAGCTTCGGTGTTATCTGTGTTTCTGCCGGTATTGTAAACATATTCCTGCCTTTCTATAATCCCAGTTTCCTGCGGTCGATACAGCCCACGTTCCTGCGTGAGAACCGCTCTTCGAGAGCGTATCTGACCGCGTCTATGGTGTGATTGTCCTTGTCCGGGTATCCGCTGCGGAAGCCTCCGCAGCCGTCGCTTTGCAGACAGTACCCGGTAAATTCGCGGGCTGCGTTGGGGCAGCGCGACGGGTCGATAACAACGGCGTCGAGGTCGCAGAGCCTGCGTATCCCGTATTCCACCGAGCCCTGACCCTTCTTCGCCGCGCGTATGTTGAACCCCCTTGCCCGGAGCTCGTCGTTCGAGCGTGGTTCGGCGCTGTCGGCTGTGATCGGGAAGTTCCGGGTATTGAACGCGCTTATCGCTCCGGCTATCTCGTCGAAGCGCGCGCCGTGCCTGTAAAACTCCTCGAAGATATACAGCCGCCGGCCCGAGTTTTCGAGCGCCGTCCCGATGTACACGAACGGGTCTGCGCCGTAGCCCCAGTCTATGCCCCTGTACGTTCGCTCGAAGGACGCGATCGTTTCGTCGCTTATTGCTTCGAGCCTGACATTGGTGAATACCTCGGCTCCCGTGCCGGTCATCTCGCCGAGATATTCGTGCGCGTAGCGAGTCGGGTCTGACTGCCGGAGATACTCCGCCTCGGCGAGGAACGCCCGTCCCAGCCATTCCGGCGGAACGTCCCGATAGTCGCTCCTGTGCAGAAGTCTGTCGGGGCGGGGCTTTGAGAACTCGAAGTTGATCCCCGCCGAGGCTGATCTCGGCGGATTGTAGGTATAGAGACAGACGAAATGTCCGTCGCCGCGCAGGAGCGACTGGTTTATCACGTCTATCTCTTCCGGTGTGAACTCGTCTGCTTCCTCGAACCAGATGTACTTTATGTACCCTTGTGATACCTTGACGGATTTGAATTTTCTCGGGTCGTCGGCGCCCTTGCACAATATTTTCTGACCCGTAGGTCTGTAAACAAGCTCCGGAATGCTCACCCGACTGTCCCAGAGGTCGGAGGCACCGAGCCTGTCTATTGCCCACAGAAGCTGTTCAAAAACGCTCTCGCGCAGGTTCTTCCCGATCTTGCGTACAGCGGCGGCATTGGCGTTTTTATCCGCCATTACGCCGCGCACGAGCTCAAGGCTCGCGAAGGACGACTTACAGCTCCCGCGTCCGCCGCAGAGCGCGTAGTGGGTATGCGCGCTCTCCCCGATATCGCGGTGGACGCTGTAAAATGCGGGCGCTATCAGCTCAAGAAAGTTTATTCTTGTCTGTTCCGTCATATATCACCACCCTCGGCAGCTCGCCGGAGTCGGTTTCTCTGCCTTCCAGTCCGAGGTACCGTCCAAGCTTGAACGACGCGGCGAGCCGTTCCTTTTCGGAGAGCTCGGTATTCCTCATCACACCCGTGAGGAATTCAAGTATCTCCTGCTTGTCGGCGACCTTTTTCTGCCTTGCCGCGGGCATATCATCACCTCCCGTTACCGTAAAATAAAGAACGGTACGGGAATACCCATACCGTTCTACGTTATCATTATATATCATTGCTTTGGGACATACAATGACATGATGAGTGAATAGTGAATGGTGAATAATGAACAGTGAATAGTTGTTGTGTCGCCTGCGGCGACGTATCTGAATTGTGACAGAGTGGATAGTATTATTATCCTTTTGATGAATTGCGCGGATACGGCAGATAATTTTCGTATCTCGTCAGTTTTAAGTATGTCCGCGAAGCGCGGACACCACAATTATTCACTATTCACCATTCATTATTCATTATTCACTAATTTCCTAAAGTGTTCTCCTCTTTCCTCGAAGTTCTTATAGAACCCGTAGCTCGCGGCGGCAGGGGAGAGGACACAGCGCACTTTCGTGACTTTCTTCGCGAATGCGACCGCGTCCGCGAGGTCGGAGGCTTTGTAAAGCGTGCGCTTTGAGCCGTCCAGCAGCGGCATGATCTTATGTCCGCTGTCCGGCAGCAGTATCACGTTTTCGATGTCCGAGCCGTTCAGAAAGTCGATAAGCTCTGTGTAGTCTATGCCTCTGTCCATGCCGCCTATGATGATAGTGTCGACCTTGTCGAAGGCTCTCACAGCCGCTATCGCCGTGCTCGGGCAGGTGCTTATGCTGTCGTTTATATATTCGGCGCCGTTCACCGTACCGACTTTCTCCAGCCTGTGGCTCAGCGGACGGAAGGTCTCTGCGTATCCGAGCACGTCATCGATCGTCTGACCTGCAAAGGCGATATAGTGTGCCACGTACGCGGCAATACCGATATTGTAGAGGTTATGCGTGCCGAGAAGGCTCGTTGAGATATTGTCGTACCGCCTGCCCTGTATCCTTAGGGAGCCGTCCGAAACGCTGATGTCGGCGTCCTCCGTGAGCGAGGCGGTGATGACCGACGCGGCGCAGTTTTCCGGAGCCAGCTCCTTGTTCACGACAAGATAATCCGCCCATCTCTGGAAGCGGTAGATGTTCTCCTTCGCCTTTCTGTACGCGTCAAAACCGGTGTAGTGGTCAAGGTGCTCCTCGAACAGGTTCAGATACACCGCCGTCCACGGAGAAGCCTGAACGTATTCGAGCTGGTGGCAGCTCATCTCGCAGACGATGATCGTGCGCCTGTCGTTCAGCCCGCCGACGCATTCCAGCGGCGGTATGCCGATGTTTCCTACAAGCACCGAGCTTTCATACTCCCTGAGAAAATGGTGTATCAGCGACGCGGTGGTGGATTTGCCCTTGGTGCCGGTAACGCCTATGACCCTGTTGGGGCAGAATCTTAGCAGCAGATCGGTCTGGCTCGTGATACGGGCTTTTATGTCGGCGGAAACGTCGTCGAACAGCGCGATACCGGGGGCTTTCATTATAATGCCGAACTCCCCGGCGCGGTCGAGATAGTGCTCTCCGCTGATGACCTCGATGCCCTCGGTCTCGGGGCAGGAAACGTCGTTCCTGTCGGCTATGGTGATCTTACAGTTCCCGAACTCCTTAAGAAGCCGCAGAGTCGATCTGCCCTCCCGCCCGAAGCCGAGTATCAGCACGCTCTTCCCGTCGAAGAAGCCGCGCAGTCTTTCGTAAAACAGGTTCATTTCAGCAGTCCGATGAGCTCCGGCGGCACGAAATTGTCCGTGTCGAAATGATCGTCAAGCCCCTCCGGCTCATCGGGTCCCTCCTTGATATATTTGCGCAGCAGGAGCGGAATTTTTCCGCCCTCTCTGCGTTTGCAGGCATTGTACAGCGCAAGCCTTATCTCCGCGCGCGTTCCCACGCACTCGAAGGGCTTGTCGAAATCCGCGTACACCAGCCCGTTGAACAGCTCATTGAATTCCTCGCTGTCGAGCATATCCGCGCCGAATATTTTTATCAGCTCCTCGTCGTCGAGGAATGCCGCCAGCATGATGTAAACATACAGGCATTTCGCGCATTTCCCGCACCACGAGTCCGTCTTTGAGCCGAGATTGCAGCTCCTGAACACGGGCAGATATTTCGGGTAAGTGACGAAGCGTTTCGCTATCTGCCATTCGCTCCACGGTCTCAGCAGACTGAAATACTCCGGCGGCACGGTGAGCCACTTTTCGCAGTACTCACGGAAATCCCGCTCGAAGGCTGTGCTCTTGCTGTACTGGTGATTGACGTCTGTGCCGCTTACGTTGCCCTCGTTTGCGCTGCTCTCGTTCGAGAGCGCAATATACTTCTTTCCGGTTATCAGAGCGGCGAGATACGATGAGAACGCGACTATCGCGGAAAACGGCGTGTGTCCGTTGAGCCAGCCCGCGGCGTTCCGGGCAAGCAGCTCCGGGTGTATCGAGCGCTTTAGCCCGATTATCTCGCTGTCGCCGTAGCCCGCCGTATGTGCGCAGTCCAGCGTAGTTCTGCGCGGATTTATGATGTAGCAGAGATTGTCGGCTTTCATGCCTTTCAGCAGTTCGAGAGTCACTATGCTGTCCTTGCCGCCGCCTACGGGTATGAGCGCACCTCTGCGTTCACCAGCGAACGGGTCTGTGAAGCTCCGGACAGCGGTATTCTCCGCCTCTATCGTCATGAAGCTCTCAAAGTCTGTCTTGATGCCGTTGCGGTAGAAGAACTCCCCGAGGCCGCCCCAGTAGAGCTTTTTCCACCACGTTATCCGTTCTTCGTCAAGAGCTCCGCACTTCACGATCACGCGCGGCGGGCAGGCGCATTTCCAGTAGCTCACGAGCTCTGTCATGCCGATCGAGAAAATGACGTATTCTATAAGCTCTCTGTCCATGCCGGCGGGTATTTTCAGCCCGTTCCACTTCCATTCGGGCGTGAACTCAAATTCCCCGATAGTGAAACGGAACGAGAAGCCCTCGTCCGTTACCGTATAGCTGTGATAGATGAACGTGTCGTATCGTGCGCGCAGTTCCGTGAATTTATCCAAAAAAACAACTCCTCACATTTTGCTGTCGAGAAACTGATACAGAAATTCGGCGTTCATTCCCTGATTGGGGAAATCCTTGCCCTGTACCTTCGCGGGTATGCTCATGTTTACCGTGCGGGTACCCTTTTCGGTCAGGAAGCTGAGCTCTATGGAATACATACCGCTCGCCGATCTGTGCAGGTCGCCCATTATGAGCGTATCAAAGGTGAAGTATTCGCAGTAGCTCGAATATTCATCGAAGTGATACAGTATTATCCTGTCAAGTGTGGTGACGGTAACATACACGAACTCACTTGACGGCTTCATGTAATTTTTTGTGTTCTTCTTTATCATACCGAGCACGGGGGAGATGCTTTTCTCTCCTGCTATCAGATATGAATTCAGTGAAGCGTTCATTTCACCGCTAGATATTTCCATTTCAACGTCTCCCTTTTTGTCAATTAATAAAACCCGCCGTCAACACCGAGCGTCTGTCCGGTGGTGAAGCCGTTCTGCTCGAAGAAGCGCGCCGCGTGCGCGATCTCCTCCGGCTTTCCGAGACGCATGAGCGGCGTGGCGTCAATGAGCTCCCGCATTTCTTCCTCGCTCAGATGACCGTTCATGGGGCTCTCGATAACTCCCGGAGCTATGCAGTTTACGCGTATGCCCGAGGGCCCGAGCTCCTTGGCGAGAGCTTTCGTGAAGCCTATCAGTCCCGCCTTTGCCGCCGAGTACGCGGCTTCGCAGGAGGCTCCGTGAACTCCCCACACCGAGGAAATATTTATCACGCAGCCGGAATGTCTGCGTATCATGCCACGTGTGACCTCACGGGTCAGCAGGGCGGGGGAGGTGTAGTTCACAGCCGTCATTTCTGCCCAGTCCTCGTCCGTGGTGTCGCCGAACAGCTTGATCTGCGCTATCCCGGCGTTGTTTATCAGCAGGGAGCAGTCCCCGGCATATGCGTCCATAGCGTGATAAGCTCCGGGCTCCGAAAAGTCGCACTTCACCGGCACGGCTCCGTATCTGTCGCGGAGCTTATCCGCCGCGGTCACGTCAGCCCGGTATGTGAACACGACCGTATAGTCCTTCGCAAATTCCCCGACCAGCGCGGAGCCGATAGCTCCCGTGCCGCCGGTTATTATCGCGGTCTTCATAGTATTATATTCCTCCGCGCTGCGGTGTTATTACTGATCCTTTTTCTCATCATCGCTGACGGGGATATCCGCCGGAGTGTCGGACTTATCCGGAGCGGTCTCCTGTTCCTGCACGATGATGCCGCTGTCGTTCGCGGAAAGCTCTATCGTTCTGCCGGAGGGCGAGTCCGTCCTTATCAGCAGCTCGGCTATCGGGTCCTCGACTTCCTCGCGGATGACGCGGAGGATGTCGCGTCCGCCGTACTTGCCGCCGTGAGACTTTTCGGCGATATATTTATATGCCGATGCGTCGATGTTCAGGGTCGTACCGTTCTCCGCGAGAGCCTTCACGGTATCGTCGAGCTGAAGCTTCGCGATATCGGCGTAGTTCTCCTTCGTAAGCGGCGAGAACACAACGACTTCATCTACTCTTCCGAGGAACTCGGGGCGCAGGAATTCTTTCAGCGCCTTCATCGCTTTTTCCTTTGACAGGTCGCCGGTCGTCTTTCCGAAGCCCATTCCCGACTCGCCCGAGGACGAGCCCGCGTTCGAGGTCATGCATATCAGCGTGTTCTCAAAGTTTACGTTCTTGCCGTGCGAATCGCTTATCCTGCCCTCGTCGAGTATCTGGAGCAGAATGTTCATAACGTCCGGGTGAGCCTTTTCTATCTCATCGAAGAGAATGACGGAGTAGGGTCTGCGGCGCACCTTCTCGGTGAGCTGTCCCGCGTCGTCGAAGCCCACATATCCGGGAGGCGAGCCGATTATTTTAGATACGCTGTGCTTTTCCATATATTCGGACATATCGAGCCTGATAAGAGGCTCAACTCCGCTGAAAAGCTCCTCGGACAGCACCTTGACGAGCTGGGTCTTGCCGACTCCGGTGGGACCCACAAAGATGAAGGAAGCGGGTCTGCGCTTGGTAGTAAGGTTCACGCGGGAGCGCTTGACAGCCTTCGCGACCTTTTCGCACGCCTCGTCCTGTCCGATTATCTTCGATTTGAGCGTAGCCTCCAGTCCGGATATCTTCCTGAACTCGGTCTCCATTATCTTCTTCGCGGGGATACCCGTCCACATCTCGATGACTGTGGAGAGGTCCGCCGCGGTGAGCTTTACTTTTTCCGCGAGGGGTTTGAGGCGTTCAAGCTCCGCGTCGTTCTTGGCTTTCTCGGTCTTGACCTCGGCCAGCTTTTCGTAGTCGGGCTCTTTCGCTCCGGCAAGCTCGGACTCGCGCACCTCGAGCTCCTTTGCTTTTTTGAGGCACTTTTCGTAAGCCGTCAGCTCGGCGCTCCTGATGCTCGCGCACGCGGAGGCCTCGTCCAGTAGGTCTATCGCCTTGTCGGGCAGGTATCTGTCTGTGATATAGCGCTCGGACAGCGTAACGCAGGGTCTTATGAGCTCCGCGTCGATCGTGATCTTGTGATGCTGTTCGTAGTAGCCCTTGATGCCGCGAAGCAGCTCGACGGTCTCGTCTATGGTGGGCTCGTTTACGGTGACGGGCTGGAAGCGCCTTTCGAGAGCCGCGTCCTTCTCGATGTACTTTCTGTACTCGTTAAAAGTCGTCGCGCCGATAACCTGCAATTCGCCGCGGGAGAGGGCGGGCTTGAACATATTCGCGGCGTTCATAGTACCCTCGCTGTCTCCTGTGCCGACGAGATTGTGCACCTCGTCGATGAAGAGCATGATGTTGCCGTTTATCTTTATCTCCTCGATAAGGGATTTCACGCGGCTCTCGAACTGTCCCCTGAACTGTGTTCCGGCGACAAGGGCGGTAAGGTCAAGCAGATAAAGCTCCTTATCCTGGAGCCTGAACGGTACCCTGCCCTCGACGATACGCTGCGCTATACCCTCGGCTATCGCGGTCTTGCCGACGCCGGGCTCACCGATGAGGCAGGGGTTGTTCTTCGAGCGGCGGGAGAGTATCTGTATCACGCGCTCGATCTCCTTGTCGCGGCCGATTATGCGGTCGGTCTTTCCGGTGCGGGCGTTTTCGGTCAGGTTAGTGCAGAAGGTGTTCAGGAATTTCTTGTTCTTCTCCGCCTTCTTCTTTCTTTCCTTTTCCTTGCGCGATGTGTCGGATTTCGCGCTGTCGCCGCCGGCGGGAGGAGCTGCTCCGTTTGAGGACGCGTTGAAGAACCTCTGGAAGAACGCGGGCATGGTGCCGCCCTGTTTGAAGGCGTCGGGACGATCCTCGTCGTTCTCCTCCGTCTCGTCTTCATCGTTCTCGGTTACATCGCCGTCCTCCGCGGAGATCTCCTCCTCGTCGTCGTAATCGTCGTCCTCGGGCGCGCTGAACCTGTCGCCGAACATTGCCATGGGGTCGGCGTCGAGGTCGATATCCGAAAGCCCCATCTGCTTGAGGTAGTTGTCCACCTGCGGTATGCCGAGCTCCTTAGCGCACTTGAGGCAGTAGCCGTTCTCGAATTTCTGGCTGCCGCTCATACCCGACATGAAAACCACCGCGGGTCTTTTACGGCATCTTGAACACATCATATCCATATATGCTTCTCCGTTTCCGATATTACGTTCAATATCTTTATATTATTTTATCAGAACCTTATCGCGGTAAGGGGATTGAGCGCGTAGAAGAATCTGAAAATGAAAGTCTTGTCTATCGTCGGCTCGTTGATGAATACCAGCGAGTTCCCGCACAGCGTTATCGCGAGCTTCATCACAAGGCATAGGATCAGCAGCATTATGATGCTCTCGATAAAGCCCAGCACCGCTCCGAGCACTCCGTTGACCTTTCCCAGCACGGGTATGCGGTTTATCAGCTTTGTGACGCTCGCTATGAGATTAAGTATTGTCACCGTGAGTATGAATAACACCAGGAATATTATTATCCTCAGCGGCGGCAGCACCATTGGCGAGACGATGTGTTCCATTATCTGTTCTCCGTAATCGGCGGCGTTTGCCGAAACGAGAGCCACGACCACCGAGTATATCGCGTCCGAGCTGCCTGCCGACAGATCCTTGCCGAAATTCTTAAGATTGACGGCATAGGTCTCGGACAGCTTGCCGCCGATCTCGTTCAGCGAGTTCTCCAGCTTCTCCGAGGCTATGTTGGCTGCGATCACTCTTGCGAGAACGATGTTTTCGATACCGTACTTCTCGTAGTCTGCCTTCATCACCGTGACCGTACCGGCGCTGACGTTCTGTAGGTCAGTCTCGTCGCTCAGCCCGAAGGGTGACAGGTCCGCGTCGCCGATACCGGTCTCCGAGAGGTCTACCGACGACAGGTCGAGCGTCGCCCTGTCCGTAGCGTCGAATTTCATCGTTATCTCCGACAGGTATTTGTCCTTTATCATAGCCTTCGACATATCTATATCCGAACGCGTATCCTGTCCGCCTCCGCCGAACGCGGACTCTATGCTGTTCTCGACGTAGCTCTCCACCTTATCCTTTATCAGGCTGTTGTAAAGGCTCTCCGAGATCATTCCAGAGAACGAGAAAGCCACTATCAGCGCAAGCACGGCGGATACCGCGCTTATCAGCACCGCGACTGCTCCCTTTGTGGCGCCGCGGTAAATGTGGACCGCAAAGATCGCCAGAGCAAGCAGATCGAGGAACCAGAAAAATTCACTTCCCATATTATCTCCTATTCTTTCTCCTGCGCCTCGGGCTTTTTCGCCGAGGGCAGTTCTGTTTTGTCTATATTCCGATATCCCAGCATGAACGCGCTGCCGCCTATCCGTATAAGCTCGGTGTAGCCCTCGTTCTCGACCGCGACGTCGTTCTCGTCGGTCATGGTGTGGTCGAAGATCCTGAGCTTCGTGCCGTCAAGTACGTAGATACCGCTGTCGTCCGCCAGTATATCCACGGTATTTGAGCTGACGTTCGCTGTGCCGACCTCGGCGGCGTTCGCGTCGAGCACGGTCACGGTATGACGGCTTGATGATATGTCGTTGCACAGTATCGCGGTGTATTCCGGCGATATCGAGAGGCCGCGCAGAGTTCCCGAGAACGGGAAGCTCCCGCTGAGCGTTCCGTCAGCCGATTTCAGCGACAGTACCGTGTTGTCGCATACCGCGATGACGTTCTCCTTGTCAGAGTACAGCCCGCATGGCAGACTGTTGTTGCGGAACGTGTACCGCCAGATATTCCCGTCTGCGCTCTTTATCGAGAACTTGTAGATGTTCGTGATGATGTCGCCGTTGAGCGAGCTCAGCGTGGAAACGATGATATGCTCCCCGTCTCCGGGCATGCTCACCTGTATCACGTTCTCGTCCGCGAATTTGCGGGTATACTTCCAGTTGCCGCCGTCGTCGTAGATGTACAGAATGTTCGAGTATCTGTCCGAGCGGGTGACCACGGCTGTAAGGTTATCGTTGCCCACAGAGGCGTACATTATCTTATCGTCCACAGCCTTCTTGTACATCAGGCTCGTTCTGCTGTACAGCGAGAAGTTATAGCCCGACTTGTCAAACAGCAGTATGCGCTTTTCGCTGGTCGAGAGCTCGGGATTGTTGTAGCCGTGCTTAAGGGCGTATATCTGCGCTCCGTCCGTGTCGTAGGAGTAGAGGTAGGTGTCCGTCAGCAGAGTGAAGCCCTCGCCCGTGCGCATGAGCGAGTACCGGGCGCTTCCGGGCAGTTCGACGGGGAAGCCCTCGTCGTAGGAGGTCTTTGTCTCTACCTTTGACGCTATGCCTCGCAGGGGCTCGAATATCTTGTCGGCGTTTATCCATACCACCGCGAAGACGGTGACGACCGCGAGGATTATGAGCAGTCTGACGATATATTTGCTGCGTTTTTTCTTTTTTCTGTATTTCGTGAGGTCGGTCGCGTTGTTTTTACTGCCGGCGTTCATGGCCTGTTTTATTTCCTTTGCCTCGGCGGCGTCCTTGACGCGCTGTTCCTCACTTTCAAGTATTTTCATCTTTTTTCGTTTCCCTTTCGGTGTAGAAAACTTTGTTCAGGTACAGTCCGTGGGGAGGTATCGTTATCCCCGCGATATCTCTTTCTCCCGTTTCCAGCGAGCGCAGGATATCCTCCTCGGTGCGTTTCCCTTCGTTTATATATATGAGAGTACCCACGATTATTCGTACCATATTGTGCAGGAACCCGTCACCGCTTACCGTGAAGCTCACGGTATCCGCGCTTCTTGTGACCTTTGCGTCCCATATCGTACGCACGGTGGTGGCGAGATGCTCCTTTGCATCGGCCTTGCAGAAAGCCGCGAAATCGTGCGTCCCGACAAAAAGCTTTGAAGCCTCGTCTAGTCTCTTCTCGTCCAGCCTGTACGGGTAGAACAGCGCAAGCTTATTCCCGAACGGGTCCTTATGAGCCGCGTTGTTCACGAGATAAACATATTCCTTGCCCTTTGCGGAGAAGCGCGCGTGGAAGTTCTCCGGAGCTTCCTCGCAGGACAGCACGGCGATATCGTCGGGCAGAGTGGCGTTGAGAGCTCTCATGAGCCCTCCGCAGGGTATCGCCGACCCGGTAGTGAAGCTGAAATGAAACTCCCTCGCGTGCACACCCGCGTCGGTTCGTGAGCAGCCGTGCACCGTGACTCTGCTGTCCGTTATCTTACCGATGCGCTCCTCAATGAGCTGCTGCACTGTGATGTTGTTGTTCTGTCTCTGCCAGCCGTGGTAGGCTGTGCCGTTGTAGGCTATGCAAACTTTAAGATTTCTCATATCACGCGAAAACAATATTGTTTATGATGACGATGCCCAGCACGCACAGAGTAAGTCCCGTTCCGTAGAAATCGAGCCTTGTCGCCTTTAGCTGCCGGAGCTTCGTGCGCCCATCGCCGCCCCGGTAGCAGCGGCATTCCATGGCTGTCGCGAGCTCGTTGGCGCGCTTGAACGCGTTGATGAAAAGCGGTATCAGTATCGGCACCATAGCTCTTGCGCGCTTTATGAGACCTCCCGTGTCCATCGAGGCTCCGCGCGCCTTCTGCGCCATCATTATCTTGTTGGTCTCCTCGATGAGCGTGGGAATGAACCTCAACGCTATCGTCATCATCATAGCCAGCTCATGCACCGGGAACTTTATCTTTTTCAGCGGCTTCATTAGGCTCTCTATCGCGTCGGTAAGCACTATCGGCGAGGTCGTGTATGTCAGCAGCGACATCGCGATTATCAGGAACACAATGCGCAGCAGCATGAACGCCGACGTTATGATGCCCTTTTTATAGATATTTATGACCCAGAAGCTGATGAGCGGCGCGTCTGTACCCTTGACGAACAGCAGGTTCAGCACCGCTGTGAACACGATAATCGGGAGCACGGGTTTAAGGCTTTTCAGCATCAGCCTGAAGCTTATCCCCGACGCCGCGTATATCATCAGTATGAACGCGCAGGCTATCCCGAGTCCCCAGAAATTCTGCGCAACGAACAGTATTACCACTATCAGTATCTCAAGCACGATCTTGAAGCGGCTGTCCATGCGGTGTATCACGGAGCTGCCGGGAAAAAACTGTCCTATCGTTATATCATTAAGCATTTGTTTTCAGTATCTCCAGTATTCTTTCTTCCGCTCTGTCTATTGTATATATGTCGTCTCCGATGTCCATGCCGCCGGCTTTCAGCAGGTGCGAGAGCCGCGATATCTGCGGTATGCCGAGTCCTATCTGTTCAAGCTCCCTCGTCCGGCTGAACACCGTGTCCGTATCCTCGTAGCAGAAAAGCCTTCCTCTGTTCATCACAAGTATCTTTTCCGCGTATTTCACTATATCCTCCATAGAGTGCGAGACAAGAAGTATCGTCGTACCGGAGCTCTTATGGTATTCGCTGATCTCGTCCAGCACCGTGTCCCTGCCCTTGGGGTCGAGACCCGCAGCCGGTTCGTCGAGTATCAGTATCTCCGGTCTCATCGCGATGACCCCAGCGAGCGCGGCTCTGCGCTTCTGCCCGCCGGAAAGGTCGAAGGGCGAGCGCTCCAGAAGCTCCTCGTCAAGTCCCATAGCCGCGGCTGCCTCACGCACGCGTTTGTCTGTCTCCTCTTTCGTCAGCCCCATATTTTTCGGTCCGAACGCGATATCCTTGTATACCGTGTCCTCAAAGAGCTGATATTCCGAGTATTGGAACACCAGTCCCGCCATGAAACGCACCGAGCGTATGTCGCTGTCCTTGTCCCAGATGTTTTTGCCGTTCACGAGCACCTCGCCCGAGGTGGGTCTCAGCAGTCCGTTCAGGTGCTGTATCAGAGTCGATTTTCCGCTGCCGGTGTGCCCGATAACTCCGACGAACTGCCCCTTTTCTATGCCTACGCTCACATCGTCGACAGCGGTGGCTTCAAACGGGGTACCCACGCTGTACTTATAGGTGAGGTTCCTGACCTCCGTGGCATAGTCTCCGCTTTTTCTGTCCGCACCGGCCGTGCCGACGCGTATTTCTGCCTTGCCGCGGTGCGGGAGCTTGAGCAGCTCTTCCGCACATTCCTGCTCGGTAATAATGTCGGCGGGAACATCGACGCCGTGCTTACGGAGCCTGTACACAAGCTCCGTGACCTGCGGCACATCGAGAGAGACAGCTTTCAGTTCCTCAACACGTGCGAATATCTTCTTCGGCTCGTCGTCCATGATTATGACGCCGTCGTCCATTACGATGACTCTGTCCGCCTGGCACGCCTCGTCCATATAGTGGGTTATCAGTATTCTCGTCACGCCCTGCTCGTTGAGCAGCTTAATGGTGTCCATGACCTCGGCTCTGCCTTTGGGGTCGAGCATGGCGGTCGGCTCGTCGAGCACTATGCACTTGGGCTTCATAGCGAGCACTCCCGCTATCGCGACGCGCTGCTTCTGACCTCCCGAGAGCTGGTGAGGCGAATGTTCGCGGTAGTCGTACATATCTACCAGCCGCAGAGCGACGTCCACGCGCTTTCTTATCTCTGCGGGCGGCACTCCGAGGTTTTCGAGAGCGAACGCCACGTCCTCCTCAACTACGGTAGCCACGAGCTGATTGTCCGGATTCTGGAACACCATTCCGACGGTCTGTCTGATGTCGAACAGCTTATCTTCGTCCGAAGCGTCCATTCCGTTCACAAGCACGGTCCCGTTCGTCGCGGTGAGTATGCCGTTGAGGTGCTTGGCGAGCGTCGATTTCCCGCAGCCGTTATGCCCGAGCACCGCGAGGAACTGCCCCTCCGGCACGGTAAGGTCGAGCCCCTTCAGCACCGGGTTCGTGCTTGATACCTCACCCGCGTCGTCGTACTCTTTATATTCAAATTCAAGGTTTTTTATCTCGATAATGTTCATTTCTTTTGTTCTTCTGTATGAGATTTATTATTTATTCAAACAGCGCTATCGCAGTGTTCCCGCAGGGTATCGCCATTCCCGTTCGTTCGACGGGCAGCCCTATCTCCTCGGCGCTCACGTCCGCGGTAAATCTCTGTCTGACCGTCATTTTCAGCAGATAAGCCATAACTGACGGCGAAAGTCCCGTGGTGTAGCTGTTGAGCAGCAGGAACAGCGGCTTGTCCGAAAGCACCTCGGTGCAGCGCTCCATGAGCTCGTATATGCAGTCCTCGAGCTTCCAGAGCTCGCCGTTCGTGCCGCGCCCGTAGCTCGGCGGGTCGAGGATAATGCCGTCGTAGCGGTTCCCGCGGCGTATCTCGCGCCCGAGGAACTTCATCGCGTCGTCGGTTATCCACCGTATCGGCCTGTCCGCGAGCCCCGAGAGCCGCGCGTTCTCCTTGCCCCACTCGACCATGTTCTTCACCGCGTCGAGGTGGCAGACCTTAGCTCCCGCCTTTGCGCAGGCGAGCGTGGCTCCGCCGGTATAGGCGAACAGGTTCAGAACGCTGATCTCCCTGCCGGCGCCGCGTATCAGCCTGTCGCATAGCTCCCAGTTGACCGCCTGCTCGGGGAACAGCCCCGTGTGCTTGAAGCCCGTGGGCTTCACAAGGAACGTGAGCCCGCCGTAGCGAATGTTCCAGCTCTCGGGGAGCTTCCTGTTATATGACCAGCTCCCGCCGCCGCTCGACGAGCGGTTGTACACCGCGCCGGCGCTGTCCCATTCCGGGGCGGGGGAGGGGTTTTTCCATATCACCTGCGGGTCGGGGCGGATAAGGGTCACATCTCCCCATTTTTCCAGCCTGTCGCCGCCCGAGGTATCTATAAGTCTGTAATCTTTCCAGTTGTCTGCAATTCTCATATCTTATCCCTTTATCGGATCCATAGGCACGTTGAGGTCTTCTCGCATGCGCTGTGAAGACTATTAAAAATATTTCATGGCGCCGCCTATAAAAACGGATATCATATATATGCCGTATATTAAGCCCAATACCATAAAAAAGAGCAGAAAAAAGCCGAATACCACGTTTTTTTTATCGTCGGAAGTCTTCTTGCTGCCGGTATCGTCGGAATTGTCGCCGGTATCTTTTTCACTTTCGCGCATTCTACGGATATCGTCGCTGACAGTGCTCTTTCTTATCGAATCGGAAAGGCTGTTGCTGCGGGCAGTCTCACGCTCGATATGATATGTGAGGTGGCTTTCCTCGAAGCTCACCTTGCCGTCATTGTTGAAGTCAAAGCCGTAGTTGTCGCTCACGGTGCCGTCTCCTTTCTGTCATTATCTGTACGAAAAAGCGTTTATGGTATCGCGTATAGTGTCGAGGAACGCCTTTTCACCGAACGTGTTTATCTTGAAGAACAGAGCCTGACTGCCGCCCGAGGTTATGGCGCTTATGAACACATGACCGCTCGTTTCGTAAAGCGTGAGGGAGAGCGAAACTCTGTTCTTCCCCCAATAGCTGTACCTCTCGAAAACTCTCACCGAGCACCGCGAGTCGCGGTCGTAGAAGTCCGACGAATCCTCCAGCGTCGCGCTCATGCTCCCGCCCATTACGGCGTTGGTCAGAGCGTTCAGTATCATGTCGAAGTTACCGTAAAGTTCCTGCTGTATCTTTGCCATTAAGCGAACTCCTTTTTCACAGTATCCGCTATTTTGTTTGTGTACTTTTCTACCAGAGCAGCGTCCTTGCCCTCGATCATCACGCGCACAAGGGGCTCGGTTCCGCTCTCGCGCACAAGCACGCGTCCGTCCGCGCCGAGTATCTCCTCTGCTTCCTTTATCGAGGCGAGTATAGCCTCGTTCTTATCCCACAGACCTTTCTTGTCCGCGCTTATCTTCACGTTGACGAGGAGCTGCGGGTAATCCGCGAATTCCTCGTTGTACGAGGACAGCGTCCTGTCGGAATGTGTAAGCAGCGATATCAGCTTCACCGCCGTGAGCTGTCCGTCGCCGGTGGACGCGTGGTCGAGGAATATGATATGTCCGGACTGCTCGCCGCCGATGTTGTAGCCGCTTTTCAGCATCTCTTCAAGCACATATCTGTCTCCTACGGCGGTGCAGACGGTGTTTATGCCGTGCTCCTTCATATATGTATGGAACCCGAGGTTGCTCATGACCGTCACGACGGCGGTGTCCTTTTTCAGAGTCCCGGCTTCCTTCATACCGGAGGATATTATCGCTATCAGCCTGTCGCCGTCCACGATGTGACCCTTCTCGTCCACAGCGAGGCATCTGTCCGCGTCGCCGTCGAACGCTATACCGAGGTCATACCCGCCCTCGACCACTCTTTCCGCGAGCCTGTCGATGTGTGTGGAGCCGCAGTTATCGTTGATGTTCGTGCCGTCGAACATCGCGTTCACGACCACGAAATCAAGGCAGTACAGCCGGTTGAAAAGCGAGCCCGCGGTCTTTGAGGCGCTTCCGTTCGCGCAGTCTATCATCACCTTAAGGCGCTTTTTCCGCTCTTTTCCTATATCCGCGCAGTCAGCGACGTGGCTGATGTATCTTTCGGCGGCGTCCTCCAGCACGGAGAGCCTTCCGACTTCGGTGCCGCTCTTCTGCGTGATCTTTTCGGGTGTGTCGAGGATTAGAGCTTCTATCTCGTTCTCGACGTCGTCGGGCAGCTTGAAGCCCGTTCCCGCGAACAGCTTTATGCCGTTGTACTCTACGCTGTTGTGCGAAGCGGATATCATCACGCCCGCGTCGGCGTTCTGCTCCTTAACGAGATACGCGACCGCGGGAGTCGGCACAATGCCGAGCTGCACGGCGTCAGCGCCCACGGACATTATCCCCGCGGCAAGCGCAGCCTCCAGTATATCCGAGGAAATGCGGGTATCCTTGCCTATGACGAGCTTTGCTCTTTCGCCGGCGGGCTTGTGTTTTGTCAGCACGATAGCAGCCGCTCTGCCTATGTTCATCGCGAGCTCGCAGGTGAGCTCCGTTATCGCGACGCCTCTTGCGCCGTCAGTTCCGAATAATCTGCCCATATCAGTTATCCTCTCCAATTTTCAATTGTTCGTAGCCCGGCTGTCCTGAACCCGGAGTCTCCAAGCCGAGGTGCCTGTAAGCGAGTGCCGTGGCAGTCCTGCCGCGGGGAGTTCTCGCTATGAAACCGAGCTGCATGAGGAACGGCTCGCACACGTCCTCCAGCGTGACCGATTCCTCGCCCAGCGCCGAGGCAAGGGTGTCCAGCCCGACGGGGCCTCCGTTGTAGCCCTTGATTATCATGGTCAGCATACGTCTGTCGAGGCTGTCGAGACCCAGCTTGTCGATCTCCAGTCTGTCCAGCGCGATATCCGCCATGTCCTTTGTTATCCTGCCCGTTCCCATTACCTCCGCGAAGTCCCGCACGCGCTTGAGCAGGCGGTTCGCAATACGCGGGGTGCCTCTGGAGCGCTTCGCGAGCTCACGTGCACCGTCCTTGTCGGCGGGTATCGAGAGTATCACGGACGAGCGCATTATGATATCGCAGAGCTGATCCTCGGTGTAGAGCTCCAGCCTCTGTATAACGCCGAAGCGGTCGCGCAGCGGCCCGGTGAGCTGTCCTGCGCGTGTGGTCGCGCCGACCAGCGTGAACTTCGGCAGGTCTATGCGTATGGACTGTGCCGCGGGACCCTTGCCTATGATGATGTCGAGAACGTTGTCCTCCATCGCGGGGTAGAGTATCTCCTCGACCTGCCTTGACATACGGTGTATCTCGTCGATGAACAGAACGTCGCCGTCCTTGAGGTTCGTGAGTATCGAGGCGAGGTCTCCGGGCTTTTCTATCGCCGGCCCCGAGGTTATGCTTATCCCCACGCCCATTTCGTTCGCGATTATTCGCGCCAGCGTGGTCTTCCCGAGCCCGGGAGGTCCGTACAGCAGAACGTGGTCGAGGCTCTCGCCGCGAGCCTTTGCCGCCTCGATGAACACGGACATATTCTCCTTGACCTTATCCTGCCCGATGTATTCGCTGAGACGTTTGGGGCGCAGGCTGAACTCTATATCCGTATCCTCCGGCATGAGCTCCGGCTCGGTGATACGCTGCTGCTTCGATATTTCGCTGTTTTTGTTCGTTTCTATCATATTTCTCACTTCCGGCAATGCGTTCCGCGTTCTGCGTTATTTTATGCTTCCGATCTTTTTCAGAGCTTCCTTGACGAGCTCGGAGACGGGGAGGGAAGCGTCGAGCCCCGCGAGCGCCTTCTGCGCCTGAGCCCCTGTGAAGCCGAGTGCCGTCAGCGCGGTCATGGCTTCGGCAGCGCTGCCTCCCACGGGAGCCGCAGGCTTTGAGAGCTCGGCGTAGGTGTCCGAGGATATCTCGCCTATGCGGTCGGTCATCTTTTCCTTGAGTTCGAGGATAATGCGGTCCGCGATCTTCTTTCCGACGCCCGGAGCTCTGGTCAGCAGTTTGCTGTCACCCTGCGCTACGCACAGAGCGAATCCCTGCGGCGACAGCACTGACAGTATGGCAAGAGCCGCCTTGGGACCCACGCCGTTGACGGAGAGCAGCAGCTTGAAGCAGTTGAGCTCCGCCGCCTCACCGAACCCGAACAGTTCGATAGCGTCCTCCCGGACGTTCATGTATGTGAGCAGGAACACTTCTTCTCCGACTTTGAGCGGCGAGAGCGTGTAGGAGGTAGTCCGGCAGGCGAACCCCACTCCGGAGCACTCCACCACCGCGAGGTCGTTTGTTTTATGCGTGAGCTTTCCGCGTAAGCTGTATATCATGGCTTTCTTTCCTTTTCCTGTTATTCTATGCGTTTATCGTTATTTGTGACAACGCGGCCTTCATTTGTATCTGTTCAGCTGCGAGTTATATGTATGCGCGTGACAGACCGCGATAGCGAGCGCGTCGGCGGTATCGTCGGGCTTTGGTATCTCCGGGAGCTTGAGTATGTTCTTTGTAAGCTCCTGTACCTGCTTCTTGACAGCCTTGCCGTAGCCGGTAATCGAATTCTTGACCTGCAGCGGCGTGTACTCGAATATCTCAATGTTCCTCTGCCTTGCCGCGAGCAGGACGATGCCGCGGGCTTCGGCGACAGCAATCGCGGTTTTCTGGTTCGTGGTGAAGTAGAGCTTTTCTATCGCCATGAACTCCGGCTCGTATAGGTCGAATATCTGGCAGGTATCGTTGTATATCTCCATGAGCCGAGTGTTGAACTCGGTCTCCGCGTCGGTGGTTATCGCGCCGTAGTCTACGACCTCAAATTTCGGCCTGTCATAGTCAAGCACCCCGAACCCCACGATAGCGTAGCCCGGGTCGATGCCGATTATCCGCATAAGATCACGCTTTCCGAGCTTAAAACTGCCCTCTTGATAGTATATACCATAATATTATAGCACACTTTACCAATAAATGCAAGACTTTTTTGTTAAAATCTACTCAATACTATTATGAACTATGTTTTTACGTATTATCTGCGGATAGGACGCGTTTTTCCGGGCTGAAAAAAATGTCCCGTATTCGGTCTTGTTTTTTCCGTAAAAATGTGCTATAATATTTGGGTATGTTTTCTGAAAGGGCAAATGATCGCCGAAAAATAAGCAATGGGGAGATAAAATGGCAAAGAAGAATTACGACGACAACAGTCTGAAATCGCTGAAAGGACCCGATCAGGTGCGTCTGCGCCCGGCGGTTATATTCGGCTCGGACGGTATCGAGGGCTGCCGGCACTCGGTATTCGAGATACTCTCGAACTCGATTGACGAGGCGAGAGAAGGCTACGGAAAGAAGATAGTGATAACCCGCTACGCCGATATGTCGCTGGAGGTGTCGGACGAGGGGCGCGGTATCCCGATAGACTTCAACAAGAACGAGGACAAGTACAACTGGGAGCTGGCGTTCTGCACGCTCTATGCGGGCGGCAAGTACGACAACAATTCGGGCGACAATTATTCCTTCGCGCTGGGTCTCAACGGTCTCGGACTGTGCGCTACCCAGTTCGCCGCCGAGTATATGAACGTCGAGGCTGACAACGGCACATGGCATTATTCGCTGCGCTTCGAGAAGGGCTTCAACGTTACGGCGGACAAGGAGGAAAAGGGCTTTATTCGCACCCGCAGCTCCGGACAGAGCGGCACGGTGATACGCTGGAAGCCCGATCTGGACGTGTTCACGGATATCGACATCGGCGACGACTATCTCGACGATATCCTGCGACGCCAGTCTATAGTAAACGACGGACTTGTGTTCATATACCGCTCGGAGAATGAGGACGGTACCTTCGATGAGAAGGAATACTGCTATGAGCACGGCATAACTGACTATCTGAACGAGATAGTCGGCGATACCGCGATAGGCACTCCGCAGGACTGGTCGGCTCAGCGGCAGGGCAGGGACCGCGAGGACAAGGACGAGTACAAGGTGAAGCTCCATGCGGCTATCGCCTTCTCCAACAAGGTCAAACTCATCGAGCACTATCACAACTCCTCATGGCTGGAGCACGGCGGAAGCCCCGACAAGGCTATGCAGCAGGCGCTTACCTCGCAGATAGACGGCTGGCTGAAAGCGAACAACAAGTACAACAAGGGCGAGAGCTCGGTAAAGTTCAGCGATATCGAGGAATGTCTCGTGTTCATATCCTCCAACTTCTCGACCCAGACCAGCTATGAGAACCAGACAAAAAAGTCGATAACGAACAAGTTCATATATGAGGCCATGCGTGACTGGCTTAAGCATTGTCTTGAGGTGTGGTTCCTCGAAAACCCCGACGAGGCTCTGAAAATATGCGAGCAGGTGATGATAAACAAGCGCGCCCGCGAAAGCGCCGACAAGATACGCGCAGGCACGAAGAAGAAGCTCACCGGTACGCTCGACCTCTCGAACCGTGTGGAAAAGTTCGTTGACTGCCGCAGCAAGGACGTATCGAAGCGCGAGATATACATTGTGGAGGGCGACTCGGCGCTGGGCTCGGTAAAGCTCGCGCGCGACGCCGAGTATCAGGCTGTCATGCCCATACGCGGAAAGATACTCAACTGCCTGAAAGCCGGCTATGACAAGATATTCAAGTCCGAGATAATCACAGACCTTCTGCGCGTGCTGGGCTGCGGGGTAGAGGTGACCTCGAAGGCGAACAAGGATCTGTCGAGCTTCAGCCTTGACAATCTGCGCTGGAACAAGGTGGTCATCTGCACCGATGCCGACGTGGACGGCTTCCAGATACGCACTCTGGTGCTTACGATGCTCTACCGTCTCACGCCCACTCTGATACGCGAGGGCTATGTGTATATCGCCGAGTCCCCGCTCTATGAGATAAACACGAACGACAAAACGTATTTTGCCTACACCGAGCCGGAAAAGACCCGCATACTCGGCGAGATAGGCGGGAAGAAATACACCATACAGCGCTCGAAGGGTCTCGGCGAGAACGAGCCGGAGATGATGTCGCTGACCACGATGAACCCCGATACCCGCAGGCTTATAAAGGTGCTGCCCTCGGACGTGCAGTCGACGCAGGAGATGTTCGACCTGCTGCTGGGCGACAATTTGCAGGGCAGAAAAGACTATATCGCCGAGTACGGCAGCAAGTACCTCGACGATCTCGACGTAAGCTGAATATAGCGGCGGCTACGCCGATACATTCAGTAAAAAAACAGATCGGATAAGATGAAATGAGAAAGAAAAGAGAAAACGAAATAAAGAAAACAAAGCTCGACGCCTACATCGAGGGCGCCGGAAAGATAGAGCAGAAGAATATAGTGGACACGCTCGAAGAGAACTATATGCCCTACGCGATGAGCGTCATAGTGTCCCGAGCGCTGCCGGAGATAGACGGCTTCAAGCCCTCTCACAGAAAGCTGCTCTATACTATGTATAAAATGGGTCTGCTGACGGGGGCGCGGACGAAGTCCGCGAACATCGTCGGTCAGACGATGAAGCTCAATCCCCACGGCGATCAGGCTATATACGCCACCATGGTGCGCCTTGCCCGCGGCAACGGAGCCCTGCTGCACCCGTTCATCGACAGCAAGGGCAATTTCGGAAAGGCGTACTCCCGCGATATGGCGTTCGCAGCCTCCCGTTACACCGAGGCGAAGCTGGAGCCTATCTGCGCCGAGCTGTTCGGCGACATCGACAAGGACACGGTAGACCTTGTCCCGAACTACGACAACACCATGACCGAGCCCGTACTGTTCCCGGTGAGGTTCCCGTCGGTGCTGGTCAACAGCAATATCGGTATCGCGGTTTCCATGGCGAGCAATATCTGCTCCTTCAACCTGCGTGAGATATGCGAGACCACGATAGCGCTGATGAAGGATCCCGAGCATGACGTTTCCTCGACCCTCATGGGGCCGGACTTCCCCGGCGGAGGCTATATAGTCGCCAACGACGAGGAGCTGCAGAAGGTATACAGGACCGGCCGCGGCAGCGTCACCGTGCGGGGAAAGTATACGTTCGACAAGGAGTCGCGCTGCGTCGAGGTCACCGAGATACCTCCCACCACCACGGTCGAGGCGATAATCGATAAGGTGCTGGAGCTCGTCAAGCTCGGAAAGATCAGCGAGATATCCGATATCCGCGACGAGACCGATCTTTCGGGACTTAAGCTGACCTTTGACCTGAAAAAGGGCAAGGATCCCGACGAGTTCATGCGAAAGATGTTCCGTCTGACGCCTCTTCAGGACGTGTTCTCCTGCAACTTCAACATACTGATAGCCGGCAATCCGCGCGTTATGGGCGTTCGGGAGATACTCGACGAGTGGATATCCTTCCGCATAGAGTGCGTGAAGCGCATGATATACTTCGAGCTCGGGAAGAAAAAGGAGAAGCTCCACCTTCTGCTCGGTCTGAAAAAGATACTTCTCGATATCGACAAGGCGATAAAGATAATCCGTGAGACCGATGAGGAAGCCGAGGTAGTGCCAAACCTGATGATAGGCTTCGGCATAGACGAGGTGCAGGCGGAGTACGTCGCCGAGATAAAGCTGCGCCACATCAATCGCGAATATATCCTTAAGCGCACTGACGAGATCGAGAAACTGAAAAACGATATAGCGGATATGGAGGAAACTCTCGAAAGCCCGCGCAGGATAAAGAAGATCATCATAGATGAGCTGACGGAGATAGCCGACAAGTACGGTCAGCCGCGCAGAACGCTCTTTGCCGAGCCGTTCGCAGACGAGGACGAGGAGGAGGAGGCCATTCCCGATTACACCGTCAACTGCTTCCTGACAGCCGAGGGATACTTCAAGCGTATCACGGCTCAGTCGCTCCGCATGAGCGGCGAGCAAAAGCTCAAGGAGGGCGACAGCATCGTATTCGAGAAGGAGCTCACGGGTAAGACGGATCTGCTGTTCTTCACCGACAAGCATCAGGTCTATAAATCCTGCGTTAATGACTTTGCCGATACCAAGGCGAGCGTAATGGGCGACTACGTCCCCGCGAAGCTTGAAATGGAGCAGGACGAGAAGATCGTAAAGATGATACCGACGGAGGACTATTCCGGGCATATCGTGCTGTTCTTTAAGAACGGCAAGTGCGCGAAGGTACCGCTCTCGTCCTTTGAGACCAAGACGAAGCGCCGCAAGCTGGCGAACGCTTACTTTGACGGCTCAGAGCTCGTGGCGATGTATATGATCGACGAGGACTGCGAGTTTATTTTGCAGTCGGCGGCAGGGAAGATACTGATATTCCCCACGGCTCTTGTGCTGCCCAAGGCGGCCCGCGATACGCAGGGCGTTCAGGTAATGCGCCTGACAAGAACAGAGCTTGAGGCCGCAATGCCCTATGAGGAGGGAATGCTCGACGACGCCGACAGATACCGCAGCAAGACCATTCCCGCGGCAGGCGCCATGTCAAACATAGACATAAACCAGATCACTTTTGAATAGACCGGAACACATCTTTCCTTCGCCGGAGGCGGGGGAAAGATTTTTTTCTGTTCATATTGAAAAAGCATCGGATATATGTTATAATAATTTATAACCATTTCAGCCCGAACATTCGTTCATAGGTAGAAGAAAAGGAGAACGGCAAAATGCTCACAGACATCGAGATCGCTCAGCAGGCGAAAATGAAGAAGATCACCGAAATAGCGGAAAAGCTCGGAATCACGGATGACGAGCTCGAACCCTACGGCCACTACAAGGCGAAGATATCGCAGTCGTGCATCAACCGCATGAAGGATAAGCCCGACGGAAAGCTGATACTCGTCACCGCGATCAACCCCACCCCTGCGGGCGAGGGCAAGACCACCACAAGCATAGGTCTGTCCGAGGGTATGCATAAGATAGGAAAGAACTCCGTTCTTGCGCTGCGTGAGCCCTCACTGGGACCCGTATTCGGCGTCAAGGGAGGCGCAGCGGGAGGCGGCTACGCGCAGGTAGTCCCCATGGAGGACATCAACCTGCATTTCACGGGCGATATGCACGCGATCACAGCGGCGAACAATCTGCTCTGCGCTATAATAGACAACCACCTCCAGCAGGGCAACGAGCTCGGCATAGACCAGAGAATGATACAGATAGACCGCTGCCTCGATATGAACGACCGCGCTCTGCGCAACTGCGTCATAGGCATGGGCAGCCGCGTTGACGGCGTTCCGAGACAGGAGAAGTTCCGCATTACGGTAGCTACCGAGATAATGGCAATACTCTGCCTCGCGGACGACCTGAAAGACCTTAAGGTACGCCTCGGCAATATCCTCGTGGCGTACACCTACGACGGAAAGCCCGTCTACGCGCGCGACCTGAACGCTGTGGGAGCAATGGCTTCGCTGCTCAAGGACGCGATCAACCCGAATCTTGTTCAGACGCTCGAAAACAATCCCGCGATAATCCACGGCGGTCCGTTCGCGAACATAGCTCACGGCTGCAACAGCGTGCGTGCTACGAAGCTGGCCCTTAAGCTCGGCGACTACTGCATCACCGAGGCAGGCTTCGGCTCCGACCTCGGCGCGGAGAAATTCTTCGACATCAAGTGCCGTTTTGCCGGACTTAAGCCCGACTGCGTTGTGCTCGTTGCGACGATAAGGGCGCTGAAATACAACGGAGGCGTCGCGAAGGCTGATCTCGGCACAGAGAATGTCGAGGCGCTGAAAAAGGGCTCCGTGAACCTGAAAACACATATAGAGAATATGCGCAAGTACGGCATACCCGTAGTTGTCGCGTTCAACCGCTTCGGCACGGATACCGACGCTGAGATAAAGGTGATCGAGGAGATCTGCGCAGAGTGCGGAGTGGAATACTCGATGTCCGAGGTATTTGCCAAGGGCGGCGAGGGCGGCATAGACCTCGCCAAGAAGGTCTGCGAGGTCATAGAGAAGGGCGGCGCGGACTTTAAGCCGCTGTATGACGAGAAGCTCCCCGTAAAGGAGAAGGTAGAGAAGATCGCCCGCGAGATCTACCGCGCGGACGGCGTTATATATACTGCGCAGGCTGAGAAGGCTCTCGCGAAGATCGAGGAGATCGGCAAGGCTGATATCCCGATATGCGTGGCAAAGACGCAGTATTCGCTCTCCGACGACCCGGCGAAGCTCGGACTGCCCACGAATTACAATATCACCGTGCGCGATATCAGGCTTTCCTCCGGAGCTGGCTTCATAGTTGTCTACACAGGCGACATCATGACTATGCCCGGTCTCCCGAAGAAGCCCGCCGCGTACTCGATAGACATCGACAACGACGGCAATATCTCGGGTCTGTTCTGATATGATGATATTCGAGACCGCCTCGCCCGGGGAAACAACGGCTGCCGCGGAGCGCTTCGCGGCGGAGCTTAAGGCGGGCGACACGGTATTGTACACAGGGGAAATGGGCGCCGGCAAGACCCACTTCACAAAGGGCATAGCGCGTTATCTCGGTATCACCGACACCGTTGTGAGCCCCACCTTCGCGATAGTCAACGAGTATCACGGGGGGAGGCTGCCGCTGTTCCATTTTGATCTGTTCCGCATAGACAGCTTCGACGATCTGTACGCCACGGGTTTCTTCGATTATCTCGACCGCGGTGGCATCATAGCCGTCGAGTGGAGCGAGAATATCCCCGCGCTGGCGGACGAGCTGGAAAGCGTCTGGCTGGCGGACATAGAAAAGACGGGAGAGAATTCCCGCAGGATAACCGTCCGGAAGGCAGGTGAGCCCGGGTGAAGATACTCGGTATAGACAGCTCCGCCGTGAGCGTGAGCGCCGCGGTATGCGAGCTCGGCGAGAGTCCGCGCATCATAGCGGAGGGCTTTCTGAACAATAAGATCACTCATTCGCAGACGCTTATGCCTCTGGTGCAGTCGCTTCTTGACAATTCAAAGACCGCGCTCTCCGACATAGACGTGTTCGCGGTAACTGCGGGTCCCGGCTCGTTCACGGGGCTGAGGATAGGAGTTTCGGCGGTGAAGGGCATGGCGTACGGGCTCGGGAAGCCCTGCCGTGAGGTATCGACTCTGCACGCGATGGCGTATAACTTCACGCTGTATGAGGGACTTGTCTGCGCGGTAATGGACGCGCGCGTCAGTCAGGTGTACAACGCGCTGTTCGAGGTGAAGGACGGCGCAGTGACGCGGCTCTGCGGTGACAGGGCGCTGATGATACCCGAACTGAAGGCGGAGCTTGACGAAAAGTATCCGGACAGGGAGATCATGCTCTGCGGCGACGGCGCGGAGCTGTGCTTCGGGAAATTCGGCGGAGACCGGATAAAGCTCGCTCCGGCGGCTCTGCGGTATCAGAGCGGCACGGGAGTGTGTCTCGCGGCGGAGGGATACCCGGACATAAGCGCGGCTGCGCTCATGCCGAAATACCTGCGGCTGCCGCAGGCTGAACGTGAAAGACTTGCAAGGGAAAAGGAGAAAGCGCAATGATATATTTAGGCTGTGACAGAGCGGGCTACGATATGAAGCTCGCGCTGATAGAGTATCTGAAGGAGAACGGCTATGAGTACGCCGACCTCGGCTGCAACGGCGAGACCGTGGATTACCCCGACATTGCCGAGGCTGTATGCCGCAGAGTGCTCGAAAGTCCCGACAACAAGGGTATACTGGTCTGCGGCACGGGCATAGGCATCTCAATGGCGGCGAACAAGATAAACGGCATACGCGCGGCGCTCTGCTATGACTGGTACGCCGCGAAATATACGCGCCTGCACAATGACGCGAACGTTATATGCTTCGGGGGACGCACAATGGGTACGGGCTCCGTGACCGAGTCCCTTGACGTGTTCCTGCACACGGACTTCGAGGGCGGCAGACACGCCCTGCGAGTTGACAAGATTACAGCATTGGAGGGAAAGAACAATGTACAATAACGACAAACTGCACATACTCGACCACCCGCTTTTACAGCACAAGCTCACGCTGCTGCGCGACAAGAACACAGGCTCGAAGGAGTTCCGCGAGCTTGTCGAGGAGGTCACGATGTTCATGACCTACGAGGCCACGCGCGACCTGCCCCTTAAGCAGATCAAGGTGCAGACCCCGATAGCGATAGCGAACTCGAACGTCATCTCGGGCAGAAAGGTCGCGTTCGTTCCCGTTCTGCGAGCGGGGCTCGGCATGGTGGACGGAGCTACGGCTCTCGTGCCTGCCGCCAAGGTCGGACATATCGGCATCTGCCGCTCGGACACCGAGCCCGACGGTCTGCAGGTGTATTACAATAAGCTCCCCTTCGACATCGAGGAGCGCGAGGTCATAATCCTCGATCTGATGATAGGCACCGGCAGGACCGCCGCAAAGGCGATAGACGTGGTAAAAAAAGCCGGCGCGAAGACCGTCAAGGTGCTGTCCGTAGTGACCTGTCCCGAGGGCATTGAGTACGTTCAGTCAAAGCACCCCGACGTTGACATCTTCTGCGGAGCTCTCGACGACCACCTCAACGAGGATCTCTACATCGTACCCGGCATCGGCGACGGCGGCGACCGCATCTTCGGTACTAAGTAAGGCCGCTTGAGATTGGGGAACCCTTTTTTGAAAAAAATGGTTCCTCAAACCCCTCCCAAAAAACTTTCAATAGCTTCGCGCTTGCCGCGAAAGATTTCAGTATAATTTTCAGACAGCAAAAAGGAGGAAGATCACTATGTACTGCACCCGTAAGATCACAGACGACATCGTATGGATAGGAGGAAATGACCGCAAGCTTTCGCTGTTCGAGGCGGTATATCCCGTGCCGGACGGCGTTTCCTACAATTCATACCTGCTTAAGGATGACAAGACCGTGCTGTTCGATACTGTCGACAACGCCATAAGCGAGCTGTTCTTCGAGAACCTGAAATATGAGCTCGCAGACAGGAAGCTCGACTACGTGATAGTACAGCATATGGAGCCCGACCATTCCGCAACGCTCGGTCAGCTTCTCGCGCTTTATCCCGACGTTAAGGTCGTGACCAGTGCAAAGGCTCTCACAATGATAGGGCAGTTCTTCGACGCTCTGCCCGCGGAGAGAGTCGTTACCGTCAAGGAGGGCGATACCCTTGAGACAGGCAGACATAAGCTCAGCTTCGTCGCTGCGCCCATGGTGCACTGGCCCGAGGTTATAATGACCTACGACGCTGCGGATAAGATCCTCTTCTCGGCTGACGCGTTCGGTACCTTCGGAGCCCTCGGCGGAGCGATATTCGCCGATGAGGTGGATTTCGCGGGAGACTATATGGACGAAGCCCGCCGTTATTACTGCAACATCGTCGGCAAGTACGGAGCGCAGGTACAGGCTGTCCTGAAAAAGGCGGCGGGGCTCGATATCGCTGTGATATGCCCGCTGCACGGCTTTGTGTGGCGCAGAGAGCTCGACAGCATCATAGCGAAGTATGATTTGTGGAGCAAGTACGAGCCCGAGGAAAAGGGAGTGCTGATCGCGTACACATCCGTTTACGGCGGTACACAGACAGCCGCGGAGCTTGCGGCCGCGAAGCTTCGCGAGAAGGGCATAAATGTCGCGATGTACGACGCCTCCATGACCCATACATCGTATATCGTAGCGGAGGCGTTCCGGTTCAGTCATATCATTTTCGCAACCACGACATACAATAACGGCATCTTCATCAAAATGGAGGAGCTGCTGCATGATCTTGCAGCTCACAATTTCAGCAATAAGACCGTCGGCATAATCGAGAACGGCTCATGGGCTCCCGCAGCGGGCAAGCTGATAAGAGAACTGCTCGGCAAGTGCAGGGACGTTAAGATACTCGACGAGCAGTTAACGATAAAGTCCCGCATGAAGCCCGAAAACGAGGCTGCGCTCAACGCCATGATCGACAGGATAGCCGCGGATTTCGTCAAGGCCGTGCCCGCTCAGAACGACAGCGCGATAGACGTTAAGGCGCTCTTCAAGATCTCCTACGGTCTCTATGTCCTCACAGCAAATGAGGACGGCAGGGACAACGGCTGCATAATCAATACGGCTCAGCTCCTTACCGACGAGCCTCGCCGCATTACCGTCGCAGTACAGAAGAAGAACCTCACCCACGATATGATAGTGAACACCGGAAAGTTCAATATCTCCGTGCTCACGGACAAGGCTCCGTTCTCGATGTATCAGGAGTTCGGCTTTGTGAGCGGCAGGGAAAAGGACAAGTTCGCCGATACCCCGATAGAGTTTGCCCGCAGCGAGAACGGCATAGTCTACATCGCGGATAAGGTCAACGCCTACATCTCCGGCAAGGTGATCGACAGCAAGGACTACGGCACTCACACCCTGTTCACCGCCGAGGTCACAGAGGCGCGTATAATCGGCGAGGGCGATTCCGTGACCTACGATATCTACCAGAAACACATCAAGCCCAAGCCTGCTCCGACAAAGAAAAAGGGCTTCATCTGCACGGTATGCGGCTACATTTACGAGGGCGAGGAGCTCCCGCCGGACTTCGAATGCCCGCTCTGCGGCCACGGAGCAAGCGACTTTGAGCCTTTGAGCTGAATAAAATTAATTTAAGGAGGAAATAAAATGACACCGAAATTCTACAAATGCAAGGCCTGCGGACAGATCTGCGCCGCGGTCGAGAAGAAAGCCTGCCCGTTCAAGTGCTGCGGCGAGCCTATGGAAGAGCTTACTGCCAACACCGTTGACGCGGCGAAGGAGAAGCACGTTCCCGTTGTCACCGTCGAGGGCAATATCGTAAAGGCCGCTGTCGGCTCTGTCGAGCACCCCATGACCGACGCGCACCTCATTCAGTGGATATGCCTTGAGACCGCGCAGGGAATGCAGAGAAAGGTCCTCACTCCCGCAGACAAGCCGTACGCGGAGTTTGCGCTGACTGCCGACGACAAGCCCGTTGCCGTATACGAATACTGCAATCTTCACGGCCTGTGGAAAGCTGAGGTATGATGGATCCAAAGAAAATGAAGAAGATCGGGTTTCAGATGAACCTGCTCATGGGCTTTACGCTGAGTCTGTGTCTGTCGCTGCTGGGCAATCTGCTCGGAGGTCACTTCACGGTACCGGGGTTTCTTATCAGTTTTGTGATAAGCTTTATCATAAGCCTTCTTATCGGAACTTTCATTCCGCACAGGAAGGCTTCGGAGAGCGCGGTGCGCGCTGTGAAGGCGAGGCCGGGCTCGATAAAGGCAAGGCTCATGGAGTCGCTGATATCGGACTGCATCTACACGCCGATAATCACGCTTGCCATGGTGGGACTTGCGTATTTCACGTCCCGCGCGAACGCGTCTCCCGAGGCGCTGGAGCATATGCCGTCTTTTTTTCAGATGTTCATCGGCTCGTTCATAGCCTGTATGATAGTTGGCTACATACTCATCTTTATATTTATGCCGATTTTTATGAAGCTTGTTTTCAGTGCGAACGGCGTGCCGTTCCCTCCGGGAGCGCCGGATAAACAGAATACCGATAAGCGCTGATAGTGTAGTGATGATACAAAAACGAGGAAACTTATGTTCCCTCGTTTCAGTATGTCAATCAAGACATTATTGACAAGCAAGCGGCTCCTTTTGTAATTTAAGAGGAGCCGCTATTTCTTTAACTTACATTAAGAAAAGACCATTGGTTTTGATTCGCGTAACGGATCTCCGTGGTACGGGATTTAGTTTAGGGTCCACCCCTTTTTAAAGGGGTGGCCGCCGGAGGCAACTTGTTCTCGTTCTCGAGCGTAAGCGGTCACTCGAGCGCAAGCGGCTACTTTGACACTCTCAGACGAGGAAGCTTATGTTTCCTCGTTTAGTATATCTGTCACCTCGGACTGTTTTTCCACAACGCACATACCGTCTTCGCGGTAGAGGACGACGACAGGCTCGTCCTTGCCGATATCAGTTTCGTTCTCCGATACCGCGTCAAATTCGTAGTGCCTGCCCTTGTATTCAATACATATCCTGCCGTAATCGTCGGCGGGGATAGGCTCGATACAGACCCCGGCGGTACCGCTTATATCGGTATCGGCGGAAAGCTCCTCGCCGGTGACGCTTGCGACGAAGGGCTTTATGAAATGCATGACGGTAAAATTCACGGAGCAGCCGAAAGCTACGCTCAGCGGAAAGCCCACGAACGGGTGCAGCCCTATCAGCTTGGTGAAGATGCCGAATACCCCAAGCGCGGTCCCGAATACGGTGAGCATGGTGATGTTGTGAGGAATGAAGTCCTCTATCGGTATTGTGCTTCCCTTTATATTATGAAGACGCTCCTCCATTCCGAAGGAGCGTATTTTTTCCATGTACCTCAGTATCATATCCGCCGTGAACGCGGTTATACATACCACGGTGACAAGGATATAGAATTCCATGCGTCAGTCCTCTTTCTTATCCTTTATCTCAAAGCGCAGCTTGCCGACGCGCAGATCGTCGAGGCTCTCCACGGTGATGCGGAAGTCCTCTGTCTCTATGCTGTCGCCCTCGTCGGGTATGCGTCCGAAAAGCTCGTATATCCAGCCGCCGACTGTATTGCTGTCGGAGACTATCTCGAATCTGTCCTCGAAGTAGCGGTTGAAATCGTTTCTTGTTACATCGCCGCGGGTCTCGAACACACTGTCACCGATAAATTTTACGGGAGCCGTGACCTCGTCGTTCTCGTCCCAGATCTCACCGACCAGCTCCTCGATAATATCCTCCATGGTGACAATGCCCTCGGTGCCTCCGTACTGATCGACTACCACGGCAAGGTGAGTTTTTTTGCGCTGCATCTGCCGCAGCACATCGGATATCTTCATAAGGTTCGGTATGAACAGCGTTTCCTGGACCACGTCGCGCACATAGAAATTCCCGCCGCGCACAAGCATGGCGAAAAAGTCCTTATGCCGCACCACGCCCACTATGTGGTCAATGGTCTTTTCATAGACGGGTATGCGGGAATAGCCCTCGCGAAGGAAAAGCTCTCGCAGATCGTCTATGCCCGTGTTTATCTCAGCCGCGACCACGTTTACGCGCGGCGTCATGACAGCAGGGACAAGGGTCTCGTCGAACTCAAGGGCGCTGCGCACAAGATCGCTCTCCTGTTCCTCAAGAACGCCCTCGTCCTCGATCTCGTCGATTATATGCATAAGCTCCTGCTCGGTCATGCTGACCTCTTCGCCCTTGCCGCGGAATATGAGCGCGGCAGCCTTCTGGAGCAGTATGAAAACAGCCGACAGCGGCGTGAACACGATGATGAGCAGGCGCATTATCCCGCTTATCGCGCAGGCGAAATTCTCCGCGTGTATCTTGGCTATCGTTTTCGGGAGTATCTCTCCGAATATCAGCACCACCACAGTCACCGCAAGCGTCGAGACAGCCGTTCCGTGCTCTCCGAGCAGCGATATGAACATCACGGTAGCGAGAGCGGAGGTGAGGATATTGACGATATTGTTGCCGATAAGTATGGTGGTCAGAGTCTTGTCGTAGCGCTCGATCACAGTAAGAGCGCGCGCAGCCTTTTTCGAGCCGTTGTCCGCGCGGCTGCGCAGACGTATCTTGTTAGCGCTGGTATACGCTGTCTCGGCGGCTGAAAAGAACGCCGACAGAAAAACAAGAATTATAAGTATCAGCAGAGTTCGTATCTGGTCGTCCATTTTTTCTCCGGTAAATATAAATTATTTCAGCGGCAGCAGAAGTTCTCTCTGTCCCGGCCGGGAGCGCCGTCCACCTCTCCGGGAGTGCCGTATATCCCGAAAAGGCCGCGGGTGCCGGCTTTTATGTCCTCTGTGTAGACGTGGCATGTTCGCTGTTTGTGTGTATGCCCATGGCGGACTCTGCCTCAAAGAGCGTGTCGTAAACGCCAACGGCCTGTCCGTCGAGGTACAGATAAATACCGTTCCACATGATTATATCACAAAGCGGCAAAATAGTCAAGGTTACAGAATGTAACCTTTTCCGGAGATCTGTAACCGTTTCGTAAACGGAATGTAACCGTTTGACACTTGAACCGGAGCGAAAAACGTGGTATAATGAAAAAAAGAAAAAACTGCAACCTTTTGACGTTTTGTGAAGTGTTTATATCAGAAAGGCAATCAGCGGGAAAGGACAGGAATATGAAAAAGAGAATTACTGCTTCATTACTTATCGCCGCTCTCATAGCATCGGCGGCATCATGCGCGGGCGGGACCGGATCTTCGTCCCCGGCGGCAACAGCAGCGCCCTCCGAGGGCAAGAGCGCCGCGGACGGCGGAAGCAAGGGCGAAGCCTCGGAGGGCTACGCTCCCGTGACTACTGCGGCAGCGACCCCCGCAGCTACCTACGCCTTGGACTACGCTGCCGAGGATTATGTCTGGGAAGACGATTTCAAGGTCGATGATACACACACCGAGCCGAAGCTCACCGACCAGTCGCGCGCGGGGCTCCTTACCGGAGGCGAATGGCGCGACAATACTAATTTCGCTTATTGGCGCAGTCTTTTCGCACAGCGTAAGGAATGGCAGGAGATATCCGAGGAATGGCGGCTGAACACGCTTGACCGCGTCCTCGTCAGAGTAAAATGCCAGGGTCAGCCCGGCGCGGGTCTCACCGTAAAGCTCGCCTCCGGCAATAAGCTTCTGTGGGAGACCGTAACGGACAGCCGCGGCGAGGCGTTCCTTTTCGCGGGCATAACATCCTCCGACAGCCCCGTGCCCGACAAGATCATAGTCGAGACAGCGGACGTCAGAGCCGTGACAGCGGATGTCCCGAAGGACTATAAAGACACCGACACAGCCGTAGAGATAGAAATGCCCGACCCGGCCCCCATGCGCACACAGCTCGACCTTATGTTCATGATCGACACCACGGGCTCGATGAGTGATGAGCTGCGCTATCTCCAGTCGGAGCTTGCCAGCGTCATCGACCGCGTAATGAACGAGACCGGCGTGCAGACAATGCTCAGCGTCAACTTCTACCGTGACGAGGGCGACGATTACGTTGTGCGTGATTTCGGCTTCACCGACCGCATCAACATAGCTATCGAGCACCTTGAGGATCAGCGCGCGGACGGAGGCGGAGACTATCCCGAGGCAGTCACCCGCGCCCTTAAGAACGGCATAGCGGGTCACGAGTGGCGCTCCGGCAGCGAAAAACTGATGTTCCTCGTTCTCGACGCGCCTCCTCACCGCGACGACGGCATTGCCGAGCTCGAAAACATCATCAGAACGGCGGCGCAGAAGGGCATACGCATTATACCCGTAGCCTCCAGCGGCGTGAATACCGACACCGAGTTCCTCTGCCGCACAATGGCGATAGCGACCGGCGGTACATACACGTTCCTCACCGACGACAGCGGCATCGGCGATTCGCACCTTGAACCGACTATCGGCAGCTACACGGTCGAGAGGCTCAACGATATGCTCGTCCGCATAATCACCGACTACTTCTCGCAGGAGCCCCGCAGCTACAACACGCAGGCTCCGGCCTCGCAGCAACAGCAGCAGCCCGTCCTGAACGTCGGCTATCCCGCGGGTTTCAGCTATACGCATGATTACTTCTCCGGCGAGGGTATGTATACGAGCGGCCTCATCACCGACCGCGAGGAGCTCGCAAAATTCAGGGAAACGTACGGCAGCGGTCTTATCGACAGAGAGCCTGACTTCTCCGAGCGGATAATTGCCTACGATGTGGTGCTCCTGAGCTCCGGCAGCATCACCGTAAACACCGACGCAGGCGTTTTCGTCGAGATAAAGGACGGCAAGCCCGTATTCCATTATGAGCTCAATATCCCCGAGGTGGGAACGGCGGATATCGTTACGCTCTTCCTGCTCGCCGACCTGCCGCGCACGGCGTTATGAAGCCGCTGCTTCCCGCGGCATTGATATCACGTATGAAAAAGGTCATAGACCGCATTGCCGCGGCCTATGACCTTTGCTTTTGTCAGCTTATGGTCTCCCGGGAAAAGTACCTTTCTATGAACCCGAATACCGAATCAAAATAGCTCTCCGGCTCTATGTACATTGCCTGTCCGTGTTCGGCTCCGTCTGTCATGATCAGTTCACCGTCAGGGTGAGCGGCATAAAGCTTCTCCGCCATATACGGCAGGACAAATGTGTCGTTTTTGCCGTGAATGAACAGTATGGGCAGGGAAGACTTCTTTACCTGTTCAAGCGATGAGGCCTCGTCATAGGAATATCCCGCCAGCAGCTTCGCAAAAAAGCTTGCGGTGTACATCAGCGGAAACTCGGGTAGTCCGGTGTAGCTCTTCATTACATTCGCAAACTGCTCCCATACCGATGAATAGGCACAGTCGGAAACGATGCACTTCACATTCGGCGGAAGCTCCTCGCCGGAAGTCATAAGTACAGCCGCGCCGCCCATCGACACTCCGTGGAGAACTATCTCAGCTTCCGGGTCGCGGGAGATTATAAGCTCTGTCCATTTTTTAATGTCGGTTCTGTCGAGCCAGCCCATTCCGATGAACGCACCGCCGCTTTTGCCGTGACCGCGCAGATCAGGCATAATCAACCCGAAGCCCTGCCCGGCATAAAAGCGTCCGTAGTTGTATACGCGCTCTCTTGTGCGTTTATATCCGTGCAGCAGTATCGCCCATTTATGACTTTCCGTGCTCAGCATATCCGCGTAAAGCACAGCGCCGTCATCGGCGGTAATGCTTATTTCCGATATATCCGCTCCCGCAAGCCATTCCCCGGTCTTTGACCTGAGCGCGGCTGTATTCTGTTCTATCTTCGCTCTGACCTCATCGCTCATTATCCGTTTCGCGTCGGGTATGCTTTCCATTCCGTCGAAGCTGCCTATCGCGAAGAAAACGAGACCCAAGCTTAGAAGCAGCTCAAGGATCACCAGTCCCGCAATTATGATCACCGTGATCTTAATTATCCGTTTTTTCCTGTTCGTCATTCCGTCTTCTCCTTAAGTCAGACCCTTTCGGGTACAAGATCAGTCAGCGCCTTTTCGGCAGCCTTGTCGGGGTCGCCGTTCGGAGCTATCCATTCATCGACCGCCGACTCCGGCAGTATCACAGGCATACGGTCGTGCAGCCCCTGCACAGCTTCGCAGGGCTCGCGGGTGAGCACGACGAAGGTCGGGTATCGGAAGCCGTTGTACTCCTCCATGCGGTAGAGCCCCGCGAGCCATGTCACATCAGCGCCCCGGGGCTGTATCGCGTATTTGGGGCCGACATTCTTCCTGCCGGTCGGGAGCATGGAATGCTGCCATTCGAAGTACCACGAAGCGGGAATCACGCAGCGCCGCCGGTACCACGAATCGCGGAAGGTCGGCTTCTCGGCGGCGGTCTCGATACGGGCGTTTACGAGCGGGTCCTTGAAGCCGTCGACGTGAAAACCCCACTGCATGGGAAATACGGCTTTGTTTCCTTTTTTATCCGGCGCGAGCACTGCGGCGATATCTGTCGGGCGTATCTCGCCGCACATAGAAAGCGGGCGCGCCAGATCTATCATCATCTGCTGCGCGAACGACACACGCTGTGCGGCGGTGATCATCGGTTTCAGCTCTTTGTCGGTGTCGGCGTAAAATCTTGTACACATCGCTTTCGTTCCCTCCGTCAGTTCAGCACTCTCCCGTAAACGTGAAACTCCTGATACGGGTACACAGGCCGTGGCGCCCAGGCGCTGTTATAGGAGCGCAGGACGACCTGCGGGTGAACGAGCCCGCTGCTGTCCGTAAAATCTTCTTTGTTTGTTTCGTCGGGCTCCTGCTCGTCGTAGATCTTGATGACTACCTCGTTGTCGATAGAAAATATCCCGACCTGGCCGGGGCGCACAGTCTCACATTGCTGCACGAACACGACCTGACCGTTGATGTAAATGGGCGACATACTCTCGCCGTCGACGAACAGCGCAAAGTCCGTTCCCGAGGGCACGGCGCTCTCGGGGTACTCCATGTCCTCGAAGCACTCCTCGTCCATGAAGTTCCCCATGCCCGCGGCAGCCCTGATATAGCTTGTCGGTATCGTGACAGCCGCGCAGGCGGGCGGCGTTTCGTCGGTCAGCGGCTTGTACCTGCCGGACGCGACAAGCAGCCCGCGGTACTCGTCGAGCTTTTTCAGTCCCTGCTCATTCAGCTCAAAGTCCGGCAGCTTCGCCATTCCCGTGAACTCCGGTATCATATCCGTGACATTCAGCGCCACGCACAAGGCGATAAGCTGATACGCGTTCGGGACAGTCGTGCCGTTCTCCCATTTCGTCACGGCGGGCGTCTGCACGCACACGCCCAGCCCCGCGAGCTTCCGTGCGAGGCCGCTCTGCGTAAGGCGGCGTTTTTTGCGCAGGACGGCAATTTTACTGCCTATCTCGTTATTTTCCTTTGCTGACTTCGCGTTATATTTTATATCTGTCATTTTAAGTCCTTTCTTTGGCGGGCTTATTTTCTCATCAATTACATTATATCCTGTCGGGAACAAAATGTCAAGAGGAAATTTCTGAATAGGAATA
>JAIKZF010000104.1 GCA_024682455.1 Ruminiclostridium sp. | reverse complement strand
CCTTTCCTCGTGGAAAGGGGTTTTCTTCCTTCCTCGCCTTCTTCCTCCCCCAGAAAGGGGTTTTCTTCCTTCCTCGCCTTCTTCCTCCCCCAGAAAAAGGAGCAGTTGTTCTTATAATTTGCTGTTGAACGAGCTTCCGGTGCCTCTGCCGAAGCCCCCGAGCCCTGCGCCGTAGGACGACATCTTCTTGCGCCCCGCAGTCACGTTTTCAAGCTCCGTCCGGAGCTCTTTCACGCGGGCGTCCACGCGCGCCGACGCCTGCTTTTCCTTGTCCCGCACCGCAAGATATCCCGAGCGCAGCCTGACCGCCGCCTTGTGTATATCCCTGAGCTCGGGAGAGATGCCCAGCGGGATATGCCCGCCCGTTATCATTTTAAGTATCAGATCGGACTCCTGCTCCGTGCAGAGAGCGCGAGCCTCGTCGATATCGAGTCTGTATCTGCCGAGCTGATCGTTGATCTCCGCAATATCGGCAAGTATCTCCTCCAGAGTCTCGTCGATATCCGTGGTGAGGACAGCCGAGGTCTTCGCGGCGTAATCGTCGGTCAGCCGCGTCATCTCGACAATGTCGTTAATTATCCTTATCTTTATTTCTTCGTTCATAGGGGAGCCCCCTTTATACCTTCGGCATTGCCGCGACCTGCGCGAAAGCGTCACGCAGATCCGCGAACATCGGGATAAGCTCCTGTATTATTTTCACATCTTTCTTTACGTTTGCCGTGACGAGCTGACGGTTGAAGAAATCATACAGCGCGTCGAGATCCTTGGACATCGGTATTTTCATATCAAGCACCGAACGCAGCGCATTTACTATATCCTGAGTCTTCTGCAAGGACTTGTTCGCACCCGCGTAGTTCTTGTCGCCTATCGCCAGTATCGCGAGGTTCATCTGCTTTTCCGCCTCGTCATAAAGCTTGACGACGATCTCCATGGGGGTGAGAGTCTGGAGAGATTGCTTCTTGTATTCGGAATATGCGTTTGCCGCCATTATGCAGTACCTTCCTTCCGTTTAGAGCAGCAGCCGCGCAGGTATGAACGCGGCTGCGCTGTTTTTTGTTTTCAGGCTGTACCGCACAAATAGCGTACGTCTATTTGTACGGTATTGCCATTACATCATGCCGCCGAAGTAGGAGTTGAACGAGGACTGCTGCGAGTTGAGAGTTCCGAGCATGGACTCCATCGCGGAATAGCGCTTCCAGAGCCTGTTCTGTTCATTCTCGTACTTTTTGGTGAGTGACGCGATGTTTGTTTTTGTGCGCTTGATAAGGTTATAGAGCTCATTGTCCGTCGAAGAAGTACCGCTCTTGAGACCCGCCTTCTTTATCAGCGTACCCTTAGAGTCGCTCTTTGTGCCGACCGCGAAGTCTATGGCCTCGGAGAACTTCTTCATTATGCCGTTCTCGCTGTCGGTGAAGAGCTTCTGAATATCGTCTGCGTGAGTCTCGACAGCATCGTTAAGAGCCTTCTCGTCTATCACGAGAATACCGTGCTTGCTGTAATCCGTCGAGGTCTTGATACCGAGCGATGAGAGCGAGAAGGTATTGCCGTCGAGCGCCTCTATCGAGCCCATGAGAGCAGTACGCAGCTTGCTCATGGCGGTAGAGACCGTGCTGTCGTGGTAGAGCAGACCCTTCTTTGCCTTTTCCTCCCACTTCTCCTCCTGCTTGTCGCTCAGGTCGAGGTCTTCCTTATCCTGATCCGCGAGGAAGTAGTAGTCCTTTTCGGGCTTCTCGTCGAGGTACTTGTAAACGTCCCCGATGAGCTGGTTGTACTCCTTGACGAAGCCCTTTATAACGTCCGCCACGGCGCTTGTGTCCCTGCCTATGGACACGGTGAACTCCTGACCTACCTGGTCGGTGCCGCCGGTAAAGGTGAACGTTGTGCCGTCAACTTCGACGGAATTGCCGTTGCTCTCGACGGTCTTGCCGTTGATCTCCATTACGAGGTTAGAGCCGTTCTTGATGCTGCCGTCCTCGACGCCGAGCTTGCCGAGAAGTCCCGCGCTGCCGTCCTTGATGTCGATGCCCGTATCGAGACCGTATTTGTTCGATGTGAGTGTGAACGCGTTGTCAAGCGACGAGTATGTCATCTTGACGCCTGCGGAGGAAGCGTTGACCTTCTTCATCATATCGTTGACGGTAGTGTTTCCGTCAAAGCTGAACTTCTGCCCGTTGATCTCGAAGCCGTACATACCGTTTTCGTCGGGAGCCGCGCCGAGGTCGGATATCTTCGTGGCGTTTGATATCTGTGATACAGCAGAAACGCTGTCTGTACCGCCGATATCGGAGGCGCTGTTTGCGCTGCCCTGAGCTATGGTAACGGATACTCTGACGGGGGTTCTTACGGGGTCGTCACCCTCGTTCGCGCCCGGTTCCTCGGTATACGCGGAAATGGTCGCCTGATTGTTCGAGTCTACTGCAACATCGAACTTAACGCCGCTCGCGGTTTCCAGATTGCCGATGCTGTTCTTGAGCGAGGACTTGATGAAATGGTTGACCACATTGGTCTGCGAAAGATCGTAATTCGAGGGGCTTTCGGTGTAGACATTCTCCTTGTACGCCGTGAACATATTATGCTCGGACGACTTCCACGACTCCTTGTTGAGGTGGTAGCTGTTATTCTCGATGTGATCGGCCTTCCAGTCGTCGTAGCTCTTCGCCTCTTCGCCTTCCTCAAGACCTTCTGTATATGTCTGATACAGCTGCTGGAGCTTTTCCTCTGTCTCGGTGGTGCCGTGGTATTTGTTGGTGAACTCGGCGAACTTGGTCTGCACAGCCTCCTCTTCGGAATTCTGCGCCCATGTATAGATATCGTCGGCTGTCTCACCTTCTCCGAGGCCTTCGACGTAGCTGTCGTAGGCTTCCTTGATGCCATTTTCGCCTTCGAGCCAGCCGCTGACGAGGGTCTTCTCCTGCTTTTCGAGAGCCTTGCCGAAGAGATTGTTTATATCCTCCTCGGACGCGTTCTCCTTCCACGACTTGAACGAATCGTATCTTACGGACTCCTTAAGGTCGTCCGTAACGCTCCTGTATGTAGTAACGGCTTCCGACCATTCAGCGCGGATCTCGGCGGCTCTGTTGTCGATCTCCTCCTCCGAGGCGTTCTCGCCGAGCTCGCTCTTCGCGAGTGCGGCAGCCTTGGTGAAGCGGATATTGTTGCCCTCCTCGTCGGTATCGGTTATGCCGACGGTCTCACCGGTATCCGTGTTTATGATGCCGTTCTCGACAGCGCTCTTGAAGAAATCCTTGTCGATAGTCTGGAACGATACGCTTACATTCTCATTCCCGACCTGGAGACTGAGAGTATTGGTACCCTTCTTGGCATTCGCGAAATTGAGGACATTTGTATCCTTCATCTCGTTGATACCCGAGAAAGTGATACCCTTGCCTGCCCTGGAAACGAATTCCACTTCGCCGTTCTCGCCCGCTTTGGCATAAACCATGCCCTCGTTGCCGCTGTCGTCCACAGACGCGTTGCTCTCGCCGTACGCCTTTTCGAGTACGTCGTTGATGTTATTCAGCGTTGCCGCAACATCTGCACCTGCCTTGAAAGTGATGTTCTTCGCTTCGCCGCCAACATCTATCGTGAACCCGTATTCCTTATCCGCTTCGAGTCCCGCCATGGTATTCCCGGATATCTTCGCGTTGCTGCTCAGCGACTTTCCGGTATATGTGGACTGCTTCGCGGTGCTCTTTATCTTCATCTTGTAGTCGCCGGCCTGGGAATTTATGGTCGTGCTTGCCGCAAAGCCGGAGACATACTTCTCCTCACCCTCGACAAAGGTCTTGGACGAGTACTTGTTCCACATGGACGTACCGGAGAGGTTGCTGTCCTTGTTGAGAACGTCGAAGTACTTGTTTTTGAGGGCGGTTATCTTGGTGCTGATATCCTGATAAGCCTCCTGCGTCGCCTGATATTTGAGGATGTTTCTTTCCTGCTTAGTGACCTTCAGCTTGCTGTTAGCTGTCAGAGCGTTGATAATGGACTCGGTGTCGAGACCGGAGTTCATACCGCTCATTCTGATCATATCATTTGCCATAGAATCAAATCCTTTCTGCATTTACGGCATAGGCATCAATGCCTGCCGTCGGACCGGTATTCCGTCACTGATCCTTTTTCATCGAGAGCAGAGCGTCGATAGCTTCCTTGGAAAGCGCCTGCGACGAATCAACGTTGGTCTCCTGCGCGTGTCTGAGTTCGTTCCTGATGATCTTGATATCCTTGGGAGCCGAAATGCCCAGCTTGACCCTGTCTCTTGCCACCTCTAAAACGGTGACCTCGATATTGTCGTTGATGATGATGCTCTCTTCGGTCTTACGGGTAACTACGAGCAATCAACTCACCTCCCGGGACGCGTAAACGGGCATTCTGAACGGATAGTCGAGAGGCAGTATCACCTGTATCGCCTTGCGCTCGGCCTTGTTGATGACGATAGGGGACTTCATATTCACCGTGGTGTGCTTGTAATCGGCAGGCACCTTGGCGATTACGAGGGCTGTGGCGGGGTCGTCCTTGCCGAGACCCAGCACCTTTCTCTCGTTGTCCTCCAGCATTATCGTGAAGCCGCCGTCGATGAGCACGGGGTTGAACACGATAAAGCAAAGTCCCGGATCGTCGAGCGACTGGAGCCACATAGGATAAATGTCGCTGCCGAGAGGCGAAAGGAGAGCGAACCTCTTGTTGTCCTCAAAGGCGTACAGCCCGTTCGGAAAATCATAGATATCGTTCTCGTCAACTTCGATCTCACCGAAATCCCTTGTTTCAATCTTAATCATGTTATTATTCCTTTCGTTATATCGTGGGGAGCTCTGAAAGTCACATATCCCGGACGGGGTTATCAGAGGTCCCCTCCGGATTTATCCCTTGACATCTATCTGAGGAACGTAATTGGGGTCGGACTGCGGAGGCACGTAGATCGGGTCGCCGGTGTACTCTATCTGCACGCTCGGCATCTGCGTGATCTCGAACTCGACCTTGCCCGGCGTGAACTCGAAGGGCACGGTCGCCGCGTTCTCCCAGTCGATATTGACATCGCCGGCGTCGTAGTTGATGTTGAGAACGCCCTTATCAAAGGTTACGTCGGCGCCCTCCTTCGGCAGAAAGTCCATGATAGTCTGGATAGTCTGTCCCGCCTTGTTGTTCTGCGCCGCTATCTCCGCCGGGGATACTCCCCTCACGAGCTGATCGCCCTCGCTGACGATCTTCGCCGTTCCCTGATACGCTATCGAGATACCCTCCTGAGAGTTCTTCTTGATGAAGTCGGCGTTGTTGTAATTGCCGTAGCCCATGCTCGAACGCGCCGCGTAGGTGTCGATATTGATCTTCGGCGGCTCCGAGTGTATCTTCAGCTCGCCCTTTGAGGTCTGGATATTCATTTTCAGGGCGCGTTCCGGGTTATTCACCTTTGGGTTGGTGAATTCACCTTTCTTGATGTTGATCTCCACCTGTATCGGCACAGATGTGATATTCAGAAGATTGCTGTCAACCATTTCGTTTCAGCTCCTTTCATTCCATTTATCAGCTGATATAATTGAATATCGTCTGCGACAGCACGGACGAGCCCATTTGCAGGGACGCGTTGTACACAGATTCCAGCACCTTCCAGTTGGTGATCTCCGACGGGAGGTCGGTGCTCTCGATATCGTTCTGCTTACTGAGAAGATTTACCTTTACATCGTCGAGTCTGTCCTGGTTGAACTCGATGAACTTCGCGTGGGTACCGAGGTTCGATATCGCGATGGAGAGGTTGCTCTGCGACGCGAACACCAGGTCGGCGTATCTCGCGACCATTTTCTGGTCGCCGCTGCGGAGCATCTTCGCCGAGTCGAGGACAAGCTGGATCAGGTTGTTGGGGTAGCCGTCTATCTGAGTGTACGGCAGCTCCGCCTGCGAAGCGGGATCCGGGGTGAGGATTATATTCGACCCCTTGACATCCTGGTGGAACACGCCGTTATCGTCGATGTACGGGGGCTTGCTTTCACCGAAGATCTCGTTGTCGTCAATGTACTTCTTGATATTGTCCATAGTCTCTTCGGGAGTGGCGCCTGCCGTGAAGTATACCATTTTGCCCTTCTCGTACATTATATCGCCGTTCTCGTCGGTGAGAGGCTGACGGTCGGGTCCCAGCACAGGCGCCGCGGCATTGATCGCGTAGGTCTGCCCCGCTGTCAGAGCACCGTAGTTTATCTTCCCGGTCGCGGTATTCAGCGGGTTTGCCGCCGTTATGTCGTTCAGGACAGGCTCGGCGCTGCCCTTGTCATGCACGCCGTAATGTATCACGCCCGTGCCGTCCGCGAAAGCCTTCTCTCCGAAAGCCTCCTGCAGCGACTTATCCATATTCTGGAGACAAACGTTCTGATCCGCATTACCCTCGAAATCTATCACCTTTGTCATTCCGTTGAGCGACACCTTCATGGAATAGAACTTTCCGGTCTTAAGAGCGCCGACATCTATCTTGTCGCCGTTCATCGGGAGAGGCTCATAGGGGGTGAGCTTCATTTCCTGCTCCGCGTAGGTTATCGAGCCGTCGGCCTTCGGGGTAACGTTGTTGGTAAAGGCATTTTTCAGCGCCTCTTTTATCGCGGTTATATTATTCTGTTTAATGTTGCCGGGGTCGGTAGTGAAGGTCACATTTCTCGACTTGCCGTTCGCGTTTACCTTGAATGTATAGGAAGTGGCAGGCGACAGCGCGTCAAGGTCTATGCTCGCGGTGGCGCTGGTCATTCCGCAGCCCGTGCATTCGGCGCCGTTGAAGGTCACCGGCAGAGCCGACTGGTCGTCGATGCGGTCCGACGAACCGTTCACGGTAATACCTATTCCTATATCAAGGTACGAGCTCCTGCTCAGCGGGAAGCTCTGCGGGTCGTCTGACGAATTGAGCGCGACCCCGTTGTATGTAACGTACTTATCCGTGCCGCTGCCCTCGATCTTGAAGGCGGGCGTGGTATTGTTTACGCCTCCGAACACCTTTCTGTCGGCTATGTCGATATTGAACGACTGCACCATTTCCTCGGCGTAGTTGTCGATATCCATGGCGATGATCTCAAGGTCGTTCGGATTGCGGGTGCCGTGGGCGCCCTCGACGAGCTTCTCATATACCGACTGTATTATGGTCGAGACCGTGAGCATGGAGCTCTCGGCGTTGGTATAGATTGAATCCGCCGTTTTCAGGTTATCCTGATAGCTCTCGACCTCGGATATGGATTTTCTCACGCGGAGAGCTCTCGCGGCGTCGATCGGGTTCTCGCTTGCGCGGTCGAACTCACGTCCCGAGTATATTTTCTTCTCCGAGCTGTATTTGTCAGAGTAATTCTTCTCGTAACGGCTCAGATAGCTTCTTCGGATAGTATCTCCGGCTATTCTCATCTGGGTTCCCTCCTAATGGCGCTCATATTACAGTCCGACTCTTCCCGTATTGTTGATAAGGCGGTCGAGCGCGTCGTCAAGCGCCGTCATCAGTCTTGCGCTGGCGTTGTACCAGTTCTGGTAGGTGAGCATATTGATGCCCTCCTCCGTCTCCGATACTCCCGACACCGCGTCCCTGCTGTCAAGCAGCGCGTTCGATGTCGCAAACGCGGCATCATGTCTGTTGTCGAAATAATCTATGTTCTGACCTATGCGGTTGCTTATGAAGAGCAGATAGTCATATACCGTACCCTCATAGTCGCCCTTGCCGCCGAAGTCCAGCGCCTGGGTCTTGAGCTTAACGGTGAACTGGTTGATGTGGTCGCCGTCAAGGGACAGGCTCCACTTGCCTTCCTTCTCGTCATAGGTCTCGCCGACCATGGTAGCGTTCTCCATCCATGCCTTGGCTATCCTTATATTGCTGGTGTTCATATCGAGATCCTCATAGCCTATATCATAATTCGGATCCTCGAACTCATTCGTGCAGAACATAAGTCTGTCCTTGTCGATGAGCTTTCCGTTCTCGTCCACCGCGCCGTTGAAGTAGTTCATATAGTTTGCGAAGGTATGCGCGAAGGAATCCATAGCCGACTCATAGTACGGTATGCCGTACTTGTCGTTCTGGTATCCCGTCTTGTACACGCCGTTTCCGTTGAGCATATTGGTATAGGCCTGAAGCTCGCCGGTCACGAAGTGGTTCGCGTCCGCGCCGGACGTCCAGCGGAGCACAGCGGAATTGTAGGCGTAATAGTCGCGCTCCAGCTCGGAGTCGTAATCGTCGTCCGTCTTTGTGCTGCCCTTCATATAGATGTGCTCATACTTCTCGCCGTTTATGATCTCGGTCTCGTTGCCCTTGTCGTCGGCGGTCACTACTCTTACGGAGCCGTCGGCGTTGTCATAGACCCTGATATTGAACTTATATGAAAGCTCGTCGAGCAGCAGGTTCCTCTCATCGAGCATCTCGTTGGGGCCGTAGCTGCCGGTAACGGATTCGTTGGGGCCTATGAATCCCTGCGCCATGGATGTATATTCCTTGACTATGGACTTATTATAGTTCACTATTCGGTCGATTATATTGTTTGTATCCTCAAGGGACGCCTGAAGCGACTCCAGGTTGGTCATCTTAAGGTCCTCAAGTCCGCTGTGGTACGTATGCAGCAGGTTCGTGAGGTTATAGGCGGAGTTCCTGACGATACTCGCGAGCTCCTCGCTGTCGGGGCGCTCGGCGTAGCTGGAAAGAGCCTTCTTGAACTCGTCAATGCTCGCTGTGAGACCGTCGGTGGTGATGTTGTCGAGGACTGTCTCGACCTCGCGGAGGATATCCGCGGAGGTGCTGTATTCCGCCACATAGGGTGTGGACTCACGGTATCTCTTGTCGATATACGGGTCTCTTACCTGATCGACGCCTATACCGACTGCTCCCTGACCCGCGAGGGTCATTCTCGATGTCGAGGTCTGCCAGTACTCGTACTTGTTCAGGTACTTTGCTCCGACATCGACTACCTGTCTTGTATATCCTTCGGTCTTTGAATTGGAGAGGTTGCCGCCCGTAACATCGAGAGCCTTCTGGGAAAGCTGTATCGTACGTTTGGAGACCTCAAGTCCCAGAAACGATGAACGCATAATATATCAATCCTTCCTTAAGGCATGACAGCCTTACGGGGTGGTCTTTTTCGTCCGCAGGGGTCTCAGACCTCGCCGAAAAAGCCTCCCGAGGTGTTGTGCTTTGTTACCTTTACTCCCCGTCCGGTATATGTGGAGGCTGTGGAATGTGTGCGGTTTATCAGCTTTTCCTGCACGGAGAGCTTACGCTCGATGATATCTATGATATCGGCGTTCGTCTCCTTGATATGCTGCACATACTGCTCCATAGCCCTGCACTCAAGGGTGAGCTTGGGTCTGAGCTCTTCCGGGCACTCGTCTATCAGCTCTCTCGCCTTTTTCCCGGCGATACCGAGCTTTTCGAACAGCGCGAGCCTTTTCGCCTCCAGGTCATTGCCCTCCATGATGAACTTCTGCTCCGCGGTCAGCGAATCGAGCAGCCATGTGAGCTCATCGGCTATGACCTTTGCCCGTTTTTCGGAAACGAAGGCGGACAAAGCCTCAAAATGCTTATTATATTTCTCCATATAGGCTATGACTTCCTTTGCCGTTTCAGCATTCATTTCCGAAACCTCCCTTCGAGATATCCCAGTGGGGATCAAATGACAATAAAGCCGGCTTACGCCACGATAGCGGAAGCGACGGCATCTGCGGGTACGGGCGTCTCGCCCCCGGCGTATTTCGCTGCCAGCGCGGCGAGTCTTTCCTCACCGGCGGAACCGCCCACACGTGCTGCGATAGCGCTCTGCGCGGCGCTCAGCGAACGTGCGCGGTCAAACTCGACCTTATCCGTATTGGGCGCGGCTTTGCCTGCCCCGTCGTTCTTCTTTGCGGCGGAAGCGCGATTGTACTTCTTGTACGCGTTGATCGGATTTATTCCGAGGTTACTGATCTCCATATCATTCAACTCCTTTTGCTATGGGGTAATCCGCGCTCGGCGCAGATGCAGCCTATACTTTATGCTGCATTTATAATATCGTCACGGCGCCCGAAAACTTTAGCGCTTTGAGTTTATTTTTACGCGCGCCGCAAAAATCTGCGTTTTGCACAAATCGGAAGCTCAAAATACGCTCAATAAGGCGATAACTCACAATTCCACACTGCAAAAGGGTCACATTTTATCTGTTTTTTCGGATATATATTTTAAGTATAGCATATAAATATGAAAAATGCAATAGCGGAAGAAAACTAAAATTAAACAAAGCCGCCCGGGACAATATCGGCGGCGCGGGCTCCGCGCTTATAACAGCCCCCGGATCTCACGCGAAATCCGTAAAATTGTGAAAATCGACATCAAACTTTGTAAAATACGACAATTTCCGCAGGGATATTGACAATCCGGCGCGGCGACTATATAATTTATGTATGAGCCGACAAAGATCGGCACCGCGGCAGCGGAGAGCTTTCCGAACATAAATCCGCAAAGCCGTGATCTTTCTGCAACCTTTCCGCGGGCTGCGGAGTGTTATATCTGAAAGCGGATAATAATGCTTGAGAGGGATATTGAAATGACGGAACTTTCCTTGCGTACGAGGGAAAGCTTTGACGCCGTTATGAGAAAATACGCCGATATGGTCTATAAGCTCGCCTATTCCAGGACGGGCAGTACCTTTGACGCGGACGACATTCTGCAGGAGGTCTTCCTGCGATACATAAGGGCGGATAAGACTTACAACGACGAGGAGCACCGCAAGGCATGGCTGCTCCGGATAACCGTGAACTGCACAAAATCATACCTGACCTCCGCGTGGAACCGCCACACGGACTATAACGAGCCCGACGGGAACATCGGCGCGGATGATCCCGCGCTGAAAGCGTCGGAAACGAAAAACGACGTGATGAACGCGCTGATGTCGCTGCCGGAAAAATACCGCACCACGATCTACCTTTTCTACTACGAGGATATGACCGTAGCACAGATAGCAAAGACCGTCGGCACCAGCGAAACAAACGTCAAGACCCGGCTTTCCCGCGGACGGGAAATGCTGAAACAAAAGCTGGAAGGAGTTGAGTTTGATGTTTAAGGAAGAACTGAATATCGCATTCGAGAGCGTCAGACCCTCCCCGGAGCTGCTTGACCGCGTCTCGGCGATGATGAGCGAGGAGGCAGCCCGCAAAAAGCCCCCGCTGCGCATGACAGCCGTAAAGTACGCGGGTATCGCCGCGGCTGTGGCTCTCGCGGCAGGCGGGACCGTGATGCTTTTCGGCAGCACGGACGGCGGCGTCAAGACCGCCGAAGCCCAGCTAAGCGCCTCCAAGTCATTTGCCCCGGATAATTCCGTTTCGGAGCAGGAGATGATACAGGATATCGCGGAAGCCGCTCCGGCGGCGGAGGAAGCCGCTCCGGCGGCGGGTGAAGCCGCTCCGGCAGCGGATGAAGCCGCTTTCGCGGCGGAAGAGGTCGCTCCGCAAGCAAAAGAAGAAGCTGCGGAGCCTGAGGCCCCCCCCGCGGAAACCCAAACGACGTCCGCAGCCTCAACGAAGGAAATCAGCGACGAGGCTCCGTCGATGAAAAACACCGACGCGGTCGATGCGCGGATAATGAGCGTCGAGGACAGTATTTCCGAGGAAAACGAGGATTTCAGCGATGACCGGTTTGAAGAAGCGGACTTCGCGGCGGCAGTCGCCCCGAATATTGACGATTACTCTGGCTCGGCTGCCGACGCGGATAGCCTGATCTCAATAACGAGTATCAATATTTTCGATACTATCCCGCCGGAGCTCGCAGCTCTGATAGATTGCAACGAGCTGAACGAATGGTACGGCTCGTTCGGGGAAAATGACGGCACTATCGAGAGCTATCAGAATTTGTACACATTCATAAAGCGCTTCGGTATTTCCGAGGAAACGTTGAGACAGGCTCTCGGCGACAGGCTCACCGAGGAACAGATAAACGCCCTGTACAGCGGAACAGCCGATGATATCAGATCGGCGTTCGGCTTATAAACAGAATATCCCGCCGAAAGGCGGGATATTTTATTGACTATCGGGTATTAACCGAATACGCATTACGGCATTTTTAGTATAAGGGAACCTCTAAAAACCCAATTTGAGAGAAAAGGAGCTATCCACGCCGTCTACTGCGTCAAACCTCCTAACCGGGCGCCAGCCCGGCTTCGTCGGCTTTCCTTGTATCCGACGCGGCTATCTCATTTTCTCTTTTCAA
>JAIKZF010000097.1 GCA_024682455.1 Ruminiclostridium sp. | reverse complement strand
GGTATAGCGCCGTTATGCGAGGCGTCACCGCGCCGGAAACGGTCGAAAAGCTCCGGGTGATCGCCTTTCTCAACGTTTTGTGCCGTGTTTTCGGTACGGAACGTTATTTTTTTGTTCTTTGCCGAAAGCCTGAAGCTTATGCTGCCGCCGTCGGGGGTATATTTCAGAGCGTTGTCCGCGAGAACGGAGAAGAGTCTGGCGATCATGTTCCTGTCGCCCTTGTACATAATGTCCGGCTGTATGTCCGAGGTAAGCGTGAGCCCCTTTCTTTCAGCCATGAGCACATACGGGTCGAGTATCTCCTCCGCCGTTTCCGACAGCGGGAATTCCTCCTTTGTCAGCACGGTGCCCTCGTCCATTCTTGCGAGAGCGACGAGCTCGTTCGTCAGCGCGGAGAGCTTTTCCGTCTGTGCGGCGATACTTTGCGTCCACTTGGTTTCGCCCTGTTCGAGCTCTATGACCTCGTTGCAGGAATTTATAACGGCGAGGGGAGTTTTAAGCTCATGACCGGCGTTCGTGATGAATATTGTCTGCTTTTCATAGCTTTCGGCGATAGGCTTAATGAAAATACGTGAGAATACTATGACGAGCAGAAATATCGCCGCTGCCGCTCCGACCGCCACAAGAATGCTTATCAGCATGATATCGGACACGGAGCGGAGAGATTGTGTACGGTCAACGAAGATATACAGTATGCCGTTATCCTTGTCGGACGCAAGAAATCTGTAATTTCCGTAATAACCGGACTTTTTTCCCGCACTCATGAGTTCCGCGGCTATACCGGCAGCCTCATCGTTGGTCACGGCGGCTATTTTACCGGTGTTTGTCTCAGCGGCTTTGCCGTCGGAGCCCATAAGAACTGTGAAAAAGCGTGTTTCGTATGGAGTCTCCTCGGTCATGAAACCCCGTCCCCACATACCGACGAACATATTGGCTGCCTGCGGGTCGAAGCGTAGCTCTTCATCGGAGTGGTGCTTTTCCGAGCCGTCCGGCTTCTCCGGCGGCGTCTCACCCTCGGGCATCTCACGGAACTCGTCCGGAGGCATGGCGAAGCTGCCGCCGTTTCCCGCAAGGAAACGAAGGAGCTGCTCGGCCTCATTGTCGGAGTTTATGTAGTTGGCGATATTCAGTACCGCGACGATGACCGCGAGAACAATGGTCACAGACAGCATTGCGGTCGTGATAAAGCTTCTGCGAATTTTTTTAATCATGGCTGTTTCCTCGGTTCTTGGGACATAGTATGTCAGTCCGCGGGATATGCTTCCTTAAGATATTCCATGAGCATATCGGGAATATACTGATAGTGATGAGACTCATAAAGTCTGTATGTGAGGTCGGCATTATGCTCTGCAAGGCGGTCATTCATTTTTCTGAGCCCTTCCAGCGTGCTGTCGTGTCCGTTGTACTGATCCGCGTAATCGGGATCCTCCATCGAGCCGCCGCAGAGGAATACCTTCTTGTCAAGGCTGTCATGTCTGTCGAAATAACCATAGTCGTTGACCGCGTCCTCCGCACCGAGATCCAGATATGAGTCATATAGATTGAACAGCGCCGGGCTGCCGATGATATACCTGCCGAACGGCTGATTCTCATACTTGTCTGAGCAGAAAAGCGCGTAATGAGAGAATACGCCTCCCATTGAATGTCCGAACAGGGCAGAGGATGTGCAGTCGATCCTGTAATTTTCGCAGAGAAACGGCATCAGGTCGTCGGTGATGAAGTCAAGCAGTCCTGCTCTGTGTGAGATAAAGAGCTCGAAGCGAACAAAGTTATCGGTGTTTTTGATATTGTAGTTGAAGCCGAGACTGACGAGAATGACATCGGCAGCCTCGCCGCGTTCCATAGCCTTATACAATGCCGCGTGATCGTTCAGTCTCCATACTCCGTCTGTCATGAAAAAGACAGGATAGGTCTTTGTGCTGTCATAATGCGGCGGCAGAGTCACGTGTACGATGAATTCGACCCCGAGCTGTTCGTCATAGACGCTGTACTCCTCGATACGGTCTCTTATGCTTTCAAGAGCGTCTTTGTCGTATTCCCACGTAAAGCTGAGATCGGCGAGCGGGTCGGATACGAACGATAACCGTTCAAAGGACTCATATCTGTCCGGCATCACGGTGTATGTACCGTTTATGACCGCGTCAAATACAGCCTTTGTCTGTTCAAGGTAGTTTTCCGCTTCGGACATTACCGGGCTGCGCTCCCTCAGATAATAGTCAAGCAGCCAGTCATAGTATTCCTCCTTGTTTTCGAAGGTAAGCTCGTCAAAGTAAGCGTAATCGAGCCTGCCGCCGTCATAGTTCTCGGGGGGCGTGAAGCCGTCGTATATCACGCCGTTTATCATGACCTCGTTATAGGAATATCCGACTGCGTCAGCTATGTACTGCCGATACTCTTCCTCGGTCAGGACACCTTTTTTTAGCATATTCCGGTAGAGCACCTCTGAGGCTTCTTTAGTGACGATCACGTTTTCAAGCCTGACATCGGGCGTATCGTTAAGACCGTCTGTAAGCGTGAGACCGCGCTTTGTTATATACGCGCGCTCAAATTCCGTCATTTTGTTAGTGAGCTTCGCGGCGGACGACTGAGGCTTTGGAGCCTCGGCAACGCTTTCGGCGGTCTCTGTGACCGTTGAGACCGATGTCGTTGTTTCCGGCGCGCGTTCCTCGGTTACTGTCATTGTCTCCGATACGCGTTCCGAGGTAACGGCAGCTGTCACGTTTTTTTCGTTTCCCGTGCCGCAGGAGCCTGTCACGGTCAGTAAAGAAAGGATAGCCAAAAAACACAAGCTTTTTCTCATGGGGACGGATTCTCCTTGTTATCTTCAATATCAGAATTATACAACAAAACGAGAGCTTTGTCAACAAAAAACCGCGGCACTTGCCCGAACAGGGAAGCGCCGCGGCTCTGATGTATTATACTAACACCTGATCAAAATAATGAAAAATCTGACGGCTAAAATTCCGTCATACTACGTCACTCTCCCTTGACTTGCACCAGCAAGCCTGCGGTCGGGTTCCTTGTCTGACGAAATTTTATCTCGCCATATTTTTCACATTTTGAACAGGAATTAGTATTATTCAAACATTGTGGAAGAAAGGTATCTTTCGCCCGTATCGGGGAGCAGGGCGACTATGGTCTTGCCCTTGTTCTCCGGGCGCTTTGCAAGCTGGATAGCCGCGAACAGAGCGGCTCCGGAGGATATTCCGACAAGCACGCCCTCGTTCTGTGCGATAAGTCTGCCTGTCTCGAAGGCGTCCTCATTTGCTACGGGGATTATCTCGTCATATATCTTGGTGTCCAGCGTATCGGGAACGAAGCCTGCGCCTATACCCTGTATCTTGTGGGGACCGGATCTGCCCTCGGAGAGAACGGGCGAGTCCTTAGGCTCTACCGCCACGACCTTGACCTCGGGCTTCTTGGATTTGAGATATTTGCCTATGCCGGAGATAGTACCGCCGGTGCCTACGCCCGCTACGAATATATCTACCGTACCGTCGGTATCCTCCCAGATCTCGGGGCCGGTCGTCTTTTCGTGAGTGGAGGGGTTGGCGGGATTGGTGAACTGAGAGGGGATAAAGCTGTCCGGTATCTCCTTAGCAAGCTCGTTAGCCTTTTCGATAGCGCCCTTCATACCCTTTGCGCCCTCGGTGAGGACGAGCTCGGCGCCGTATGCCTTCATAAGCTTTCTGCGCTCTATGCTCATAGTTTCGGGCATAGTGATTATCAGTCTGTAGCCTCTCGCGGCGGCAACGGAAGCGAGGCCTATGCCGGTATTTCCGCTGGTGGGTTCGATCATTACGCTGCCGGGCTTAAGCTTGCCGCTTGCCTCCGCGTCATCTATCATTCCTTTTGCTATACGATCCTTTACGCTTCCCGCGGGGTTGAAGTATTCGAGCTTCACGACGAGCTTTGCGCCGAGTCCGAATTTTTCTTCGATGTTTCCGAGTTCGAGCAGGGGAGTTCTTCCGATGAGGTCGCTGATCTTCTTGTTGATTTTCATGATGATATTCTCCTTAAATGAATTTATTCATATTATAATTATTATATGCTTTTGGTGTTCTGCGGGGAAACTGTCCGGGTCAACATCGTTTAAGAATAGTGTTCATAACTCTTATAATTCCTATCTGTATGATATGCTTATATTATATCAGACGGAGTTGATTTTGTCAAGTGTTTTTTTTAATTTTATCAAAATAATTAAAAACTATTGCATTTCCCGACAGATTATGATATAATACATATAATTATAACTATGCGCTCCCGCGCGTAAGCATTAAGAGGTGAGTGATTTGGACGATAACGAGAATATGGTGGACGAGGCTGAAAACGAACGATTCAATTCTATGCTGAACGCTGCCCAGAAACAGGTCGGAGCATCTCCGTCAGAGAACCAGGAATCATCGTCCGCAGGAACACAGCTTACCGCCGGGGCAGGAAAGCTCTCTCAGGCTCAGATAGAGGCAATGCTCGCAATAAATAACAGCGTGCCTCCCGGAGAGGGTCAGAACACGGAAAGCGTATCCGAAGCACCCGCTCCCGAGGTCCCCGAGGAAAAACCGGAGCCCGAGCCTCCGCGCGATGAGGACGATATGATCGCCGACAAGCTGCGCGAGGGTCTCGCCGCGGAGATGCAGCCCGAGTCCGATGAAAACAGCGCTCCGGCAGATAACGGAAAGAAGAAGAAAAAGGAAAAGCAGCCGAAGGAGAAGAAAGAAAAGCCGAAGAAGGAAAAGAAGCCTGTCGATCCCGTGCTCCTTTCCCGCATCATAACGGTCGTAGCCGCCGTAGTGGCCGCAGCTCTTGGTTTCTGCGTATGTCTGCTGATGTTTACCGACGTCATCAAGTCCGGAAACGAGCAGTTCGCCATAAAGGCTGCAAACGCCGTAAACAGCAAGCTCAGCCCCAATACGGATTTCTACGTGTACAGGGCTTATGTGTGGAACCGTGAGCTTTCCGATGAATGTATGCTCTATGGGCTTACAAGCTACCACGGAGTGGATAAAATGGATATCTACCGTGTGGTGGTGGAGCATGACAACCCCACATATATATATTTGTACTACACGATAGATGAAAACAGCGAGGCTTATCTTCAGCTGAAACTGAGCGAAGACAGCAAGAAGCGTATACAGGCGAGTCAGCTGAAGAACCATTCCGACAGTATCTACGACGCAGACCGTGAGATACAGATAAACGCGCCGAAGTGGCAGAAGGTAGACTGCGCCGTGATAAACAAGAACATTACATCGGAGCAGGAGGGTCCGTCGGGCTCGAAACCCTGAACGCGATCATAACGCATAGGAGGAACGGAAGAGGAATACTGTATGATAATGATGAATTATAACTATACTCAGCTGTGGTTCATGTTTTTCGTTTTCTGCAATTATGGCTGGGTGCAGGAATCCATAATCGAGTCGATATATCATAGAAGACTGATAAACCGCGGGTTCCTGAAGGGACCGTACATACCTATATACGGTATCGGCGGAATGACGATGCTGCTGGTATGTATGCCATACAGAGAAAACGGGTTCGCGGTGTATTTCGTGGGTATGCTGAGCTGTACCGTGCTGGAGTATTTCGTCGGCTGGCTCATGGAAACTCTGTTCCATAAGCAGTTCTGGGATTACAGTATGCTCCGGTTCACGTACAAGAACCGCATATCGCTGCTGTCCTCGCTGTTCTGGGGACTGCTGTCGCTGTTTATGGTATATATCCTTTACGGTATAATGGACACTCTAGTTACCGTGTTCGATCCCAAGTTCATACTGGCGTACGATATCGCTATGACGATAGCGATGAGCGTTGACACGGTAATAAGCATATCCGGACAGATATCCTTCCGGGAGAAGCTTAAGAGCCTGCCCTATGACAAGGCAAGACAGCTGATGACGGAGAAGTTCATCCAGCTCGGCGGCGCGGTGGCGAAGAGACGTGAACGCTTCAATATGCTGCTTTCAAAGATGAAGCTCAGCGTTGAATCTACCGACGAGGACGAGGATTTTGAGGAAAACTATGGCAATTCACAGACCGATGAAGAAAGCTCTGACGCGTGAGCTCGATTATTTCAGAAGCGTCGCGGCGACGATAGCGGAGCATAAGAATATGCAGAAGACGCGGAAGCTCACTCAGCACGGCAGCGTATCGGTATTCGCACATTCCGTGGCGGTAGCGTATTACAGCGTAAAGCTCGCGAAGAAGCTCGGCATATCCTGCGACAAACGCAGTCTGATACGCGGAGCAATGCTGCACGACTTCTTCCTCTATGACTGGCATAAGATCATAAATGTCGGCGACGGGCTCCACGGCTTCGCTCACCCTGCCACGGCATCGAAGAACGCCGTGCGTGATTTCAGGCTCAATAAACGCGAGCTCGATATAATCCGCAAGCATATGTGGCCTCTGACCCTGACGAAAATCCCGAAATACCGTGAGAGCTGGCTGGTCTGCGCCGCGGATAAGTATTGTTCGCTGCTGGAGACCTTCGGACTCAATAAGTACGACGATAATACTTTTCTCAAATAGATTTTGTGCAAAATTACAGAATACTATTGACAAATCCTATAAAATATGATAGAATACTTTTATCGACAAAAATATCCTTATCAAGAGCGGCGGAGGAAACGGGTCCGATGAAGCCGCGGCAACCTGCGTGAGAGCAAAGGTGCCAATTCCCGCACCGTAAGAGGTGGAAGATGAGGGAGTGTAAAGAGGATTTAGGCTCCCGTACGGCGAAGCGCCGAAGGAGTCTTTTTTGTTGAAATAAAAATGTATACAGGAAAGGAAAAAACAAATGGCAAGATTTTTATTCACATCCGAGAGTGTGACCGAGGGACATCCCGATAAGATCTGCGACAAGATCTCCGACAGCATCCTCGACGCGATGCTTGAGCAGGATCCTATGTCCAGAGTGGCGTGCGAGACCTGCACAACGACCGGTCTCGTAATGGTCATGGGCGAGATCACCACAAAGGCTGTGGTCGATATCCCCGCTATCGTTCGCCAGACAGTAAGGGAGATCGGTTATGACAACGCCGAGTACGGCTTTGACTGCAATACCTGCGCGGTAATGACCACGCTCGACAAGCAGTCCCCCGATATTGCAATGGGCGTCGACAACGCGCTTGAGGGCAGGGAAGAGAACGCTATGGACATTGGAGCCGGCGATCAGGGTATGATGTTCGGCTTCGCCTGCAACGAGACCCCCGAGCTCATGCCTCTGCCGATATCGCTCGCGCACAGGCTCACAAAGCGCCTTACCGAGGCTCGTAAGAACGGCGAGATAGATTACCTTCTCCCGGACGGAAAGTCTCAGGTAACGGTAGAATACATCGACGGCAAGCCCGCGAGAGTAGATACGGTAGTCATCTCCTCGCAGCACAAGGCAAGTGCCGGTCTCGAACAGATCAGAAAGGACGTTATCGAGAAGATAATCAAGCCCACTATTCCCGCTGAGCTTCTCGATGAGAACACAAAGTATTTCGTGAACCCGACAGGCCGCTTCGTAGTCGGCGGTCCCCAGGGCGACAGCGGACTTACAGGCAGAAAGATAATCGTTGATACATACGGCGGATATTCCCGTCACGGAGGCGGCGCATTCTCCGGCAAGGACCCGACAAAGGTCGACCGCTCCGGTGCATACGCGGCAAGATACGTGGCGAAGAACATCGTAGCGGCAGGTCTCGCGGATAAGTGCGAGGTAGAGCTCGCATACGCTATCGGTGTGGCAAAGCCCGTATCGGTGCTTGTTGATACGTTCGGCACAGGCAAGTACAGCGACGAACAGATAAGCGAGGCTGTGAACAAGGTGTTCGACCTTCGCCCCGCAGGCATCATTAAGATGCTCGACCTCAGAAAGCCTCAGTATAAGGCTCTTGCGGCTTACGGTCACCTCGGACGCGAGGAGCTCGGAGTTGCGTGGGAAAAGACAGACAAGACAGAGGCTCTCAAGGCTGCTCTGTAATAACAGGCAAACAAAAACGGTATCGCTCGTGCGATACCGTTTTTTATTTTGGAAGTACGGTTACAAATACGATCTCGGGTCTGTTGAATACTCTCGGTACGATGATATCGTACGCGCACCTCATAAGCCCGCGGCTCACTACCATATCCGAGCCGTTCTCGCTGTATACTCCGCCGCCGTATTTTGGGAACAATCCCTGATTAGGAGCGTAGAGACCGTTCAGCAGGAAAGGTATCCTGACCTGACCGCCGTGTGTGTGTCCGGCCAGTATAAGCTCGAAGCCGTCCGCGGAAATGTGCGGGTATTCTTCGGGAAAATGGTCGATCAGGATATTGTAGTATTTATCCGATATCGCTTCCTTGGCGCGTTCGTACTGATCGGAGTACAGAATACCGTCGATACCGAGAAATCTCACGGTGTCATTGCCGACTGTGAGATCGGCGTGATTGTTTTTCATCGAGAGCACGGTCACGCCGCGCTCGGCTACGGTACTGCGTATTTTCGCCTGAAAACCGTGTCTGAGCTCATGGTTGCCGAGTGCGTAGTAGCAGGGGTACTTTTTGGCGAGAATGTCGACGAGCAGCAAGGAATTCTTCTCATCGGGAAAGTGATCGAAAAGATCACCGCCGAAGACAACGGCGTCGGGTCCGAATTTATCCACAGCCTCAGTCAGCTCCGACATATCCTCGCCGTAGGGCGTATTGTGTACGTCGGACAGAAACGCTATCTTAAGAGGGGCTGTGAGTTTTCCGGAGCTGAACGTATAGTAGCGCTCGCAGAGCTTTTCGCTGCATGAGAAGGGTATTGCGACTGCAAGAGCGGTGAGAACGGCGGAGACAGCGATAAAGGTTTTTCTTTTCATTACTGTCCCGCGTTCCTGAGAAGCTGCTCCCATTCCTTGATTATGGAGCGGTCTTCAAAGTAATTGATCCTCATGGCTCTGCGGACGCGGGCAAGAGTTTCGTTCGTTCTTTCGACAGCCTTTGCGGTTCCCGCAGAAATGATATCGTAAACGGAGCCGATGTCGTTTTCCCATTTGGCGCGTTCCGTCCTGATAGGGCTGAGAGTCTCTTCAAGCACGTTTATGAGGAACTTCTTGCAAACGCCGTCTCCGAGACCTCCGCGGCGGTAATGCTCCTTCATTTCGTCCAGATTCGCGTAGTCCGGCAGGTATTCCGCGAAATGAGCGTCTGTGCACAGCGCGTCGAGGTATGTGAATACAACGTTGCCCTCGGTGTGACCGGGGTCGCTGATCTGTAAGTGCAGGGGGTCTGTGTACATTTTACCGTTGACCTGCTTCTTGACCGCGGCGGCGGTATCGGACAAGTAGATGCAGTTCCCGAGGGACTTGCTCATCTTGGCTTTGCCGTCGACCCCGGGAAGTCTGCGCTGAACAGCGTTCTCGGGTATCATTGCTGTGGGCAGTACAAGTGTTTCTCCGTATATCTTGTTGAATTTCTCGACTATCTCTCTTGCCTGTTCGAGCATGGGGAGCTGATCCTCTCCGACGGGAACGACATTCGCGTCGAAGGCTGTGATATCGGCGGTCTGCGAAACGGGATAAGTGAAAAAGCCTGCCGGCAGACCCTCTTCGGAGAAGCCTCTCATCTGTATCTCGGCCTTTATCGTGGGGTTGCGGGAAAGTCTTGCGGTAGTGACGAGGTTGAGGTAGTAGAAGGTCAGGGCGTGGAGAGCCGGAAGCGCCGACTGCACACAGACAGTCGTCTTTGCGGGGTCAATGCCCACCGAAAGATAATCGAGAACGACATTAACTATATTGTCGCGAATTTTGCCGGGATCGTCCGCGTTGTCGGTAAGAGCCTGATCGTCCGCGATAAGAATGTTGATCTCATCGAACTTTCCGGAATTCTGGAGCTCGACTCTTCTTTTGAGCGAGCCCACATAATGACCGAGGTGCAGGCGTCCCGTGGGACGGTCGCCGGTGAGAATTATATTTTTCATGTTCTTCCTCCAGAAATATTATAGGCTTTATGCTTTGTAGATCGACTTTGCGACCTCGGCGAGGATATCCACGCCCTTTTCGATCTGATCGTCTCTCGGGGTGGAGTAGTTGAGTCTGAACGACATACAGGGCTTGTTCTCGTCAACGAGGAACGCCTTGCCGGTGACTATCGCAACCTTGCGTTCGATAGCCTTTTTCACGAAGTAATCCATATCTCCGCTCGGCAGAGTGCCCCAGATGAACAGACCTCCGTCGGGCTCGGTGAACTTTATCGAGGACGGCATTTTGAGCTTAAGGTTGGTGAGCATGAGGTCGCACTTGTGACCGTAAATGCCGCGTATCTTTTCGAGGTGAGCGGGGTAGTCGTACTTTGTGATGAAGCGATGTACTATCATCTGCGAAAGGATGCTCGTATGAACGGTCGATACCTGGAGAGCGCAGATCGCCTTGGAGATGACGCTCTTCTCGGCTACCATATAGCCCACGCGCAGTCCAGGAGCTACGGTCTTTGAGAATGTTCCCGCGTAGATCACGAGACCCTTTGTATCCATGGAGCGTAAGCTCGGAACGTCGTCTCCCGAAAATCTCAGGTCGCCGTAGGGGTTGTCCTCGATGATGTAGACATTGTACTTATAAGCGAGCTCAAGCACCTGCTTTCTTCTTTCGAGGCTCATTGTTCTGCCGGTGGGGTTCTGGAAATTGGGTATCAGGTAGATGAAAGCTGTGCGTCTGTTGTTGCGCAGGGTCTCGTCGAGCTTTTCGATATCAATGCCCTCATCGTCCATAGGCACGCCGAGAAGTCTCGCGTTATAGGAGCGGAAGGAGTTGAGCGAGCCGATGAAGCTGGGCTCCTCGCAGATTATTGCATCACCCTCGTTGCAGATGACCTTCGAGGTCATTTCCATTACCTGCTGAGCACCGGCGGTTATGATGAGATCGTCGTTGTTCCAGTTGAAGATGCCCTTGTTGGCGAGATCGTCCTTGAGCCAGTCGCGCAGGGGAGTATATCCTTCGGACACCGAATACTGGAGAGCTGTAATGGGGTCGTTGTCCATAATGTCGTTCATTATCTCCTTGACTTCCTGTACTGGGAAAGCCTCCGGCGCGGGATTTCCGCCTGCAAAGCTTATAACATCGGGGTAGGAGGTGAATTTCAGTATCTCACGTATCGCGGAGGGCTGAAGTCTGCGTATTCTGTCCGAAAAAGCATTCATAATTGTAAATTCCTTTCTTGTTGTTATTTAAACAATAATATATTATACCACATATAGAAGAAAAAGGCAATAGGAGAAGGAAAATAAAATTCGCGCAAAGCTCTCCGGGATATTAACGGCGGCGCGAGCTCGATAAAAAAATAATGATCCGGACAAAAAAAGAGAGAACCGAAAACCGGTTCTCAAACTGAAATAATGTATAATGTGTAGAACAAAAGAAAGGAGACAACTAAAACAAAACGAAAAGTCAAAACAATCTTCTGTAAGAACAGGCAGCCGCTGCTGACCTCTTCTTACAATTGCATTATAACGCTTATTTAACTTTTTGTCAATAACATATACAAAAAAAGTTAACAAAAAGCGAAAATTTATACATTATTACAAAAAGCCCGTCACAAAATTGTAAAAGGTTACCACCAAGGCTTGCAGAACGGTTACATAAAACCGCTCCGGAACGTTACATCTGCGAACGCAGGGCTTCAAGTATCTTTTCGGTATCCTCTTTTTTCAGCGGTCTGGGAGACGTGTAGTTCGTGAGGAACTTGTCAAGCTCCTTTTCACCCGCACAGACTATGCTGCTCTTGTTTTTCAGGGAGAGTTTCAGTCTTATCATAGGGTTCGAGAAATACACGATACCGTCGATCCACGCGTCAACGCCGTTGGCATGCAGTATGCTTTTCAGTATATCGCGCTGCCTTGTGATCTGCTTGATAGGGTTCTTCATCTCCGCTTCGGTATTCCTGCCGTCCTTGTAGTGCTTGTACTGACACCACTTTTCATCGCTGTCGGAGCCGCAGACAGTACCCGAGTGGTTCTTGACCTCTATGATGATGAGACCGTCCTTGCCCACGAGTATCATGTCTATCTCCGAACGGTTGCGCTTATACTGAATGGGGTAGTTGATGAAGATGTCGTAATGGTTCCTGTGGCGTTTCGCGATCTTTGCCAGCGAGCGCTCGCCCTTGATGCCCGAGAGCAGTATGTTGTATCTTCTCGCGAGAATAAAGTATGCGAGAGCGCACAGAACGATAGCCGCCGCCGAAACATAGGCGCCGATGAAATTGGTCGATGCCGCGATGCTCTCCGGGTTCGAGTTTGCGAAGCGCATATTGTCCACCGCGAAGATAACGAACAGTATCGCCGGCAGCGCCCCGAATATGACCTGCAGCGCGAACAGTACGCCTATCCTTATCTTGTTGGGATTCCTGCTTTTATAGATCTTCATTATACATTGAACCTGAACAGAACGACATCTCCGTCCTGCATGACGTAGTCTTTTCCTTCGAGCCGTACAAGTCCCTTTTCCTTGGCTCCGGTCATGCCGCCGCAGCTTACGAGATCGTCGAAGGAAACGACCTCCGCTCTTATGAAGCCCTTCTCAAAGTCCGTGTGTATCTTGCCGGCAGCCTGCGGAGCCTTTGTACCCTTTGTGATAGTCCACGCGCGTACCTCCTGCGGACCCGCGGTGAGGAACGATATAAGTCCGAGCAGCGAGTAGCCGGTCTTGATTATTCTTGAAAGTCCCGATTCGGTCAGGTTGAGATCTGACAGGAACAGCTCCTTTTCCTCCGCGTCCATATCCGCGATATCAGCCTCTATCTGTGCACAGATAGGGAGAACGGCGCTGTTCTCCTCCTCGGCGATCGCTTTTACCGCCTTGTACTGCTCGTTGTTCTCATAATTGCTGCGGAAGTCGTCCTCGCTGAGGTTCGCCGCGTAAATGACAGGCTTGTTGGAGAGCAGGGGAGTGGATTTTATTATCTCGGCCTCGTCCTCCGTGAAGTCGAAGGATCTCGCCGATCTGCCCTCTTCGAGATGCGCCATGAGCTTCTCAAGAAAGTCTATTTCCTTCTGGAGCGACTTGTCGCCCTTTACGAGCTTTTTCTCGCGGTCGATACGTCTGCCGAGTATCTCGATGTCGCTGAATATCAGTTCGAGATTTATAGTTTCGATATCACGCTTTGCTCCGATGCTTCCGTCGACGTGTACGATATTATCGTTCTCGAAGCACCGCACTACGTGGATTATCGCGTCCACCTCACGGATATTCGCGAGGAATTTGTTGCCCAGTCCTTCGCCGTTGGACGCGCCCTTGACCAGTCCCGCTATATCTACGAATTCAAGCATAGCCGGTGTGAATTTTTCGGGCTTGTACATTTCCGCGAGCTTGTCGAGCCGTTCGTCCGGCACCGATACCACGCCTACATTAGGCTCAATGGTGCAGAACGGATAGTTAGCCGATTCGGCTCCCGCGTTCGTGAGTGCGTTGAATAAAGTGCTTTTCCCGACATTCGGGAGTCCTACCATACCGAGTTTCATTTCTGTCTGTTCCTTTCTTTTCTTTCAGCAGCATATTTCCGCGATAGCTTCCGCGAATATCTGCGCGTCCTTAAGGAGCTCTTCGATCGTTATATATTCGTTTGCCCCGTGCATATTGTAGTCGGTGCCGTCGCGCTCTACGCCGAACGCCACGCCTCCTTTTATGTTATGGACGTAGGTATTGCCTCCGACGGCGATACATTCGCCCTTAGTTCCCTCGACGCGCTCGTACGCGGCAAGGAGCTTTTTCACGAAGTCGCTGCTGCTGTCGGTCACATGGGGCTCGTCGCCCATATATCCGTCAAAGACGCAGCCCGCTGCCGCGAGAGCTGTCTTTTCACCGTTCTCGACCTCCGCCAGCGACATACACGCAGGAAATCTCACGTCGATCGTACCGCCGCACTTGCCGTTTTCCATATTGAATATGCTGAAAACGAGCGTGAGAGCACCGGAGCTGTCGTAGGTGCATTTCAGTCCCGCGTTCGTTCCGTCCGTCTCGCCGAACGGGAATATGCTGCCGAGCCCCTTTATGATCTCCTTCTGCTTTCCTTCCGCGAGCGGCAGCCTGTTAAGCACGGCGATAAGCGCCGTGACCGCGTTTATCCCGCTTTCCGGAGTCGAGGCGTGAGCGGAGCGCCCGCTGCACTCGATCATAACGCTCTTTCCCGCGTCGATAACCGTGAATACGGCTCCGCTGCGGTCAAGGTTGGTTTCCTGCCTGATGAGCGGCAGGGAGATACCGCTCAGCTCACATTCCGCGTAATCCGGCACAGCGTTCGGTATGCTGCCTCCGCGGAATTTTATTATGCTCCCTCCGCGGTAAGACCCCGAAAACTTCGAGCGCATCATTCCCTTTTCGATATTTATGACCGGGAAAGCCGCGTCCGGAGTGAAAATATGGTCGGGGAGCCTGTTCTTCGCGGTATACAGTTCAAGGTCTTGCGACCCGTTCTCCTCGTCCGTGCCGAATATCAGCCTTACGCCCTTTTTCAGCGGTATGCCGAGATCCTTTATGCACTTCATAGCGATGAACGCCGCCGCGAGGGGGCCTTTGTCGTCGATCACCCCGCGTCCGTACAGTATGCCGTCCTTTTCGGACATCTTGAACGGATCGGTCTTCCAACCTGTCTGTCCCTCGGCCGGTACCACGTCGAGGTGGCACAGTATCCCGAGCTCGGGGAAGTCGTCCTCGGGGCACAGATCCGCGGTGCCGATAACGTCGTAGTACAGCTTTGTGTCAAACCCCGCGCTCCTGCATATACCGAGCATCTTGTCGAGCGCCGCTCTGGGTCCTCTGCCGAACGGCGCGCCCGGAGCAGGCTCGCCCTTGACGCTCTTCACCGCTACAAGCTCGTCGAGCACCGACAGGAGCCTCTGGCGGTTGGAGTATATATATTCCTTTATCTTTTCGTGCATCAGTTCGTACCGTCCTGTGTGTAATATATTTCAAGCATATCCCGCATACATGAGAAGCGGTTGGTCTTTTTGTCGTTATCGACCATTCTCATGACAGCTTCCCGGCTCCCGACGATTATCAGGATCTCCTTTGCGCGCGTAACGCCCGTATAGAGCAGATTGCGGTAAAGCAGCTGGTCGGAGTACATCGTGAGCGGCATTATGACCGCCTTGTATTCGCTGCCCTGACTTTTGTGTATGGTGACAGCGTACGCAAGCTCAAGCTTGTTCAGCATTTCATGTGTGTATACGGCTTTGCGCCCGTCAAAATCTATATACAGCAGAGAGCCGTTTACGTCGACCTCATATATGATGCCGATATCACCGTTGAAAATGCCTGTACCGCTGTCAGGACCGCGTTTCCACACGATATCGTAGTCGTTTTTTATCTGCATCACCTTGTCGCCCATACGGAACACGCTGTCGAAAAAGCGAAGCTCCTTCTTCCTGAACGAAGGCGGATTGAGCGCGAGCTGGAGCGAGGCGTTGAGCTCCTTTGTACCTGCGGGGCTCATTTTGGTGGGGGAGAGCACCTGTATGTCGTCGATAGGGGAATATCCGTATCTGTTCGGCAGACGCGTCTTTGCGAGGCTTATGACCAGCTCCGCCGTTTCCTCGTCGCCGGAGGTCGGCATAAAGAAGAAATCCTTCTTTCGTTCGTCGAGCTCCGGGTATTCGCCGTGCACGATTCTGTGAGCGTTCGTGATTATAAGGCTTTCCGCAGCCTGCCTGAATATCTCCTTAAGCTCGATCGTCGGTATCAGTCTTGTGGCGATAAGATCTCTCAGCACGTTGCCGGCTCCTACGCTCGGGAGCTGGTTCGTGTCGCCGACCATTATCAGCTTGCAGTCAGTTTTGATCGCTTTCAGCAGCGATTCGAAAAGCAGCGTGTCCACCATGGACATCTCGTCGATGATGATGATGTCGGCTCGCAGGGGATTGCTTTCGTTGTGCTTGAAGGTATGACGTCCGGTCTGCTCGGAGAATTCCGTTTCAAGCAGTCTGTGTATGGTACGCGCGGGTCTGCCGGTAAGGTCGCTCATTCTCTTTGCGGCGCGTCCGGTCGGAGCCGCGAGCAGGAGCTTTTTCTTCCTGTTCTCGAAAAGTCTGATGACGGCGTTCAGAGCCGTGGTCTTACCGGTGCCGGGACCGCCCGTGAGGATAAAGACGCTGTTGCCGAGCGCGGCGTTTATTGCAGCCTTCTGAAGCCCCTCATACGTTATGTTCTGCTCCCATTCGATGATCTTTATTTCCTCGGAGTGATCCTTGTCCGTATGTATCGAAAGCTTCAGCATCTCGCTTATTTTCTTCGATATATATTTTTCCGCCGCAAAGTATTCGGCGAGGTAGACATATTCCCGCCTTGAGGTCTCGTACAGCGCGAACTGACCCTCCTCGGCGCCCTCGAAAAGAGCCTTGTCATATTCGTCCTCGTCTACGCGTATGAGCGGACACACGACCTTGCAAAGCTCGCTGCGCGGTACGCAGGTATGTCCGGCGTTCGCGTTGCGCCTGAGAACGTAGGTTATCGCAGCCTTTATGCGGTCATGGTTCGACATCGGGAGCCCCAGGTCGTACGCTATCCTGTCGGCGGTGCCGAATTCCACATTGAACGCGCTGTCGCAGAGAATGTACGGGTTTTTCCGCACAAGTCCCATGCTCCTGCCCTCGTGAGCCTTCCAGACCAGCGAGGCGGTCAGCGGGCTTATCTCATAGCTGCCGAGGAATTCGATAATGGTGCGCACGCCGCACAGGTTCCTGAACTCTCTGCCGATATACAGAGCCTTATCATTTGTCAGACCCTTGATACAGGTAAGCTGAGTGGGATCGTTCTCGATGATCTCAAGTGACCTGTCGCCGAAAGCGGCAACGATCTTTCTCGCGATAGAGGGGCCGAGCCCCTTGATTATGCCGCTTCCCAGGTATTTTTTTATCTCCTCGGGAGTGGTAGGCAGCTTTCGTTCGCAGGTGACAGCCTTGAACTGCCTGCCGTATTTGGCGCTTTCGATGTAGTTTCCGCGAAGTATCAGAGACTCGCCCTCGGCTATATCGCCGAGGTTGCCCACCGCGGTCTCCGGCGAGCCGTTGATATCCATCATCACTACGATATATCCGTTGTCGGGGTTTTTGAATATTATCTCTTCGGCTGTTCCGCTTATTGTTATTATCTCTTCCGTTGGTGACGGCATTCCCTGATCTTCCTCCGTTGAAAAAAAGATATCGTCCGGTCGTATATCATACAGACGATCATATAAGCTCCGAATATACCGCAGAAAAGCGCAAGAAAGCAGCATATAACGTTCATGGAAGCACCTCCCTCGAAACCTGTGGTGCTTTATTATATGCGCGTGAGCGTTTTTCTGCCGCCCGGAAACTTATACATACCCGAATAACATTATACCGCTGTCGGGGTCAAATGTCAACAATAATAACGAAATTGAGGCAAATTTCCGGAAAACTGTTGACAAAACGGGATAAATGGGATATAATCAAATTGTGCTCAATGAAATTGAGCGCCGAAAGGAGTACAAGATATGGATTACAGATACAAGACAAGAATGGTCTGTGCGACCGAGATCAGATTTACGCTCGATGACGACAGGGTGACCAACGTATCGTTCACGGGAGGCTGCAACGGGAACCTTAAGGCCGTGTCAAAGCTCGTTGACGGAATGACCGTGGAGCAGATAGAAAGCATACTCGGCGGAAACACCTGCAACACCAAGCCCACGTCCTGCGCGGATCAGCTCGCGAAGGCTGTGCGTCAGGCGTACGACGAAAGCAGAAGTGCTGTCTGACGGTGCCGCGGAATGAAAAAGAAAAATGAAATGCTGAGGCTCGGAAATCAGCTCTGCTTCCCGCTTTACGCCTGTTCCCGCGAGATAGTGAAAAAGTATAATCCGCTTCTGGAGGAGCTTGGTCTCACCTATACGCAGTACATAGTAATGCTCGTGATGTGGGAGGACAGGAGGATAAGCGTAAAGCGTCTCGGGGAACGGCTTTATCTTGATTCCGGCACTCTTACCCCGGTGCTGAAAAGCCTTGAAGCCAAAGGCTTTGTGACGAGGACCCGTTCCGCTGAGGATGAGCGCGTGCTGATCGTGGATATCACTCCCGAGGGCGACAGGCTGGAGGAACGCGCGGCGGAGATACCGCCGAAGATAGCCTGCTGCGTCTCGCTCGAACCTGATGAGGCGGCAGAGCTCCACAGGCTGCTGTACAAGGTGCTCGGCGGGATATGACAGGTGACCGGGTAAATCTATTTGGCGGCAGGTCCGCTGTTTCGCTGATATAAAAAAGGAACCGACTTCGGTTCCTTTTTATACTAATTTCAGTTCTATCTGTGGACATATTGGCGAGATAGAATTTCGCCAAACAAGGAACCCGACCGCAGGCTTGCTTTCGCAAGTCAAGGGAGGGTGACGAAGTTTGACGAAATTATAGCCGTCAAGATGTCTATAGATAGGACTGAATTTAGTATTATAGTCCGTATTTTTTTCGTATTCGTTCAAGCTTTTCACCGAAAGGCTTCGCGAGGAACAGCAGAAAGATCAGATTGGATACGGCGTAGCTCACGGTATATGGGATCGCGGTAATGAGAGCAGACAGATAAACGCCGATATCGAAGCCTCCGCTGTACCACAGAGTCGTCCAGATATCCATTATGAACGAGTAAGCGATACCCGTGACCACGCCGTAAAAGAGCAGCAGCCACCTGTGCCTTTTCAGCGGCTCGGCGATGATACCGGCGATATATCCGATAAGCCCCCACGCGAGCATCTGGAAAGCCGTCCACGGCCCCTGTCCCATATAGATGTTGGATATGAGTGCGGACATGGCGCCTACCAAAAAGCCGGTCTCGCTGCCTATGTACATTCCCGTGATGATCGTTATCGCGGTTATCGGCTTGAACAGCGGTATGAACCTGCCGAATACGCACAGCGCCGTCATCACGGAGGCTATCACCATGCGCCAGGTGCCGACCTTCTTCTTTTCGTAGCCGGCTGCGAACACCAGAAGCGTCATCACAGCCACAGCGAGCGAGATTATCAGGTGCCGGCTGTTGTCGAATACCACGGCGCCGAGTATCGCTGCGGCAGGTATCAGTACGAACGGGAACGCCCTGACGATGAAGGCGCGTAGATTCCTGTTTTTTATCAGTAACATCACATACCCGCCCTTCTGCCGTTGAGTCTGCACAGGGCGGCGGCTTTTTCGGCAGTGACCGCGCGCTCGAAATGCCCGCGGGTTATGCGGCTCGCGGCGGTGGTGTAGAAGCTGTTTGCGGAGAAGAATTCCTCCGGCGGAGCAGTCGACACTATCTCCCCGCGGAAGAACAGCGCGCATCTGTCCGCACATTCCGCCGCGAACTCAACATCGTGAGTGACCGCGACTATCGTGATGCCGGAATGTGCGAGCTCCCGCATAAGCTTCCTTATCCTGTCCTTTGAAGCCGCGTCAAGCCCCTTTGTGGGCTCGTCCAGCAGCAGTAATCTCGGTTTGAGCGCGAGGACCTTCGCGAGAGCCGCAAGCTGCTGTTCGCCCCCCGAAAGATCGTAAGGATGCATATCCAGCAGCGGCGTCAGGTCGTAGGGCAGAGACGATATATCCGCTCCGGCGTCCTCCATTTCCTCACGCACGGTATTGCGGAGAAAAACGGTCTGTATATCCTGCGGCATAAGAGCAAGACATTCTCTGTAAAGGCTCTGGTTTTTGTATTCCTTAAGCTTTTTCCCGAATACAAGAATGTTCCCCGCGTAGGGCTTAAGTATACCCGCGGCGGTGCCGAGCGCGGTCGTTTTGCCGGAACCGTTCCCGCCGAGTATACAGAATATCTCGCCCTCGGTCACGGTGAAGCTGAGCCCTTTCAGCACATCGGGAAGAGCGCGTTCATATCTGAAATACACGTCCCTGAATTCAAGGACGGTTTTTTTGTTATCCGTGCTTACGGCGTTATCGGGGAGAGTCTCGGTATTTCCGAATCGTCTGACAAGCTCGCGGCCTTCTCTGACGCTCAGTGCGCAGTCACGCTCGCCGAGATACGCGGAGATACGCGCAGCCGCGGGCATACCGAGCATTATCCCGCTGTTTCCGTATATGCGGGAAATGACTTCTCGCGGATCGCCGGAGGCTATGATACGGCCTTTATCTATGATCACGAGATTATCGCAGATCGGTATGACCTCCTCAAGCCTGTGCTCGGCTATGATGACGGTCAGCGAAAGATCACGGTTCAGCTTTTTCACGGTGTTTATGAATTCCGACGCTGTGATCGGGTCGAGCTGCGCGGTGGGCTCGTCAAGTATCAGCAGCTTCGGCTCGGTGACCATGACTGCGGCGAGATTTATGAGCTGTTTCTGTCCGCCGGAAAGCTCCGCCGTACTCTTATCGAATTTATCCTCAATGCCGAAGTAGCTTGCCATCTCGGCTGTTCTTCGAGCCGTGTCCTGCTGCTTTACACCCATATTTTCCAGCCCGAACGCAAGCTCATGCCAAACCTTGTCCGTGACTATCTGCTGTTCGGGTCTCTGGGTCACAAAACCGATATCTGCGGCGCTTGCGCACTCGCCTATGGGCTTTTCGCGGAAGCTTATCGTTCCCGTGCTTTTTCCGTAGGGCGAGAGCTGGGGCTTCAGCAGACGCAGCAGGGTAGACTTGCCGCTTCCCGTGGCTCCGCACAGAACGACGAACTGGCCCTCGTTCACGGACAGGGAGATATCTTTAAGAGTCGGTGAGTTCGCTTCGTTATATGTAAAGCTCAGATCCTTGATATCAAGTATCTCCAACGGATATCCTCCTTCCATTCAAGAATGCAGGGCAGCAGTGAAAGGAAACCGTAAGACGCGTAGCCTGCCGCGGACAGCGGAGTGAGCGATATCCCGGACATGGCGGGGTAGAACGTGAACGACATTTCACCCGTGGCTGCCGCTGCGATGAATACCGCTGACGGTACAAGACACAGCGCAAGGAACAGCGCGTCTCCCCGTGTGAACCGGAACACCGAAAAGCTCGTTCTCCTGTGCTCGCCGTAGCCGCGCGCCTCCATACTGTCGGAGGTTATTATACCGTTCTCCAGCGCCCATGTTGCTGTTATCGAGAATATACGCGCTTCGCCTTTCAGCGTGTCGGCGATATTGTCTCCGCGGTATATGCCGAGAGCCTTCTGAGAGCTGCGCACCTTCGTTGTCTGCGCGCGTATCAGCGGCACAAACCGCAGCGCCATCGAGAGCACCAGCGAAAGCTGCGGCGAAAGCCTGCCGAATACGTACAGCAGCTTGTCCGCGGATATTATCATTGTGAATGTCCTGAGCCTGTACAGCACCGACACGATCATAGCGGAGGCGCATACGCCGTACGCGAGAGCCTCCAGCGTTATCGGGCTGTCGTTCACCACGAACAGCACAGTCACGCCGTTATGATACCATATCGGGTTTATCAGCGACATAACGAGAAAAAGCAGGAAGAACGACAGATGCGTTCTTGCGCCGCGTTTTCCGTCCAGAGTGATAAACAGCGCGCAGGCGCCTGCAAGCGATATTCCGATGACCACGGGATCCATGCAGAACATAGCCGTTCCTATGACGCACAGATAGTATGTCATCAGGACAGCCGGGTTAAGTTCCTCAAAGCCGCGCACCGCTTCTCACTCCCTTACAGATCATTTCCGAGGTCGCAGGTATATAGCCATTCCACCCTGTCGCCGTCGGACAGCTTATATTCCGAGCACATCATGAACGGCGTATCGCCGTTTACGTGGTATATCCAGCCCGACAGATCCCCACAGTCGAATTCGTACAGATATCCGATACCGGAGATATATCCGTTGGCACCCGCCTGAAGCTGGATATTGTATTTCCGCGCCGCGCGCGTGAGTATATCATATACGGTCTCTCCCTCGGAGATGCCGAATTCCGTCGTATCGAGTATTATGCCGTCTGCGGGGACGTATGGGGAATCGTACCTGCCGACAATAGTATCGCAGCGTATCGAGAGGGTAACTGTCCCCGCTGTCCCGGAAGAGCTGTCGTCCGTTCCGCTGTAATATTCCTCGGTGCTTCTGAATTCCGTGAAGAATACGAAAGCCGCAGCCGCTCCCGCGACGATGAGCACCGCGATAAAATTCGAGGCTCTGCGCTTTTTCAGGACGAACAATATAACGCATCCCGTCAGAGCCGCCGCCCCGATAACGATATAAGCGACAGGCTTGTAACCGGAGCCGCTTTCGGATACCTCCCGCGCTGTGTCGGCGACGGCGGGGGCAGGGGAGACCGCAGAGGTCTCCGGGACCGGCTCCGGTGCCGCTGTCACGGAGACTTCGGGCTCGGATCGTTCGGCGGGCTCCCTGCGCTCGAATATATACAGCTTTTCGCCGTCGCTCCGGGCTGCGGTGTATGCCGTCATCGCGAGCCAGACCTGAGTTGTGGCGGTCTCGTTGGTATCGCCGTCCAATGTATGCGAGAAGCTGCCGTCGCTCTGTCTGAACCTTGTTATCCCGTCGATGATCGTGTTTCCGTTTTTTACGAATCTCTCGTCGTCCGCCGCGATACCGAGCTGAGCCATAGCGATAAGCACCTGCGCGGCGCTTTCGGGGTTCTCGGTGCCGAAGCTCTTGTAGCCGCCGTTGTCGAGCTGTCTTTCCGACAGAAACGCAAGCGCGGAATCTATCGCCTTTGCGGCAGCGGGATCGTCATTGTGCGGCGCGAGAGCCTGCACAGCCATAGCGGTGACGTCGATGTCGCCGTTCTCGCCCATAACGGCCCAGCCTCCGTCAGCGAACTGCATGGACAGCAGCTCAGCGGCGAGCGTCCCGGCGGTGTATCTGCTGCACTCGCAGCCGTTGTTCAGCAGGTGAAGCCCGTAGATCATGCTCATTATGCCCTGTTCACCTACCGAGCTTTCCGCGGTATCGCCGAGCGTTTCGGGAGGTTCTCCTGCCGCAAGCAGGGCAAGGGCGTTCTTCATTCGTGATGTCGCGGAATTGATCTTGTTTTCCGCGATATACTTTTTCAGCGCGTCACGGTAGCCCGAAAGATCATAGTCCCCGCTTTTCGAGAGTATTATCGCGTACCATTCCGAGCTTTGTCCGGCGTTTGCCGTAATGCTGCCGTTTATCCATTCCTGCGCATCGGCGCAGCCGTTTTTTTCGAGTTCAAAATCAAGAATCCCGCCGATGATGCTTTCGGCTTCACCGACGGTCTTTTCGTATAATGCGGAGATATCCGCCGCGAGAAATGACATCAGCACGGCGGATACCATAAATAAAGATACGATCTTTTTTCTCAGCTTCATTACTTTCTCTTCTTGGAGATAATGAAGGCACCGGCAGCAATTACCGCGAGACCGGCAACGGCAGCGGTATCGGCAATACCGGTATCGGGCGAGCCTTTCGAGCTTTCAGATGCTGCGGCAACATCGCCGGCAGCGGGAGCTGTCTCGGCTGCAGGCTCTTCAGCAGGAGCTTCCTCAACTGCTGCTTCTTCCTCTGCATCGAGAGCGAGATTTTCGTCTTTAAGCATAGAAACCGAGAGAATGCATACGGGGGGGGCGAGGGTCTGTGTATCGGAGACTGCACTTATTACATACTTTCCGTCCTCTTGCGGGAGCTGGACTGTAACATCACCGTTCTCATCGGTCACAAAGTCGGTCTTCTCGCCGTTGACGGTGATCGTGGCATCTGCTACGGGAACACTGATCGGAGCCCAGTTCTCGTCGAACGCAGCAGCCGTAAGGTTGAGGCGAAACTCGGGTATAGTATCATAACCGCAGTCTTCTATGCCGCCGAATGTCGAGTCGAAGTAGCAGTATGTATCGCTCCAAGCGGTCAGATCGGTATAAACGAAAGCGTTCACGATGCATCCGTCCTTGACCTCGTCCGCAAGGCTCATTGCTGCCGTGTTGTTTACATAGTAGCCGTAGCTGCCGCCGTTTTCAACGCCCCAGAGCTTTGTCATCATAAGGCCGTAATCGCCCTCGGCATAGCCGTAGCCGCTCTCTGCGCCGCCGTCGTAGCACTTGTCATGCGCGAGAATGAGAGCGTCGTTGACGGTAATAGCACCGTCGCCGTCGGCGTCTGAAAGCTCGACGGGCTCCAGCGCAACAGCAAGGTTTCCGTTTTCATCCGCGATAGTCACATAAACGTCCGCATAAGCGGAGACTGTGAGCACACCCATAGCCGCGATCACAGCGGCTGCCGAAATAAGTTTTTTCATTGTATATCCTTCCTTTTCTTTCATTGATAAAAACAGTCAAACACATCAAAAAAGCTTTCTCGCGGGCGAGAAAGCGCGTCAGGGGAGGCCGTCCCCGCCGGCTGCACTTTTCACTGCCCAAAAATGCGTTCTACCGAACCTCAGGACAAGCGGCCCGACTGTGACGGTAGTGACTGCTGCGACGGATTCTCACCGTACTTCTCCTGTTCCCGAAGCTGTTATTTTTATCAAATGAATTATATCATATTTTCCTGTTAATGTCAATACCTATTTTAATATTGACTTTTTGGACGGAAAATGATAAAATGAATAAATAAGAAGTACGAAAAGGTGATAATATGAAAATGCTGAGAAGGATCGCGGCGCTGTTTGCCGTCTTTGCGATAATGCTTACCTGTGTTCCTGCGGCGTATGCCGATACGGACTACTATATCTATATCCCGAACAAGAACGTCAACCTCCGCGAGGGTCCCGGAGCTGACTATGACATAAAGGGATATACCGGAGCTCCGGTCTCTCTGGAATATCTCGGAGCTCAGTTCGACAATATGGACATACTGTGGTACAAGGTGCGCGATTCAAAGGGATTTACGGGGTGGGTGTCAAGCAATGTCTCCCGCCGCTACTACAAGAAATCCGCCAAGCCGAAATACGGACGCATAAAATACAAGAACGACGGGACCCTGTATTCCGATGTAAGAAGCTTTATAGCGGATACGGCGTATGACGCGAAGGCTATCGGCGTCCAGGTGGCTGCCATACGCGGCAGCGACGGCAGGATATTCGACTGGACCTACGGCTATTCGAAATGGGGCTCGAAGGAGGTCAAAAAGAATACGAAATTCCGTGCCGCGTCAATAAGCAAGGTCGCGGTCGCTATATGCGCACTTAAAATGCAGGAGCAGGATATAGTCGGCATGAACAAGCGCATAGATAAGTACTGGGGCGCGAAGCTTCCGAAGGGCATCTCGCTCACGACCCTGTTCACCCATACCTCGACTCTTCAGTACCTTGCGCTGAAGTCGGGCAAGGAGGCTCTTCTGGAGCAGCTTCTTGATGCGAAGCACTATCTGGACGGTACGGTCGGGACGCGTGATGTGTGGGGGTATAACAACTATGCCTCCTCCATAGCCGCGGCAACGCTTGAGCTTGCTTCGGGCACGATACTTGAGGATTACGCGCATGAGAATATCTTTGCTCCCATGGGAGTGGATATGTCCTTCTTTGCGGGGAGGCTGGGAAACACCTCCAAGCTCGCCACGCTCTATGAGGAGGATCACGGGCTGGAGCTCACGGTGTCCGAGGCGAAGTGCCTTCTCCCCGACGGTGAGCTCGCCGTGAACGCGGGCAATTACATAGGCGGGCTTACGGGCTCCGCGCGCGATGTAGCCAAGATGTTCTATATGCTTGCCAACGACGGCAGCTACGCCGGTGAGCAGATACTTTCGCCCGAGTCCGTCGAGCTGCTGGAGAAGAAGTATGTGAAGGCTTCTGAATACGGCGGCACGTTCAGGCAGGCGCTTGCCGTGCGCTATATGAAGGGGCTGTACGGCACCAAGGGCGTATATTACCATACCGGTAACGCCTACGGAGTAATAGCTCTGGCTTCTTATGACCCCGAGACAAAAAACGTGGTCGTAGTCTTTACTACGGGCGCGAGCCATAAGCGCGACGAAAACGGTATCTATAAGATATGCAGTGATATCACCGATATGGTATTCAGAAGCATGGACAGTATCTGATTATGCCGCAAAAACAGGGCATTATAAATTTTTTTGAAAATATTTGAAAAAACACTTGACAAATCGGGACAAGTAGTGTATAATAAACTAGTCGCTTACAGGACGGGAGTTTAGCTCAGCTGGGAGAGCGTCTGCCCTACAAGCAGAGGGTCACAGGTTCGAGCCCTGTAACTCCCACCATCCGCGATCATTCGGCGGATACAGCGCTTTTGCGCGTAAGCGATATACGGCCCGGTAGTTCAGCTGGTTAGAACGCTAGCCTGTCACGCTAGAGGTCATGGGTTCGAGCCCCATTCGGGTCGCCAGCGCATTGCGCTGATCGGTTTTCCGGACAGTACGCTTGACTGTTCCGGGATATGCTTCTGTAGCTCAGTTGGTAGAGCAGGGGACTGAAAATCCCCGTGTCGTTGGTTCGATTCCGACCGGAAGCACCAACTTCGGTCTATATGATCGGAGATGCGGATTTAGCTCATCTGGTAGAGCGCCACCTTGCCAAGGTGGAGGTAGCGAGTTCGAGCCTCGTAATCCGCTCCATACTGCAATACCGTATAGAGGTCGTATCTATGCGGTATTTTTTGTCTGAAAAAGGAGGAAAACATTATGAAAGTTACATCCGCACAGGCAGCAAAGCTGCTGAGAAAGCTCGTTGACGAGCGCAATTCCATAGCTTCCGCGGAAAGCAGGAGCAGCAGCTTCAACGCCGCGGTAGGCGAGGATATCGAGTCGGTAAGACCGGCTTATGACTACGCTGCTACCCAGAAGGCTATCGAAAATATCGAGACGAAGATAAGAAAGCTCAAGCACGAAATAAACCTTTTCAACGTTCGTCAGACCGTTCCGGGCTTCGATATGACGATAGACCAGATGCTCGTTTATCTGCCGCAGCTTTGCAGGCAGCGCGACAAGCTCGATGAGATGAGATCCGTGCTCCCCAAGACAAGAGCCGAGCGCAGCATAAGAGCCACCAATATTAACATAATCGACTATACCTACGCGAATTATGATATCGCTGAGGCGGAGAAGGATTATAACGAGATATCCGACCTTCTCGCGAAGGGGCAGACAGCGCTCGATACGGTAAACAATACCGTCGAGTTTGAGATCGAGATCTGAATATGTTCCGTCGGACAGAAGTACCGGTTTTCTTTATTTACAGACTGTGAGAGGTCCAAGGTCAAAGTTCTTTGTTATTCTTTTTTGTTATAATTTATTTGTTATCGTTCAAAGAGTATGGAAGACCTGAATTATTATAACCGCCGGTTTTCTTCTGTCCGTAAAAACTTTACCCCGTAGCCGAAGTACGGTTATAGGCTGCTTTTTTTGCGCAAAAAAATTCCCGACTATGACACGGAGGTCATAAGGACGTTTTCCGGAAAGAAAACTTCCGATAGTCGGGAGACTTTGTGCCTGAAACAAATGTCATTGGATCAATACGAAATAACTGAGCCTGATGCGGAGCATATATCGCATACGTCAATGATGTTCCGGGAAATCATTCACCCTTCTGCTTCGCGAAACACTCGCTGCAGTAAACAGGCCTGTCATCACGCGGCTTGAAAGGAATGATAGCTTCCTTTCCGCAGCTTGCGCAAATGGCTGTGAACATTTCTCTGTTTCTCGATGCGTTCTTCTTCGCATCTCTGCACTGCTTGCAGCGCTGCGGCTCATTGGTAAAGCCCTTTTCAGCATAGAATTCCTGTTCACCGGCGGTGAATACGAACTCATTTCCGCAGTCCTTGCATACAAGCGTCTTGTCTGTGTACATACGATATACCTCGCCATAAAATAAAATATTGACCGTTTGCGGATTTGCACCGCGAAGCCTTGTCGCACCGGTCATAAAAGCTCCTTGAGCTTTTTCTTGGCACGTGAGAGCGCGTTATCGGCTGATTTCGGCGGGATACCCAGCTTTTCGGCTATCTGCCTGTATGAGTATCCGTCAAGATGCAGCCTGAAGACATTATATTCCTTTTTTGAAAGAAGCGTCAGCATCTTTTCCGTGACTGCGGTATCGTCCTCCTTGGAGATAAGGTAGTCGTCTGTCGGAGCGGCGCTGTCCGGAACAAGAGTGAAATCGAAGTTATCGGCTTTTTCGAGTCTGCCGCGGGCTTTTGCCGCTGAATTTATCATGCGGTTGGAGATACATCTGCCCGCAAACGCGGAGAAGGTGCCCTTTGTGCTGTCATAAGCTCTGATAGCGTCGAAGAGAGCAAGATAACCCTCCTGGCAGAGATCCTCGGACTCGATATCCTTATTGCGCAGCTTAGCGGCTTTCAGCCGGATAACGGGGGAGTAGCGCGAGATGAGCAGGGCGGTCTCGCCGCTTTGCAAGGGGTCGGGCTGAGTCCTGATGATACCGACAAGCTCTTCATCGGTTACCTTCATAGCGCTGACCCTCCATACTCAATAAACTGATTATATCACTAAATATTCACATTGTCAACAAAATTCCTGCAATTTTTTAAAGTCGGCAGTATTTTTTTCTGCCCTCGGAGAAAATATTGCCGCCGTGACAATCAATAGCGACGGTAAGGGGGAAGTCCTCGATAAGGAGCTTTTTAACGCTTTCGCAGCCCAGATCCTCGAAGGCAATGACCTCGCAGCTCTTTATACATTTGCAGGCGAGGGCTCCGGCGCCGCCTATGGCGCAGAAATAAACAGCCTTGTTGCGCTCTATCGCGTCAATGACAGACTGATCTCTTTCGCCCTTTCCTATCATAGCCGCCAGACCCAGATCGAGGAAAGCGGGGGAATACTTATCCATACGTCCCGATGTGGTGGGGCCGCACGAGCCTATGACCATACCTTCTTTGGTCCCGGTAGGACCCGCGTAGTATATCACAGCTCCGTCGATAGGGTAGGGGACAGGCTCTCCGGCTTCAAGGAGCTCTGTTATCCTTTTGTGAGCCGCGTCACGGGAGGTATATACCGTTCCCGAAAGCAGAACCTTATCTCCGGCGTTCAGCGTCGGAGATAAGGTTCTTAATTGCTGTACGTTGATCTGTTTCATATAAGAAGATCCGAAATATCGGTGTTGGACGAAAGATCCGAATCATCGGAGCCGTCATCGCCTCCGAAGCTCCACGGGTCATCGCTCGGGGGCTTTCTGAAATCGGGCTTTTCGTGCTTCTTTGCGGAGGAGATATCGGTCTGAGTCGAGCCCTGAGCGAAGAGATCGGCAAAATCGCCGAAATCATCGGACGTGCTGCTGGGCTTGGTATTGTCCTCGTCAAAGTTGAAGTCCGAGGGAGTGAAGTCCTTATTCGCGGCCTTTTCCGCGGCGGCGGCGTCAGCCATCATATTGGCGAGAGTGTCATCGTCCGTGCTGCTCGGATTGATAGCTATATCGAAGATATCCTCGCCGAGGTCGCTGCCCTTATCAGCTTTCTTTGTAAGATCGTTGGGTGTGATCTCGAAATCGGAACCTACGGGATCCGGAGAGCTGTCGAGTGAGAAGTCGTCGATAGCGCCGACGCCCTCCATATTGATGAGAGGCATTTCGCCGGAAAGGTCATCGTCCTTGGGAGGCTTTGCGAAGAAGTCCTCAAAGTCTGCGTCAAGACCGGGTCTGTCGCCCTTATCCTTCTTTGCAGGGGAAACGTCGGAGGAAGCGGACTTATTCGCTGCGGGCTTTGTTTCTTCAAATACGGGAGCGCTGGAGAGATCGGAGCTCATATCGCCGGTATCGGTGTCGGGGCTGTCGATCTGCATCGAGGAGATAATATCGCTGTCCTCGAACTCATCGTCTTCGGCTGCACCGGCATCACCGGCATCACCGGTATTCTCATAGGTGGTCTCGACCTTGAATTTCTTCTTGATCTCGTTGAATCTTGCTTCGCTGAACTTGCTTTCATCAAACGTCGGCAGAACAAGCTTAGCCTTGATCTCACCGACAGCAGCGGCGATCTCTTCGCCGATCTTCGCGATAGGAGAGAGGTCAGCGGCTTCAAGCTGCGCGCTTGCGGCCTTGTGAGCGCTGTCGACCTCGGACTTCGCGCCGATGACTCCAAGCTTTGTACCGTCCACAAGCTTTGTAACGTTCTCGAAGCCGCTCTTCGCGCTCTTCAGAGAATCGTTGAAGCCGCTCATCTGCGCGGAAGCCGTATTGATCTGGCTGGTGGTCTCCGCCATCTTCTTGGAGGCTTCGTTTATCTGACCGGTAGTCTCGTTCATCTTCTTCGACGCTTCGGAGATCATACCCGACGTCTCGTTCATCTTCTTCGATGTTTCGCTTATCTTGGTGGTGGTAGCGTTCATCGCCCTGGAAGCCTGATTGATCTTGTCGGTGGTCTCGTTGATCGTCTTTGTGAAGCTGTCTATCTGGCTTGTAGTCTCGTTTATCTGCTTGGAGACTGTGTCTATCTGGCTTGTGGTCTCATTAATCTGCTTGGAGACTGTGTCTATCTGGCTTGTGGTCTCGTTAATCTGCTTGGATACCGAGCTTATCTGATTGGTAGTCTCGGTGATCTGCTTTGCCGCGGAGGTTATCTGTCCGGAGGACTCGTTGAACTGCTTGCAGATAGTGTCTATCTTGCCTGTAACATCGTTTATCTGCGAGTTCACGGAGTTGAACTGGTTTGCGAAATTATCGAACAAAGCGGTGACCGCGCCGATCTTGCTTGTGATCTCCTTTGATCTTGCTGCGGACTTTGCCTGCTCCTCATTTGTCTTTTTGATCTGATCGTCGAGCTTCTTCTTGATACCGTTCAGAGTGTCTGCGCGGGTCTTGAGCTCGCTTTCGACATCGGTCTTGTACTTGTTGGCAGCCTTTACGGTCTCATCGGCGTAGCTCTTGGCGGCAGCGATGATCTCCTTTGCGTAGGCTTCCGCCTCGCCGAGGACCTCTTCCGCGTTGGTGGTCGTAACGGCATTTACGGCGCCTCCGCCTCCGCCGCCCTTCTTTTTCAGGTCGAGGTATTTAGCCTTAAGCTTTTCGAATTCCTCACGGACCTTCTTCTCGGACATCTTCGCCATAGCGCATTCCTTGTCGAATTTCGCGACATTTCTGCGCTCGTCGAGTACGCTCTTTCGGAGCTCCATGATCTTCGAATTATTCTTTTCGTTTTCCGCTTTGAGCTGGTCAATTATCTTATTTGTTTCCGCGGAATTATCCTTGGGCGGGGGAACGGCTGCTGCGGTAGCCGCGTTCTTGGCGGCGGTCTTTGCCTCAGCGCTTTCCTTATGAGCGTCCTCAAGGTTTGTCTGCAGGTTAGCGATCCTTCTTTCGAGCTCCTCCTGCTGTTCCTTCATCTGTCTCTTCAGTTTATTGATATATAGGTTGACCTCGTTTTTATCGAAGCCGCCCATGACGGTCTTAAACCCGGTGCCTTCGCTAGTGATATCCTTCTGCTTGTTCTTATCCTGTTTAGCGTCTGCCATAAAAAGCTACCTCCATAGTTCGTACCGTTATCCCGGTTGTGCCGCTGATATTTGAACAACACAAAATACGGGACACAGTTCCCTAATATTTATATTATAGCAAAACAGTATCTTACTTTCAATAGTAATAATTGATAAAAATGCACAATATTTTTTTATCTATTCAAAGAAATTTGATTTTTTTCAGAAAAAGTATTGTAATTTTTACGAAAATGTGTATAATAGAATAGAGAGATAATGATTTGAAATCAGAGCTTTATATCAATAATAAAGGAAGGTATAGGATATGCAGGATAAAACAATGACATTCTCCGTTAAGGACGAACGTGATCATGAAATGAAGGAGATACTCACAACTGTCTATCAGGCTCTCAACGAAAAGGGATATAATCCCATAAATCAGCTTGTCGGGTATATCCTGTCGGAAGACCCCACCTACATAACGACCTACAACAACGCCAGAAGCCTTATCAGACGCATCGACCGTGATGAGCTGCTTCAGGCGCTGGTGAAGAGCTATCTCGGTGAATGAACGGAATAAGGACGAAGGCTCCGTGGGCATATTGCCTGCGGAGCCTTATTTTGTACACTCGTCTATCGCGCCGATGAGATCCGCGTGATCGGGGAAGTCGTTCCTTATGCGCTCCCGGCAGCGATTGACAAAACCCGCGCGCAGCCCCTCATTGTCCCGCATAGCCTGCTTCGCGCCCCAAAGGTGAGTATAATTTTCCTGCGCTATGAACAGCCTGTCCATATCCATGAGCGGCACTATATCCGTACCTGTAAGCTCGCACAGCATAGCCAGCAGCCGCTGTTCCGCGAATACCATTCTGCAAAGCCTGTCGCCGCATTTGTTCTCTGACGCGGCTTTCATGAACGCTATCGACTGACCGGCATAGAACATACGAAAGGAATCGTCTGGTATATGGAGGAACGCGGTATTGCAAGGCAGCACACCGAAATCCAGCCTGTCCAGCAGCGGAAAGCCCCTGACTCCGAACAGTCTCGGATCGGGGTAGATATCGGGGGACAGATATTCGCGGTGCGCAACGGTCACAGCCTTGCCGGAAAGCTCCGTTTTGTTCCATACGATAAGATCTTCGTCGATGAGCGCGGCGTTCTGCGGGATATCGCGCAGTGCGATAAGCTTGCCCGCTGCCCAGAACATCTCCGGATCAATACCCTCGATATCCTCCGGGATAAGCTCCAGAACGCTGTCCCATGCCTTGTCGATGCCGTTTTTACGGTAATATTCAGCCGCGGCGCGGTCTGTCACCATGAAGACAGCACCGTTTTTTTTGCGCCATTGAAGCGCGGATATGACCGTACAGTAAAGACTGAAGTCCTCTGCCGTATATTCCGCGCCCGGATGCCGTACAAAAAACGGTGCTGTTGAGTTTACGTGTATCCCGTTCATATCATACAAGGTTTATGCCGTACCCGTAAGCGTTGAGCGGGCAGGACGAAAGGTTAATAAGTGTTCTGCGGAATTCCTCCGCGGTGACGGTTATGCCGTTATTGATATATACGAAGCTGCCTTCTCCGAGAGCTCCGGAAAGCCGCAGGAACGATCCGTACATGCCGGAAGAAATCAAGAACGAGCCACCAAACAGCGACAGAAGGTAGGAGCCTGCGTAAAAGCCTTTATATGAGCCGGACAAAAAGCCTCTGAACGACCCTGCCGTTCCGAATATCTCCGAGGATGCGAACAGTCTGCGAAAGCTGCTGCCGGAGGATTGTATCATATTGACTGCCTGTACGGAAACGAAAGCCGCGTATGAGCTCGCGAGCCCGAAGCTCGACTCCGTCCCGGCTATGGAATAGAACGAGCTTTCGGCAAATCCGTAGAATGAGCTTTCCGCGAAGCCATAGAATGAGCTCTCCGCGAATCCGTAGAACGAGCCTGCTGCGCCGAAGCTCGAAGCTGCCTCGCTGTATGCGGAGAAGGAGCTTGCCCTGCCGAAGCAGAACACGGCGGTGTCGCCTATACCGAGCTCGGAGGCTTTGACCGGAAGCTCGGTAGGTGGGTTCTGAGGCTTTATTTCGCCGCTGTGTGCGGACTTTATGTCAGGGGAGACGCCGAACGCGAATTCGAGCTGAGACCCTATGTCGCTGTTCATATCAACGGAGCCGAGCCGCTTGATTATCGAGTTTTCGCCGAGGTCCGACAGCCATTTCATCAGGCTGCCGCCGAGAAAATACCCCGAAAGCACGGCGGTATCGAAGTTTTCGCGGAGATCACGTATATTGTATATCTTTCGGCCGTTAAGCCACAGATACCAACCGCAGTTTTTCACCCGATACTCACCCCGTTTCATATCAAATACCGAAATATGCCTGATTCAAGCGCGGAAAATATCGTTTTCCACTGTTTAAACGCTATATGGCATATTATCATTTATACATTATACCATAAAATGCCGTATAATGCAATAGATATTCAAAATTTTTCCGGAATGGGATAAAAAAGTCGGTAAATCCTTATTTTATCAGTTTAACGCCTATCACCGTCACATCGTCCTCGTTATCCTTGCCGCCGGAAAGCCTCAGAGCCTCGCCGAGAGTATCTATAACGGAGGAGAGATCGAGCCGCCTGTCCCGTATCATCAGCTGCTCCAGCCATGCCTTGTCGGGATCCGCGCCGTCGCTGGTCATTATTATAGCGTCCCCCTCCGACAGTCTGAAAAGCTTCCCGCGGTAGTTTGCCTCGAAGCCTACCCCGAGCGGCATTCCCTCTTCCTTTATCTCGCGGAAGGAATCCCCGCAGCGCACGTATGTCGAGGCTCCGCCCGCCTTGCAGAGCAGCACGTCACCGGAATTAAGGTCGATCCTGCATATATCCAGAGTCGCGAAGCTCTCGTCCGACGACTTCACAAGAAGCGAGGTATTGAGCATCTCAAGCGAGGATTCCAGGTCGATGCCCGCCTTCAGCAGCCGCTCCAGCATACTGCATGAGAACGCGCTGTCTATCCTTGCTCTGCTGCCGCTTCCCATACCGTCGGAAAGGATCATATATACGTTTCCCTGACCGTCGTTGAAGCACTCCGAGCAGTCACCGCTGTGGCGGCTCCCGGACTTGTTCTTCCTGAAAACGCGGATCTCCGTGTCATATCTTGCCCGTTCCGATACCGTGATGTGGAATTTCCCGTCCGTGAAGCTTATCATCGGCAGGTCGAGCTCACAGCGGAGCTCAACGGACAGCCTGTCCGCTATCTCCTCGGGAGGGTAGGACAGATTTCCCGTGCCGTACGCGTCTATACAAAGCTTGCCGTTTAGCCGCATGGCTATCACGGACGGCTTGACCAGCCCGAGCTCGGAGAACAGCTTCTCCGCTGCGGCGGCGGAGGTCTCGTCGTAGGTGTTGTTCTGCTCCAGCTCCTCGCCCAGCTTTTTCAGCATGCTTTCGGTAGCTCCGAGCTGATTGGTAAGTACGCTCCTCATCTCCTCGACCTTGCGGGAGGAGCTTTCCGCCGAGCAGTAGGCGGCATACTGTCTGTTCAGGGTCTCCGCGAGCCTTGCCTTGTCCGGACAGTTCGAGGCGATGTGGCCTCCCAGCATATCCCCGGTCAGAAAGCAGCCCTTCCGCAGCTTGTCGACCGCCTTGTTCATAATGTCCGCGGTGTCGCCGTACATCTGTCCCCAGCAGGTCATATTCGCCGGACAGCTCTTGCAGACCTTGTCGGCGGTCTTGCTGTATACCCACGAGATATCGCGGATATTCTCCTGTTCGAGAGCCTTTGCGGTATGTATCACCGCTTTTTTCATCTCGTCTATCGCCGCGCCCATATTTTCGAGCTTGCGCCCGAAGGCTGCGTATGGTCTCGGCGCTCCGGTTATCCCGGCTGTGTCCGCCGATCTGAGGAGCTCGGAAATCTTGTCCGGCAGCGCCATATACAGCACAGCGGCAGCCACAGCGGATATCGCCGCGGAGGCGCTTATCACCGTCGGTCCCGTGATTATCAGCCCGAGCCCTGTCACCGCGATGAACACACAGGCTCTTGTGATCCTGCCGCGTTTCCCGATAAGTATGATTACCGGAGCGGAGACCGAGATCATAATGCACGAAGCCGCAAGCTCACCGTTCCCGGCGGCAACTCCCGCAGAGGACAGAACTGCGCATACCGCCGCGCTGCTGTCGGCACGTATATCGGAAGCGTAAAGCACCGCCGCAGCCGACAGTAAGACTCCGATATTAATCACGCCGATCTGTAAGCTCGTAAGCGCCGCCGTAAGCATCACGAAAAGCACCCCGGCAGCCGCCGCAGTCCCGCCGCCGCGCGCGGAGAATATCTCGCTCACGGCAGTCGTCCTCAGCTTGTCCGCGCAGTATGCGGCACCTGCCGAAAGTATCCCGAATACCGCAGAAACGAATATCCCGTAAACGTCCTCGGCTATGAACAGGTTCGCCGCAAATACGGCTGTTCCGGCGGCAACTGAGCAGACAGCGCGGACGAATACGGACTTTGACCTCGGCAGGAAGAAACCCACGGCGTACCGTATCAGCAGTATAATGCCCATTGAGGCTATGTATGGTACACAGACGCCGAATCCGCCGTTTATCATATAGCCGATGACCGCTCCCGAGAACATGAATATGCTCTCGGTCCCGTTCGCGGCGAAAAGCCCTGCGGCTGCGAACGGCGCCGGACAGCCGAAAAGTCTGGTCAGCGCGAGTATAAGTCCCGAAGCGAAGAACGCGGCTCCCCTGAGCAAAAAAATATCCCTCTTTCCGGCAGACTCCTCGGCAATGATGCTTCGTTCCATTTTTAACATCCTTTCGTGTTTTTGGATAGATGATATCACAGATCACACGAAAATGTTGTCGGAAAAAGGGTGTATTATTCTATTTCGCGGAAATTCGTTCGCAGAGTGCGACAAATTCCTCCATTTTCAGTTCCTCGGGGCGCGCGGTCGGCTTTATCCCGCATTGTACGAACATATCCGACAGTACGGCCTTGTCGATCCCGAGAGCCGCGCTCAGCGGGTTCAGCATCTGCTTTCTTCGCTGCGAGAACGAAGCGCGCACGATCCTGAAGAAAAGCTTCTCGTCGGAAACGCTGTACCGTGCGGCTCCGCCCGTATCGAGCCGTATCACCGCGCTGTCGACGTTGGGGCTTGGCATGAAGCTGCCGCGGTTCACTCTGAACAAAAGCTCCGGCACGCTGTAATATCTGACAGCCACCGTGACGGCTCCGCACTCGCGGGTCCCGACTTCGGCGCACAGCCTTTCGGCTGCTTCCCTCTGTACCATTACCGTCACCGCCTTTATCGGGAGCCGCTCTTCGAGAAGCTTCATAATGACCGGCGACGTGATGTAATAGGGCAGATTGGCGCAGACGTATATGTCCTCATATCCGCCGAGCTTTTCGCGTATCAGAGCGCTCAGATCGGTCTTAAGCACGTCCGCGAACACGATCTCGATATTGCCGAAGCCCTCCAGCGTTTCGTCGAGTATCGGTTTCAGTCTCTTGTCTATCTCCACAGCGACCACCTTGTCGCAGCGAAGAGCAAGCTCCTTTGTCAGCACTCCTATACCCGTTCCTATCTCTATCGCGGCAGTCCCCCTGCGGCAGCCGCCCATTTCGGCGATCCTCGGACATACCGTGGGGTTTGTCAGAAAGTTCTGCCCAAGCGCCTTCGAGAAGGAAAAGCCGTTCCGGCTCAGTAGGTCTTTTATGGTGTTTATATCGGTAAGTTCCATTCGTTTTCCTTATAAAATGCTCCCGGTATGTAAACGGGAGCATTGTTTCATTATTTGTTCTTTTTCATACGGATTATCGATTTCGGAGGAAATTCCGCGGGGCAGGGAATTGTGAGCTTTTCCATAGCGTGGTTGGCTGCCGTGACGCTCTCGCCGCTTACGTTGAACATCTCCGCCGGGGTAAAGGTCGCGGGCTCACCCTTCGGAGGGAGGACCTCAAGCTCGCTGCCCACGGTGAAGTAGTTCCTCTGGGTGATATGCAGTATGCCGTTCTCCCAGCGATCTACCGTTCCGACGAACTCATAATCCCGGAAATATCCGCTGCTCGGATAATACTGTTCCGCGTCGGAATGTTCATAGAAGAAGCCGGTGCAGTAGGGTCTGTGGCTGACCTTGTATACCTCCCCGCTTATGGCTTCGGGCAGCTTTTCGCCTTTAACGGCGTATTCTATCGCCTTTTTATAGGCGTTGGTCACTACCGCCGAGTAATAGGCTGACTTGGCGCGTCCCTCGATCTTAAGGCTGGAAACTCCCGCCTCCAGAAGGTCGGGGATATGGTCTATCATGCACAGATCTCTGGCGTTGAAGATGTAGGTGCCTTTGTTATCCTCGGTGATCTCGTACATCTCTCCGGGGCGTGTCTCCTCGGTAAGGAAGTATTTCCAGCGGCACGGCTGCGCACAGGCTCCCCGGTTCGCGTCTCTGCCTGCGAGATATTTCGACAGCAGACATCTTCCGGAGAAGGAAACGCACATAGCTCCGTGGACGAACACCTCGATATCCATATCGGCGGGGATATCCTTTCTTATACGGGCTATATCCGCAAGCCCGACCTCGCGGGCGAGCACGACCCTTTTAGCTCCGAGCCGGTACAGCTCCTTTGCGGTCTCGCTGTTCATTATGCCGACCTGAGTGGACATATGTATATCGAGACCGGGCGCGTACTTCGCGGTCATTGCCATAACGCCTATATCCGCGATGATCGCCGCGTCTATGCCTGTCTTCCGGGCTTCGGCGATGAAGGCGGGAAAAGCCGCCGCCTCATCGTTGGTCGGTACGGTATTGCAGGTAAGGTAGACCTTCACGCCTCTGTCGTGAGCGTATAACACCGCGTCCGCAAGACCCTCCATATCGAAATTCTTGGGGCCGGCTCTCATACCGAAGCTCTGTCCTCCGAGATACACGGCGTCACAGCCGAAGTCCACCGCTGCTTCGAGGCATTCGCGGTCGCCTGCGGGAGAGAGGAGCTCGGGTGTATTATCCATTTTCGCCCTCCCCGTATTCTTCGGCTGTCTGTCCTGTGCCGGTCAGACCGGCGAGTATCTTGTTCTCGTTATGCTTTTCCTCGGTCTCGGCGTAGAAGATCTCGCCGGTATCGGGATTCGCGCAGAAATAGAAGTACGGTGACTCCGCCGAGTACAGCACGGCGTTTATGGCGTCGAGCCCGGGGTTGCACACGGGTCCCGCGGGTATACCCTGACATACGTACGTGTTGTAGGCGTTGCATAAACGTGTTTTCGCGGTCTCGCTGCCCTTGAAGTTCGGCTTTATCACGTCCTCAACATACATGATAGTGACATCGGACTGGAGATAGGGGAATTCGGCGGAATGACGTATTCTGTTCAGGAATACGCTAGCGACCATTTCCATATCCTCGGTGTAGCCTGCCTCCTTCTGTACGATAGAAGCGAGAGCCACTACCTCGTCGAGGGTCATATTCATCTCGCCCATTTTCTTGTACATCTTCATCGTCATCTTGTCGTTGAAGTTCGAGTACATCTTCTTTGCGGCTACGAGGGCGTTCTCCTCCGAGTCCTTTTTGATGCGTTCCCTGGCTTCCTGCTCGGTCTCGCCCCTTTCGGGAGCGCCGCCGTCAGCCATGCCGTTGACGACATAGAACTCATAGGTATCGGGGAACAGATATCCCTCAAGCTGATACATCTTTGAGGAGCTCTGCTTTACTCTGCGCTCGAAATCATAGATGTTGAGGATATCCTTGTAGTATTTCTCGAAATCCTCCGCGTAGCACACATTGTTCTTTTCCAGCAGGTCGCCGATCTCACGCGCGTTCATACCCTCGATGATACGCACGGACACGGTTTCCTTGCGGGTCTTTTCGGTCCTGAAAAGAGAGAGCAGGGTGCTGTACGACATAGTGGAGCTTACGGTATACTTGCCTCCGATGAAATCGGTATTGCGATCCTTTTCATCTGCTTTGAGCTTATCCGCGAAATCTGCGTAGAGCTTGAAGAACTTCGCGTCGGAGATTATGTTGTTTTCCGCAAGAATAGCCGCGACGGTCTCCACCGAGGCGTCCTCGGGTATCTCAACGTCTATCTTGAAATCCTGCGCCGCGATCCCCGTGAAGTCGAGCGCCCACTTCACGATATGAGCCGAGGCGTAAGCGGAAGCCCCGATTATCGCGGTGCACAGCAGCAGCGCGATAAGGATATACGCGAGAGTTCTGGTGCTCTGCTTCTGGCGCTCGTATCTGCGCCTCATTATAGCGGCTTCCATTTTCTCGGCGCGTATCTCTTCCTCCTCCGCCTCCATATCCTCGCGCATTGCGTCGTTTCTGGAAACGGGGTCGTTGACCGCGTTCATGAGTCTTGTGGCCGCGTTGTTGAACTGCTTTTCCTGATCGCTGCCCTCCGTGATATCGAATATCTCCGGGGTATCCTCGGGCGGGAGCGCGTTTCTGTTCTGCTCGTTTATCTCGGCTGCTCTGAGCCCCAGGGATTCGGAAAGGCTTTCGGAAAGAGCCGGAATGTTCTGTGCGTCGGCGGATTCGTGCTTTTCCGTTTTAGCGGCGGCAGAGTGCTTTTTTCTCGGTCTGTCCGTGTATCTGTTATGTTCGGAGTTTGCGTGCTCATCCGGCTTCGGCGGTGCTTCGACAGCTTTCTGCTCATCAATGCGCTGAGTTTTCTGCTCATCAATGCGCTGAGTTTTCGGCTCGTCGATGCGCTGAGTTTTCGGCTCGTCGATACGCTGAGTTTTCGGCACCGGTTCGCTTACGGGTGCAGCTGCCGCGGAGTGTTTCGCCGACGGCCTGCGCCTTGGCGCGGAAGCGGGTCTGCGCCTGTCCGAGGTGAACAGCACGTCCTTTGAAAAGCTGTCCTGCTCCGGCTCGTCCTCAAGCGGCGGGAGTCCTTTCTCTGCGCGTTCCTCGGCTGCCTTGAAGGCCTGCATCTTGTCGCTGTGAAGGTATGCCGCGAGACTGGCTATATCGTTATATTCTTTTTCTTCGTTTTCGTCCAACCGGGTTCACCTCTTTACAGCATTGGTTTTTCCGGAAAAATACCGTTTTCCGTGATTACAGCGTCAACAGGCACATCGTATGTATCCGCGGGTACATCTCCGCAGCAGCATTCATAGCAGATACCCACGGAGTATCCGGAGTAGCGTGCCAGGAACCTGTCATAGAAGCCTCCGCCCCAGCCGAGCCTGTATCCGTTCCTGTCGAAACGCAGTCCGGGCACGACGCATACCGTATCCCGGAATTCCGTGATCTCGGTGCCGTCCGTGGGCTCGTCTACCCCGAAGCTGCTTCTTGTCAGCGAGCCGAGCGACTTCACCGTGAGAAACGCCATATCCTTTCCCGTGCATTTCGGCACGGCAACGGTCTTTCCTCCGGCAAGCAGCGCGTTTATGAAGCGCCTTGTATCGACCTCGTCCGGTGATGAAGCATAGACCAGAAAAGTCCCGCATGACCGCACCCGGCCGTTTTCCGCAAGATTATTATATATTCTTTCGTCAAGTTCTTTCCTGACATTTTCTGACATAGCTCTGCGCAGCGCGACAAGCTCGCGCCTCAGCAGCTTCTTGTCCTCAGACACAGCGCATTGCTTCCTTTATCTTGTCGGCGGCGGGCTTTCCGGAAAGCACCTCGACGAGCTTAAGCCCGAATTCGAGCGCTACGCCCGCGCCTCTCGCGGTGACGATATTGCCGTCCGCCTCAACGGGAGCTCCCGTGAAGTTCGCGCCTTCAAGGAATTCCTCGAAGCCGGGGAAGCAGGTAGCGTTCTTTCCTTTCAGCAGCCCCTTCTTTCCTATCACCGAGGGAGCCGCGCATATAGCGGCTATATATTTGCCGTTCGCGCTGCAATAGTCTATGGCGTCCTGAACGGTGCGGGACTTTTCGAGGTTGAGCGTACCGGGCATACCGCCGGGCAGCACGATCATCTCTATCTCATCGCTCAATGCGAGGTCGACCTCCGTCACATCGGGAACTACCGTCAAACCGTGGGCGCTTGTGATGATCTCCTCGCCGATGCCCACCGTGACGACATCTCTGCCGTTCCTGCGGAGTATGTCTATGGGTGCGACAGCCTCTGTCTCTTCAAAACCGTTCGCAAGAAATACAAGTATCATAATATCAAAGTCCTTTCGGTCAATTTTTCAGCTCTTCATCAATGAGCGCGGATATCGCGGAGCCGATAGTTTCCGCTCTGAACGGCTCGCCGTTCTCTCCGCAGAGCACACGCTTCCAGCCGAACCTTTCCGCCGTATACAGGGCGGCTTCTCTGCATCTGCGCTGGAAGGAGATATCACGCTCGTGGATATCCTTCTTAGACTCGTCTCCGCCGTAGCGCTTAAGAAGAAGCTTCTGCGAAATATCGCCGGGCATATCGAGGAATATCGTCAGGTCGGGTCTCGGCATACCGAGCTTTTCGTACTCAAGGTCGCACAGCCAGTCGAGATAGCTGTCCCACTCGCTCCTGTCCAGCTTGGTCATCTGGTAGATCGCGTTTGATGAGACATATCTTGCCGAGATAACGGGAAGACCGCTCTCATAAAGCGGGCCCCAATGCGTGCGGAAGCTTGTGTAACGGTCGGCGGCGTACATAATGCTTGCCGAATACGCGCTTACCTTCGGATCGGGCTCATTGAAGTCTCCGCGCAGGTACGCGCTTATCATTCTTCCGCTGTCGGTCTCATAGTATGGAAAAGTTATGAAATGCGCGTCATATCTGCTTTTCATCAGCTCCAGCTGGGTCGATTTCCCGCTTCCGTCGAGCCCTTCTATCACAATAAGCTTCTTCATGATGCCTCCCGCTGATAATATTCCAATATATTTTATCATATTTCGCCTGCTCCGTCAAGAGGTAATTTGACATACGCTCAAAAATATGCTAAAATTGATATATTATGATTGGAGGGAATGGGATATGCTTATACTTGCAAGCAAATCGCCGCGCCGGAAGGAGCTTTTGTCGCTTATGACCGCGGATTTCCGGATAATACCGGCGGTGGGGGAGGAGCGAGCCGATAAGAGCCTGCCGCCCGACGAATATGTGCGCGAGCTTGCGCGGCACAAGGCTGAGGAGATAGCGGCGCAGTATCCGAACGATACGGTCATAGGCGCGGATACCGTGGTCTCGGTGAACGGTGAGATACTCGGCAAGCCGAAGGACGCCGTCGACGCGAAACGTATGCTGCGGCTGCTTTCCGGAAGAGAGCACCATGTTTATACGGGAGTCTACGTTATTTCCCCGGAAAAGAAGATAAGCTTCGCGGAGGACACGGCTGTGCGCTTCTTTGAGCTCTCCGATAAGGAGATAGAGGATTATACCGCCACGGGCGAGCCGTTCGACAAGGCGGGCGCGTACGGGATACAAGACGCCGGAGCTCTGCTCGTCAGCGGCATAACGGGGGATTACTACAATGTTATGGGACTGCCGGTAGGAAGACTTGCGAGAGAATTGAAAAATATGTATTGATTTTTTCTTTGTAAAATGTTATAATAAAAGATACGATATTATATAGACGGGTGATATTATGAAGCTGATAGACGTAGGCTACGGCAACAGGATAAACAGCGACAGGATAGTGGCGGTCATAGGCGCAGATTCCGCCCCCGCGAAGCGCATAGTCTCCGCCGCTAAGGACAAACTCACGGCGATAGACGCCACCTGCGGCAAAAAGACCAAGACCGTCATAGTTATGGACAGCGGTCATATCGTCATGTCCGCGAAGGATCCCTCCGCTATCGGAGAATAACGTTCATACCGCAGGAAAACAGGAAAGAAATACAGGTGATGATCATGTCAAAGGGAATACTTATCGTGGTATCGGCTCCCGCCGGGTGCGGCAAGGATACGATACTTGAACAGGCTTTGAAGGCAAACGGCAATCTTTATTACTCGGTCTCGGCGACCTCCCGCGCGATGCGTCCGGGAGAGACCGACGGGGTGAGCTACCATTTCAGGACCCGTGAGCAGTTCGAGCAGATGATCGCTGACGGCGAGCTGCTGGAGTATACCGAGTATGTGGGCAATTACTACGGGACCCCGAAAAAAGCGGTCACCGATATGCTCGACGCTGGCAAGGATGTGGTGCTGAAAATAGAGATCGAGGGCGCGGCGAATGTCCGCAGGATATTCCCTGACTGTACGCTGGTGTTCATACTGCCTCCGTCCTTCGCGGAGCTCGAAAGACGTCTGCACAAGCGCGGAACCGAGACCGACGATGTGATAAAGCAGCGCCTTGAGACCGCGAGAAAAGAGCTCGAATTCGCCGGAAATTACGATTATCTCATAACCAACGCGGCTCTTGAGGACGCGGTGGACGACTTCCTTGCCGTTGTGCGCGCGGAGAAATGCCGCCGCTCAAACCGTGAGGGCGTTATCGGGGAACTGCTTGCGGAATGAGCGCACGGTATGCCGCGGTAGCGGTCGAAAAGACGACAACGGCGTTTGACGCGCTGTTTACATACGAGATACCCGCAGGTTTGACAATAACCGCGGGTATGCGTGTTATTGTGCCTTTCGGGAGAACGGATAAGCACCGTGTGGGCGTGGTTTTTTCCGTGTCGGACGAAAAGCCCTCCGGCAGGATAAAGAGCATATACGCGGCAGCTGACGACGGTATCGTAATAAGCCCCGAAATGCTCTCTCTCGCGGAGTTCATGCGGGAGCGCACGTTCTGTACATACTATGATGCCGTGAGGACCATGCTCCCGCCGGGACTGGCGCTCTATATAAGCGAAAAGCACTCGTTCAATGTGAGCAGGGCGCGGCTCGCCGCGGCGGACGGAGAGCTGTCCGACGACGAGAAAAGTCTTGTTGAGGCGCTTTCCGGCTGCTCCGGAGACGCTGCCGCCGAGGAGCTCCTGAAGCTTCCTGGGAATGCCGCGGCGAAAAAGACCCTCACGGAAAAGGGCATATTGATGCTGCATGAAAGCGTGAGGAGAAAGGTCGGCGACGCGGTGGAAAAGACCGTGACTCCCGTCGATGAGCTCCCCGAGGATATAAAGCTGTCGCCGAAGCAGAAGCTCGTGCTGGACACTCTCGCCGAGGTCGGCGCGGCGTCGCTGAAAGAACTCAGCTATCTGAGCGGAGCCGCCGAGTCCGTGATAAAGCGTCTTGCCGACAAGAACGCGCTCGTGATCTCCGATACGGAGATCTACCGCAGCGACTGCGCCGGAGCCGAGGCGACCGAAAAGCTTTCGGATATCAGGTTCTCGCCGCTCCAGCAGAAGACCTATGACAGACTTCTGGAGCTGATGAACACCGACGAGCCGAAATGCGCGCTTCTGCACGGTATCACGGGCAGCGGCAAGACCTCGGTATTCATAAAGCTTATAGAATACTGCGTGAATATGGGAAAGACCGCGATACTGCTTATTCCCGAGATCTCACTCACGCCGCAGACCGTGAACAAGTTCCGCGGGCTTTTCGGAGGAAATGTCGCGATAATCCACAGCAGCCTGTCTCTCGGTATGCGCGCGGACGAATACAAGCGCATTCGCTCGGGAGAAGCGCGTATCGTGATAGGCACCCGCAGCGCAATATTCGCGCCGCTGGAGAACATCGGCATCGTAGTGATAGACGAAGAGGGAGAGCATACCTATAAATCCGAGAGCTCGCCGCGCTATCACGCCCGCGATATTGCCAAGCAGCGCTGTTTCAGGCATAACGCCCTGCTGCTGCTGGCTTCCGCGACTCCGTCTTTTGACAGCTATTACAACGCTTTGAACGGGCGGTATTCGCTTTTCGAGATGAACGAGCGGTACAGCGACGCCGTGCTGCCCGATGTAAAGATGATAGATATGCGCGTCGAAGCCGAGAAGGGCAACCGCTCCAATTTCAGCGGCGAGCTCATAGAGCAGCTCTCGCTCAATCTTGAACGTGGCGAGCAGTCAATGCTCCTGCTCAACCGCCGGGGCTTCCACACTTATGTGAACTGCGTGAACTGCGGCACTGTTGCGGAATGTCCGAACTGCGGCATACCGCTGACGTATCACAAGGTGAATAACAGCCTTATCTGCCACTACTGCGGCTTCCGGAGGTCTATGCCCGAGGCGTGCGAAAAGTGCGGCAGCAAGTTCATATATTCGAGCGGCACAGGCACGCAGCGCATCGAGGAAGAGATAAAGCAGCTCTTTCCGTCCGCACGTGTCCTGCGCATGGACGCGGACACCACGATGTCGAAGTATTCATACGAAAAGCGTTTTGCAGAATTCGCGAACAATGAGTATGACATAATGGTCGGTACGCAGATGATAGCAAAAGGGCTGAATTTCGAGAATGTAACGCTTGTGGGAGTGCTGCTGATCGACAAGTCGCTTTACGCGGGCGATTATCTAGGCTTCGAGAGGACGTTCTCGCTGATAACGCAGGTAGTCGGACGTTCGGGGCGAGGCTCAAAGAAGGGCAGGGCATATCTCCAGACCTTCTCGCCCGACCATTATGTGCTGGAGCTTGCCGCGAAGCAGGACTACAAGGGCTTTTACGCGCAGGAGTCCCAGGTGCGCGAGGCTCTGATATTCCCGCCGTACTGCGATATCTGTATGACAGCCTTTTCTTCTCCAGAGGAAAAAGCCGTGGATATCGCGTCAAAAAAGTTCCGCGAATTGCTTGAAGAGCAGACAAAGAAGTTCGGCAGGGAAATGCCAGTAATAATACTCGGACCCACATCGAGCGGGCGCCTGAACGGAAGCTTCCGCGCGAAGCTGATCGTGAAATGCAGGAATACAAAGGCCTTCCGCGATATGCTGAGGCTTGTCATAATGTCGGCATACAAGCTGCCCGAATTTAAAAAAGTCAGCTTCTATCCCGATTTCAACGGAGAGATAATATGAGGATATTAACTGTGATCGGTACCGCGCACAACGGGAATACCCGCGCGGTGACAGATCTGTTTCTCGATGAGTTCCGTGCGGAGGGCGCGGAGACAGACGAAATTGTACTGCCGAAGGATTTTGATGAATTCTGCTGCGGCTGTGCGAACTGTATACTGCACGGCGAGGATAAGTGCCCGCATTATCATAAGATCGCGCCGATTTTAGAGCGTATGGAAAAGGCGGATCTCATTATTCTCGCAACGCCGGTATTTGTCGGTTCATGCACAGGCGGGATGAAGGCTCTGCTGGATCATCTTGCGTATATATGGCTGGTGCATCGTCCGAGAGAGAGTATGTTCGGCAAGACGGGGCTTATAATAACCTCCGCCGGAGGCTCGGGCGTGAAAGCAACTGTGAAGCTGCTGAAAAGCAATATGAATTACTGGGGGATATCGGGGGTTCACAGCTATGGTGTCACGACCATGAAAATGGGCGGCAATTACATAGATTACAAGGACAAGGACAAGATAAAAAAGCAGGTAAAGAGTGTAGCGCGTAAAGTCATAAGAAGTCTGAAAGCAAAAAAGACCGGCTTTAAAATACGGTTTTTATTCGGCTTGTTCGGAATGACGCAGAAGAACGGCTGGAACAGGACGGATTCCGATTACTGGAAGGAAAAGGGCTGGCTCGACGGAAAAAAGCCGTACTGATGAAGTTTATAATTGCATTCACATAAAGAAAGGAAACAAAAAATGGCACTGAGGAACATTGTAAAATTCGGAGACGAGAGACTGAGAAAGAAATGCCGCGAGGTGACGGAGTTCAACGACAAGCTGTGGGTCATGCTCGACGATATGTACGAGACGATGAAGAATTCCGACGGGGTGGGTCTTGCCGCGCCGCAGATCGGTATACTTCGCCGTGTCGCGGTCATAGATGTCGGCGAGGGTCCGATAGAGCTCGTGAACCCCGTCATTACATCTGTGCGCGGCAAGCAGCACGAGGTCGAGGGCTGCCTTTCCTCGCCCAATCAGTGGGGCTATGTCGAGAGACCCGCGAAGGTGAAGGTCACCGCGCAGAACCGCTACGGAAAGGAATTTAAGATCGAGGGCACCGAGCTGCTTGCGCGCGCGCTGTGCCATGAGATAGACCACCTCAACGGCATACTGTTCACCGACCTCGCGGACGAGATGGTCGACCCCGAGGAGCTTGAGGAAAAGAAGGAACATAACGATAAGAAATAAGGAGATACGGTATGAAGCTCGTATTTATGGGAACGCCCGATTTCGCTGTGCCGTGCCTTACGGCGCTGAATAAAGCAGGGCATGAGACAGCCGCCGTGTTCACACAGCCAGACAAGCCGAAGAACCGCGGACATAAGATGATGCCCACGCCTGTCAAGGAGTGCGCAGAAGCCCTCGGCATACCGGTTTTCCAGCCGGTCTCTCTGCGCAGGAATAAAAGCGCTGACGCCGCGCAGGCTATAGATGAACTTAAGAGTATCGCGCCCGACTGTATAGTTGTGGTCGCTTACGGACAGATACTTCCGAAGGAAGTCCTCGATATCCCGAAGTACGGCTGCATAAACGTACATGCGTCGCTCCTGCCGCGTTACAGGGGAGCCGCTCCGATACAGCACTGCATCATAAACGGCGAGAAGGAGACCGGCGTTACGACCATGTATATGGCAGAGGGTCTCGATACCGGCGATATGATACTTGTTGACAGGATAGCGATAGACGAAAGAATGACCGCGTCCGTGCTCCACGACCGCCTGTCGGAAATGGGCGCTGAGCTGATAGTCGAAACTCTTGCGAGGGTCGCGGACGGCACGGCTCCGCGCATACCGCAGACCGACGAGGATACCTGCTACGCCTCCATGCTGACGAAGGAGATGTGCAGGATAGATTTCACTCAGCCGGCGGAAAAGGTGTATGATATGATACGCGGGCTGTCCGCGAGCCCCTGCGCGTTCACTATGCTCGAGGGAAAGCGACTTAAGGTATATTTTGCTGAAAAGACGGGCATCAGTACCGATCTTCCCGCGGGAACGGCGGCGGACGACAGACTGGGCATTTCGTGCGGAGGCTTGGTACTGCGCCTGACGGACGTTCAGCCCGAGGGAAGCAGGCGTATGACCGCGGACGAATACCTCCGCGGAAAAAAAGTTCCCGCAGGTACCGTATTCGGAGAGTAAAACAAGGGGGGCATTCACATGGTATTGCTTGCAAGCCGGTCAAGAGCCATATTTGATCTGATCTTTGATGTTTTCGCGGGCAAGTATTACAGCTTCGTGCTGATCGGTATGATACTGTTTGCTTTGTTCTGTCAGTTCAAAGTAAAAAGCACGTTCGGCAAGTACAATCTGGTAACTCCGCAGAGCCGTCTGCGCGGCAATGAGGTCGCAAGAATGATACTCGATATGAACGGTCTCTATAATGTCCAGGTGGTCCATAACGAGGGAGCTCTCACCGATCATTATAACGACCGCACCAAGACCGTGTATCTGTCCGACTCGACATACAACATAAATTCGATAAGCGCGATAGGCGTGGCGGCGCACGAATGCGGCCATGCTATCCAGTACGCGAGAAATTACGGACCGATAAAAGTACGCAATACCCTCGCTCCGGCGGTGCAGTTCTGCTCCGGGGCGTGGTTCTGGGTGCTTGCCGTCGGTCTTTTCCTTCAATTTATGCCGGTCATCGAGGTGGGCATAATTTTCTATATGTTCGTCGTGGTTTTTCAGCTCGTTACGCTCCCGGTGGAGTTCAACGCGAGCAAACGCGCCATGAATACGCTCTATGCCAATGAGATACTCGTCGGTACCGAGCTCGACGGAGCAAAGCAGGTGCTCAGCGCCGCCGCAATGACCTATGTGGCGAGCTTCCTGCTGTCGCTCATACAGCTTATCAGGCTGCTGCTCCGCTTCTCAAGGAAACGCTGATATGACAGGCAGAGAACAGGTTTTCGGGCTTCTGAAAAAGACCGCGGAGGACGGCGCGTATTCCAACATAGCGCTTGATTCCGCGCTGAACAGGTCGCAGAGCGCCGATAAAGCTTTTGTGACGGCTTTGTTTTACGGAGTCGCCGAACGCCGCATGACGCTCGACCATGTGATAAGAGCATATTCAAGGATAGAATTTGACGATATCGAGGGCGATACTCTCCTGCTTCTGCGCATGGGGCTGTATCAGCTCATGTATATGGATATCCCCGAAAGCGCCGCGGTCAACGAGACCGTAAAGCTCGCTCCCGAGCGCTCAAAGGGCTATATAAACGCCGTGCTCCGCGCGTTTATCCGTGACGGCGGACAGTTAAAGACCGACGGCATAGAGGATAAGCTGCTTCGTATGTCGGTGAAGTATTCCTGCGCGCGCTGGATAGTAAAGATGTGGGTCGGAGAGTACGGATTTGAGCGTACCGAACAGATGCTTGCCGCGTCATTCGGGAGACCTCCGCTCTACGCGAGGGTAAATACCTCCGTATGCGACGCGGACGATCTGATATACGAGCTCGCGGAGGACGGGGTGAAGTCGGAGGCAGTCTCGGAGACCTGCGTTGAGATAACGGGGCAGTGCGCGATAGAAGGTCTGCGCGCCTATAAGAACGGTCTGTTCCATGTTCAGGATATATCCTCACAGCGCTGCTGCGAGCTGCTTGCTCCGCAGCCCGGAGAGACGGTTATCGACCTGTGCGCGGCTCCCGGAGGCAAGACTTTCACGATCGCGGAGCTTATGGGCAACAAGGGCAGAGTGCTGTCATTCGATCTGTACGAAAGCCGCGTATCTCTGATAAAACAGGGAGCGCAGAGGCTCGGGCTGGACATAATAACAGCGGAGACCGGTGACGCGTCCGTATTCGCCGGAAAGCTCCCGCAGGCTGACAGAGTTCTCTGCGACGTACCGTGCTCCGGGCTGGGCGTGATCCGCCGCAAGCCCGAGATCCGCTATAAGCGCAAGGACGAGCTTGCCGGGCTCCCGGAGATACAGAGGAAGATACTCGATAACGCGAAGAATTACGTCAGACCGGGCGGAACTCTGGTATATTCGACCTGCACGCTTGACCGCGCCGAAAACGACGATATAGCCGACGCGTTCGCTTCGGAAAACGCGGATTTCGTGCTGAAAGAGAAGAGAACGAACCTGACCGGCGAGAACCGGGGCGACGGCTTCTTCACGGCTCTTTTTGAAAGGAAACGGTAGTTGGAAAGCATACATAAACGTGAGAACGGCGGTATAAAGGTCCTGAACCGGGATATAAGGAATAAAAATGGACGAAACATGGCAGAAGATGTACGATGCCGCAAAGGCGGTACAGCATGAAGTAAAGATATCGGAATATGTCACCGCAGGCGAGGTAGCGGCGGCTGTGCTGTCGGAGAGCGGAAAGATATATACCGGCGTATGCGTAGACACCTGCTCGACGCTTGGCATCTGTGCCGAGCGCAGCGCGATATTCAATATGATAACGAACGGCGAGTACCGTATAAAGCGCGTGCTTGCGATAATGCCGGACGGCAGCTCGGGGGCGCCCTGCGGAGCCTGCCGCGAGCTCATGGTGCAGCTTATGGCGGGAGACTACAAGTCGGTGGAGATAATGACCGACTGCAAGACCGGCAGAACGGTCACCCTCGGAGAGATCACGCCTGAGTGGTGGATACAGTAGAAAGACGCTCATTGTAAAGCGGGCGGTATAAACGAAAAATGAAAAAAGACATACTATCTATGACCCTCCCAGAGCTCGAATCCGACCTCGCGGCGCTGGGGGAGAAGAAATTCCGCGCCGGGCAGCTCTATGACTGGCTGCACGTCAAGCGCGCCCTGTCCTTCGCGGAGTGCTCGAATCTCCCGAAAACGCTGATATCGCGGCTCGGTGAGGAATACGAGATACGCCGCGCGTCGGTGAAGCGTAAGCTCGAATCAAAGCTCGACGGTACGATAAAGTACCTGTTCGAGTTCCCGGACGGCGAGCGCTGCGAAACGGTAATGATGAGCTACAGGCACGGCAACAGCCTGTGCATCTCTACGCAGGTGGGCTGTAAAATGGGGTGCAGCTTCTGCGCCTCGACAAAGGCGGGCTATGTCCGCGACCTGCTGCCCTCGGAAATGCTGCTCCAGATATACGAGAGCGAGCGCGACAGCGGCAGGAAGGTGGAAAGCCTCGTCCTTATGGGCATAGGCGAGCCCCTTGACAATTATGACAATGTTATGCGTTTTCTTACGCTCCTGTCCTCGGAAAAGGGCAGGAACATGAGTCTTAGGCACGTCTCGCTCTCGACCTGCGGCATAGTCCCGCGCATACGGGAGCTTGCGGAACTCGGGCTGGGGCTTACGCTCTCGGTATCGCTCCACGCGCCCACGGACGAGAAGCGCAGCGCCATAATGCCGGTCAATAAGCGCTACGGCACCGCGGAGCTCATCGACGCGTGCAGATACTATTTTGACAGAACGGGGCGCCGCATAAGCTTCGAGTTCGCGCTGATATCGGGCGTGAACGACGACGCGCAGACCGCGAAGGAGCTGATACGTCTGCTGAAGCCCGTTTCTCCGTGCCACGTCAACCTTATCCCCGTGAACGAGATACGCGAGCGCGAGTACAGTCGGAGCGGCAGGGTGCGGGAATTTCAGAAGCTTCTCACCGACGGGGGCATAAACGCGACGGTGCGAAGGACACTCGGCGCGGACATAAACGCAGCCTGCGGACAGCTGAGGCGTGAAAATCTTGCCGAAAACTGAAAATTTCGTCAGAATTGATAAAAATATTAAATATTGTAACCGAATTGTAAGAAAATTGTAACCATTTTACAGTTGATTTATTTGAAAAAAAAGTGTATAATAGATAAGATAAAGCTTTTTTGACAAGAAGCGAAAAATACCCGCAGAGAAGAGGGGATATCAATGAAGTGCTTTTCCAAGACCGATATAGGCCTGAAAAGGAGCGAGAACCAGGACAGAGTCTGGACGGATATGCTTGAGGAGGACGCGGTAGCGGTCATACTGTGTGACGGTATGGGCGGCGAGAACGCCGGCAGCGTTGCCAGCGAGATGACCGTAGAGTTCATGTCCGACAGGATAAGAAAAGGATTTCGCGGCAATATTAACCGTAATTTCATAAGAAACCTGCTCATAACCTCAGTCACGGCGGCGAACAGCCTCGTGTACGACCGTGCCTCGCGTGAGGCGGATAAGTATGGTATGGGCACAACCTGCGTCGCGGGTATAATCTACGCCGGAAGAGCCTATATAATCAATGTAGGTGACAGCCGCGCGTATCACATATTCGACGACAGCATACAGCAGATCACCAAGGATCATACTTATATCAGAACTCTTATAGAGCGCGGCGAGATAACCGAGGAGGAGGGTAAGACCCACCCCGACAGGAACCGCATAACCAGAGCGGTAGGCGCCGAGAGGAACATAACTCCCGATTATTTTGAGATAGATCTTGAGGAGGGGAACATTCTTCTCTTCTCGTCGGACGGGCTCCATTCCTACGGCGACGACGCGGAAATAGCGGAGATTATCGTGAACAACCCCATAAACCGCGCCTGCGACCTCCTCATAGATTACGCCCTCGGCAACGGCGGGCGGGACAACGTATCCGTCGCGGTAGTGGAAGTGTAGAACATAGGCAAAAACTCACACCGGAAGATAAATATATGATAGTCCTTTGAAAGGAAATGAACCTAATGGACAAAAACATAGGAAAGAAGCTCGACAACCGTTACGAGCTCACTGAGCTCATCGGCGTCGGCGGAATGGCGGATATCTATAAAGCCACGGATATCATCGAGAACCGTACGGTAGCTGTGAAGATACTGAAGAACGAATTCGCCAAGAGCGAGGATTTCCAGCGCCGCTTCCGCAACGAGTCGAAGGCGATAGCCCTTCTTTCGCACAAGAACATAGTAAAGATCTATGATGTCGGATTTACCGAGAAGATCCAGTACATCGTAATGGAATATATAGACGGCATAACCCTCACGGAGTACATCGAGCGGCAGGGAGTCCTCAAATGGCGCGACGCCGTGCATTTCACCACGCAGATACTCCGCGCGCTCCAGCACGCTCACGACAGGGGCATAGTGCACCGCGACATCAAGTCGCAGAACGTAATGCTCATGGCGGACGGCACGATCAAGGTCATGGACTTCGGCATAGCGCATTTCAACCGCGAGACCGACAAGACCATCTCCGAAAAGGCGATAGGCTCCGTGCATTACATCAGCCCCGAGCAGGCGAGGGGAGAAATGACCGACGAAAAGAGCGATATCTATTCCGTCGGCGTAATGCTCTACGAAATGCTCACGGGCGTGAAGCCCTTTGACGGCGACAACCCCGTTTCGATAGCCCTGAAACACATGCAGACCCAGCCCAAGCCCATGACCGAGATAAACAGCTCGATACCCGAGGGGCTTGAGGAGATAACGATGAAGGCAATGCAGAAGGAGCCTTCAAAGCGTTATCAGACCGCGGGCGAGATGATAAAGGACATCGAGGAGTTCAAGAAGAACCCAAGTATAGTGTTTGAATACAAATATTTCTCGACGGACGGCTCGACAAAGTATTTCGACAAGGTGACTCCCGAGAGCGCCGAAGCCCAGAGCTCTCACAGAACCAGGAAGCATACGGCGGATATTTCCGGTGACGACGCCGATGATGACAGCTTCGACGAGGAAGAGGACGACGAGGATTACTTCGACGACGAGTTCTATTATGAGCGCCGGAGACGTTCTCCCGTGCTTCCGATACTCTTTGCTCTTGCTACGGCGTTCGTGATAATGACAGCGTGGCTCATTTATAACGTTGTGACCACGACGGTAGATAAGAACGAGGTCGCGGCCGGCGAGGAGACGAAAATGCCCAGCCTGCTGAATATGACATGGGACGAGGTGCTTGAGGAGTACAGCGATTTCAACTTTACTCCCGTACTGAAATACGATTCCGATTATCCGAAGAACGTCGTTATGAATCAGAGCGTCATGCCCGGCAGATCCATAAGAAAGAACCAGAATATCGAGGTAACTGTCAGCAACGGTCCGAAGCTCGTTGAGGTCGAGGACTTCACGAACAAGCAGATAAACGACGTTATAACCATGCTCGGCAAGCAGGAGCTCAAATATTCCCTCACATGGACGGAGGATGAGACAGTACCGAAGGACTGCGTTATAAGGACAACGCCCGCGGCGCGTGAATTCGTTCAGGTCGGCTCCACGATAACCTGTCTGGTAAGCACGGGTCCCAGCGACGAGAGCACAGCCGTGCCGCAGCTGATTAATCTTTCCCTCGCGAGCGCCCAGCTCCGCGCCAAGGAATATGACATACTGCTGACGGTCATCGAGGAACCCAGCGACGAGGTCGAGGAGGGTCACGTTATACGTCAGAATATCGAGCCTACCACGATAGTTCAGAAGAATACCCTCGTTGAGATCGTCGTCAGCGCGGGCGGAGCTCAGGAGCGTGAAGCCACGATCAAGCTCTCCTTTAACGGCAGCGCGTCCGGTGAGTTCGACTTCAAATACTATATCGACGGAACTCTCCAGACAGACAAGACCGAGACCAAGAACCTCAGTCTGCTCGATAATTTCACGTGGACATTCAGCAACAGCGGAGTCCACGAATACGCGATAAGAGTGCGCTCGACAGATACGGGCGCGGAGGGCCTGCTGTTCAACTGCACGGTCGATTTCACCACAGATCCTCCCACAAAGGACTACGGCGATACCTTCAATCCCAAGGTGTTCAAGCAGCTTCTCAGCGCGTCACCTGCCGGCACCTCTGATGAGGAAGGCGGCGAGAACGGCGGCGAGAGCGGCGGCGAGAGCGGTAACGGCGAAAACGAGGAAAACGGCGGTGAAGGTGAGAACAGCGGGAACGGAGAAAACGGCGAGGGCGGCGAACAGCCCGCCGAGACCTATCCGCTGCCCGGGTTCCATGACGAGCAGATAATTGCCGAGGGCTGATGAAAACACTTGACGGAAAGATAATCCGGGCTGTCGGGGGGATATACTATACCGAGACGTCCGAGGGCGTGCTTGCCTGCCGGGCAAGGGGGATATTCAGGAACAGGTCTGTATCTCCGGCGGCGGGCGACAATGTGACGGTGTCGGCGGAGGATAACGCCGAGCCGCAGATAGAGAGCATAGCCGAAAGGAAGAACCTGCTGATCAGACCCCCTCTGGCGAACCTTGATATGGTGCTGCTGGTGGTATCGTCGTGCGAGCCTTCGCCGAACGCCTATATTATCGACAAGCTGATATCCATATTTGAAAGCAAGGAGATAGAGACTGCGCTCATATTCACCAAGACGGATATGCGCGAGGTCAAAGGGCTCGCGGAGATATACGAGAAGGCGGGATACCGTTGCTTCTTCACGGATCCGGAGCGCGGAGCCGATGATATACGCGCCTGCGCCGAGGGTAAGACCTCAGCGATGATAGGGAACTCGGGAGTCGGTAAGTCGAGCCTGATGAACCGCATATTCCCGGAGCTGAATACCGAGACCGGAGAGATCAGCAAGAAGCTTGGGCGCGGCAGGCATACCACACGTGAGGTACGTATGTACCCGTTGGGCGGTGGAGGATATATAGCCGATACTCCGGGCTTTTCGACGGTGGATATCGAGCGTTACGGGAGAATACCGAAGGCTGAGCTGGCGGGGTGCTTCCCGGAGTTCGTTCCGTACATCGGGAAATGCAGATTCGCGGACTGCGCTCACCTGAAGGAGAGCGGCTGTGCGGTCACCGAGGCCGTGAACGCCGGACTGATAGCGCGGTCAAGATACGAAAGCTACGCCCGGATATACGCCGAGACCGCGGAGCTCGAAAAGAAATATTGATATTATAAAGGCATACAGTCTTGCAGATCGTATGCCTTTTTTGTAATTTGCGACAAATATATGAGAGCGGCCTTGTGCAGAATAACAAATTGAGATATTTTTAGCGAAAACACGTCACAAATCGGCTTTGGTGATCGTTATATATTACAGAGGGGCAGATGTGAGCCCCGGAGATAGAATATCAACTGAGTGAGGTGCGGCATAATTATGTTATCGGTTTATATGGCAATGCTGGACGAGCCCGGGGATAAGGCGCAGTTCGAGGAAGCATACAACAGATATAAAGGAAAAATGCTCTCGATAGCGTACAAGATCACCGGCAATTACCACGACGCGGAGGAAGCCGTGAGCAGCGCATTCTTCGCCATAGCACGTAATTTCGGCAAGCTTCGGGAGCGTACTCCGCAGGAGCGGGCGGCGTTTTACTGCGTGGTCACGAAGAACTGTTCATACGACCTTCTGCGCAAGAAAGACAGCAGGAATGAGATACCGCTCGATGACGACGGTTTTGAGGTCGAGGACGAAAGCACCGATGTGTCCGATGAAGCGCTGTCGGACATAGGGTACAGCCGTATCGTCGACGCTATACGTTCTCTGCCGGAGCAGTACGCGCAGGTGCTTTATATGCGCTGTGTGACCGGACTGCCGACGAAAGAGATCGCCGAAATAACAGGCGAGACCGACGCGGGTATCAGAAAACGGCTCGAACGTGCCCGCGCGAGACTCCGTGAGATACTCGACGAGCAGGGTATCACGGTTTGATTTCAGAAAAGAGGCTTAATATGGAAAATATACTTAAAAAGGCTTTGTCGGAAGCTCTGACTCCGCTTTACTCGGAAGAGCTCCGCGACGCTTATGACACGGGCTATAAGTTCTCACCGGAATTTGAGGACAGAATGAACGGGCTTATCCGCAAAAGCCGTCGTCCGCTGTGGCTGAGACCCGGCTATCTCGCAGCCGCGGCCTGTGCGGTCATAGCCATAGGCAGCGCGATACTGATACCCGCGCTGATGAACAACAGGGTAGATACCCGGCCTCCTGCTGACACCTCCGCGACCGTGGGAACGACCGAGCTCCCTGAGCCGGACGTGACTGTAACGACACCCGGTACGACAGCTCCCGCAAGCAGCGAAACTGCGAAGGATCAGGTCTCCGGCACAACGTCCGGCTCGTCGGAAGCGACGCCCGACGCGGACAACGGGAGTGAAGAGATCCTGCCGTCCTCCGGTACCGAAAACTCCGTAAGCGATGCCGGACAGGCTATCCCGACGGAAGAAGTGCCGTCAGATGTGACCGACAGCAACACGGGAAACGGCGATCCTGCGCCGATAAGCCAGGACGGGAATGACATGGAGGAAGCCGTTGATAACGAAACGGACGATGATTCTGATGACGATATCGTTACCTCTCTTGAACCGTCGATCGCCGAGTCTGAAGATGATGACATTTCGGTCGATGAAGCCGATAGTGACGACGCTGTAATAACAGATCCGGGCAGCGGCGACTATCAGGTCGATGAGGAAGTAAAGATACCGGTGAACGACGGCGACAGACTGGGAGATGTTGTGGAAAAGTTCGCCGAAAACAATTATGATATCGGTTCGTATGAGGAGCTGTATGCCTATTCCGCGTCATACTGTCCGAACGGAGTTCAGAACGTTTCGTCTGAAACGCTGAACTTCTTCCTTACCGATTACAGCTTCATTCAGGAATTCGTGCACGGTCTCGGCGACGCTTCCGCAGTCAGCGAGGATTTTCAGCCCGAGGGCGCAATGATAGTCCTTTATCTGGGCAATAAGCAAATAAAGCCCCATGATATGACGAGGAGCTTCTACAATAATTCGGCATGGCTGCGTTATCCGTTTTTTTACGATATCGACAATGCCGCTGACGAATGGATAGACGAGGACAGCGAGGACGATTATGATGTCGTCGATGAAGGTCTCTGCCAGTTGAACGTATACGCGAACGGCTTCGTGACATTGAAGATAGACCGTTTCGAGAAAGACCCCGAGACCGGAAAAACAATAATGTATACGCCGTCGAACACATACTTTAAGTACGACGCGCAGAAATGCGCGGTGCTGTTCGACAAGCTCGCCTCGCTCTATATCCCCGACACGGTAAAGACGGTCGGCGACATCTCCGCGGCTCTCGGCATAAACGCGGGCAATATCGCGCAGGCATGGGCTGGCGTGAATTACATCTACGACACGCAGATGAGCAGCGCGAAGATAGGCTATGACTATATCGAAAGCCTGTTCGCTTCTCACGCCTCCGACAATGTATACGATAATCTCAATGAAAACGCGGTATACGACGTGAACGGCGAGATACTGATATCGTTCTACACAAAGGCTTCCGCAAGAGTTGACATTACCATGAGTTTAGACGGAATGTGCTTCGTGCAGACCGGAAAATCCGCCATGTATCGGTTCGGCATCACCCGCGGGGATATCATAAACGCCCTTAACGCGATAGGCGCTGCGAACAATGTGACGATACCGATATTTGATACACTTGCCGAATACGAAGCCGCGAAGTATTTCAGCGTTCCCGAGCTCGTAAGCTTCAGGGGCGAGAAGGACGGTCAGAAGGGCTGGTTTGAAATAAAAGACGCTGAGGAACTGAAAGCGATATATGATCTGATAAAGTCCGAATTCACGACAGCGAGATATCTTGTGGAGAAGGCCGGAAGCGGTGTACAGAACATCGACGATATCAACATTTTCGTTCACAGCTTTATGTCGGAGATAAAAGTCGGCAAAGATGATATCCTGTATTTCAGACATTTTCGTGCGGTACCTTTCAAGATGTCCGACGGCTTTACGGAGAAGCTGAAAAAGCTGCTCGCGTCCAGCAAAACGGCGGAGTTTATGCCTCTGGAAGAAGAGCTTGATGAAGTGACAGACGATTGCGACGACGATGAAGAAGCCGTAGATGATGTCGATGAGGACAACGTGGACGATTGATAACAATTCTTATCCTCCATATATGAAAACGACCTTCCGCGGGTTTGCGGAAGGTCACTTTTTTTCGTATCTGTCGCCCTGATAAAAATTATGCTCGTTCATGTATTTATCTATCCCGCCGAGCACCGATATCTTGTCGATGCTCCAGAGCGGCGCGGCAAGCGTGCGCCTGTCGCCGTCGCCCGTAATGCGCTCGATCACGGTCTCCGGAGGTATCAGCCGCAGCTGCCCGGCGACGATCCCGATATAATCGTCCCTGCTCATAGGCTCATACAGTCCGCGCTCGTACATCTCGCAGAGCTGGGTTCCGCGTATGACGTGCAGCAGGTGTATCTTTATACCGTCGGGCCGCAGTCTGCCGACCTCGCGTGCGGTATCGAGCATCATATCCTGCGTCTCACCGGGCAGCCCGTCAATGATATGCACGCACACCCGGAGCCCGTGCCGTTTCAGCAGCTCAAAGCCCGCGAGAAACTCCGCACAGGTGTGACAGCGGTTCATTTTCTGCGCAGTCTCGTCGTGTATCGTCTGCAATCCGAGCTCAACGGTCACAGGCACTCCGAGTCCCGCAAGAAGCGCGGCTTTTTCGTCGTCGATACAGTCCGCGCGGGTAGCTACGGATATTCCGTGAACTCCGGCGTTTATGGCTTCGCGGTACAGTCTGCCGAGAGTGTCTGTATCCGCGTAGGTGTTCGTGTGCGCCTGAAAATAGGCGTTTATGAGCGCGTCGGGGTATTTGGCGTAAATGCGCTCTTTTTCCCTTTTTATCTGCTCCGCGACGGGAACAGCGGGCTCTGCGGTAAAATAGCCGCTCCCGCCGTCACAGAAAATACAGCCGCCCGTGCCGCGGGAGCCGTCGATGTTGGGGCAGGTAAAGCCCGCGTCGATGACCGCCTTCACGACCCGTCGGCCGTATGTATGCTTATTGTGGTAATATAGCGTATGGTAGCGCTTGTTGTCGTCAGAATACGCAAATCCGTTCATATCGCTATTGCTTTCCCGTTTCCGACTACTGCCGCAGCGCCGAGGATATAGTCCCTGCCGCGAACGGCTCCCGCGGCGGACAGCGCGCGTTCCGTAACGGACAGCGCGAGCTCCGGGGTATTGTTGTTCTGGCTCAGATGTCCCAGCATAAGCGATACCGTTCCCGAGCTCACAAGCTCTCTCGCGAAAGCCGCGCAGTCGCCGTTAGAAAGGTGTCCTCTGTCCGAGCGTATGCGTTCCTTCAGCGGGTAGCTGTAATTAAGGTTTCGCGTGAGCATCTGCGGGTCATAGTTCGATTCGAGCAGCACGAACCGGCAGCCGAGCAGGTTTTCGCGCACCTCGTCGGTTACTTTCCCGAGGTCGGTGCATATCGCTATCCTGCTTTCGCCGTCGGAGAACGTGTAGTCGGTGCTTTCTGCGCTGTCATGGGGTGTGCGGAAGGCGTGAGCCTTCACGTTCACGGGAGCGTTCACGGCTTCGTCCGCGAGTCGGAGATCGGCGCCGGGAGCTGCCTTTCCCTTGCTAATTATCGCGTTCATCGTTCCCTCGGAGGCGTAGACGGGAACATTCAGGTGCTTTGTGAGCACGTTCAGCCCGTCGATGTGGTCGGAATGCTCGTGAGTGATGAACACCGCGTTTATGTCGTCAACGCTTCGTCCGGCGAGTGCCAGCCCGCTGCATAAGGCTTTGTATGTGCAGCCGATATCGACTATGAAGCCTTTGCCTCCGCTCTCTATGTAGGTGCAGTTAGCCTTGCTGGAGCTGCATATGGAAACTACGCGCATGGCTTATGATTCGGGTGTGCCGTATTTCGGCTCACAGGTTAGGTTCACACCCAGGCGCTTGAATGTGCGTTCGTCTACCGCCGAAAGTATGACCGTAGAATGTACGTCGCAGCCGCGGAGCTTGGAAAGCTGCTCGATAGCCTTCTTCGCGTCCTCGCTTGTGGTGGCGCATATCGAAAGCGCTAGAAGAGTCTCGTCGGTATGCAGTCTCGGGTTGATGTTGCCGAGATGATTGACTTTAAGATCCTGAATAGGCTCGATGACCACCGGCGACATGAGGAGCTTTTCGTCGTCTATCCCGCCGAAGTATTTCAGGGCGTTGAGCAGCAGGGCAGAGGAGGCTCCGAGCAGATTGGAGGTCTTTCCGGTGATTATCGTACCGTCGGGCAGCTCCATAGCCGCCGCGGGATTTCCGGTCGCCTGCTCCTTCGCGAGGGCTGGAGCGACAACGCGGCGGTCTTCCTTGGTAACGCCCGCCTGCTGCATCAGCAGCTCCAGCTTATATACCTCATCGTCGGAGATAAGCCCCTTGCGGTGGTCGCAGAGTCCGACGTAGTAGCGCCTTATGATCTCTTCCTTGGCGGCTTCTCTCACGATATCGTCGTTTATAATGCAGTTGCCCGCCATATTTACGCCCATGTCCGTCGGGGACTTGTAGGGCGATTTCCCGAAAATGCTCTCGAACATGGCATTTAGCACGGGGAATATCTCAACGTCGCGGTTATAGTTAACGGTCGTCTGGCCGTAAGCCTCAACGTGGAACGGGTCGATCATATTGACGTCGTTCAGGTCGGAGGTCGCAGCCTCATACGCGATGTTCACCGGGTGCTTAAGGGGCAGGTTCCATATCGGGAAGGTCTCGAACTTCGCGTAGCCCGCGTTCAGCCCGCGCTTATGCTCGTGGTAGAGCTGGGAGAGGCAGGTAGCCATTTTGCCGCTTCCGGGGCCCGGAGCGGTTATAACGACGAGGTGGCGGGTCGTTTCGATGTAGTCGTTCTTTCCGTAGCCCTCGTCGCTCATTATCAGCGACAGATTGGACGGATAGCCGCTTATGCGGTAGTGGTGGTACACCTTCACGCCGAGAGCTTTGAGACGCTCGGCGAAAGCGTCCGCCGATGTCTGGTTTTCGTACTGCGTCAGCACCACGCTGCTCACATACAGTCCGATCTTGCGGAAAACGCTTATCAGTCTTATCACATCGACATCATAGGTAATGCCGAGGTCTCCGCGTATCTTGTTCTTCTCGATATCGCCGGAGTTTATGACTATAACGATCTCCGCGTCGTCCTTCAGCTGGAGCAGCATTTTCAGTTTGCTGTCCGGCATGAAGCCCGGCAGTACCCTCGACGCGTGATAGTCGTCGAAAAGCTTTCCGCCGAATTCAAGGTAGAGCTTGTCGTCAAAGTGTGATATCCTCTCGCGGATATGCTCCGACTGGGTCTTGAGATAAAGGTCATTGTCAAATCCGATTCTTTTGTCAGCTTCCATTTCAGTATCCTTTCCGCAGAAAATCAATAACACATCTATTATATAACAAAAACTCTCCGATTTCAAGACTTTTTTTAATTATAGTCCCGTTTTTGCAAAAATCGGGACTATTGTTCACAAAGATATTGAAAAAAAAGGAAAAATATGGTATAATAATTTCTGTATCAGCTTCGGCGGATACAGAAAGTTGATATATCAGGAAAGGAACAAACGCTATGACACCACAGGAAAAGCTCGGGAAATGCTATGAATGCTTTAAGGAAAAGATAGATTTCAAGCCGGAGGTCGCGCTCATACTCGGCTCGGGGCTCGGAGCCCTTGCCGACGAGATAGACGTGAAGGCCGTGCTCGATTACAGGGATATAGAGGGCTTCCCGCAGTCGACGGTATTCGGTCACAAGGGCAGGTTCGTGTTCGGATATATGGAGGGAGTTCCTGTTGTGATAATGCAGGGAAGAGTCCACTACTACGAGGGCTACCCTATGCAGGACGTCGTGCTTCCGACACGCCTGATGAAGCTCATGGGCGCGAAGGTGCTGTTCGTTACAAACGCCAGCGGCTCCTGCAACACGGACTTCACCGCGGGCGACTTCATGCTGATAACCGATCAGATAGCGAACTTTGTTCCGAGTCCGCTGATAGGCGCGAATTTCGAGGAGCTGGGCACACGTTTCCCCGATATGCACGAAATATATGACAAGCAGCTCCGTGAGCAGGTGATAAAGGCGGCAAAGGCGCTGGACATCGACCTTAAGCAGGGCGTATATATCCAGCTCACCGGACCGAATTTCGAGACCCCCGCCGAGGTGCGTATGTGCCGTCTGCTCGGAGCCGACGCGATAGGCATGAGCACAGCCTGCGAAACGATAGCCGCCAATCATGCCGGAATGAGAGTGGTAGGTATTTCCTGCGTCTGCAACCTCGGCTGCGGGCTTACGGACAACCCGCTGACTCATCAGGAGGTCATCGAGGCTTCCGACAAGGCGGCTCCGCTGTTCAAAAAGCTGATAAGAGCTTCGATAAAGAATATACACGAAATACTTTGATCTGAAAGGAAAGCTATGAGACCCGAAAATGTAGTGCTGTCCGAGGACGGAAAAAGCGTTGTCATAATTGACCAGACTCAGCTTCCGAACAGGCTTGAATATCTTTCACTTGTTACGCCTGAGGATTTCTATGAAGCGATAAAGGCGCTCAAAGTCCGCGGAGCTCCCGCGATAGGCATCTGCGCAGGAATGGGACTATATGTGACGATGAATGGCCTCGGAGACGCGGACAGGGAGAAATTCCTCACTGAGATGCACCATATAGCGGCGTATATCAATTCCTCGCGTCCCACGGCGGTGAACCTTTTCCACGCCCTGCGGCGCGTCGAGAGCGCTGCTATGGAGTATCCCGGGACAGATACAGCGGGAATGCTCGCGGCTATGCGTAAGGAATGTACAGCGATACAGGACGAGGACATCGCAATGTGCAGAGCCATATCGGAATACGGTCTGACGCTCGTTAAGGACGGCGACGGCGTTCTTACGCACTGCAACGCGGGTCCGCTGGCTACCTCGCTGTACGGGACAGGCCTCGGGACGCTTATACTGGGTGCCGAAAAGGGCTACAAATTCCACGCTTACACCGACGAGACAAGACCGCTCCTGCAGGGCGCGCGCCTGACCGCCTATGAGCTTGACAAGGCAGGCATAGACGTAACGCTCATCTGCGACAATATGGCAAGCATAGTGATGAAGCAGGGCAGGATCAACGCCTGCTTTGTCGGATGTGACAGAGTTGCTGCAAACGGCGATACAGCGAACAAGATCGGAACGAGCGGAGTCGCGGTGCTCGCGAAGCATTACGGAGTTCCGTTCTATGTGTTCTGTCCGTCGTCCACGATAGATATGGAATGTAAGACGGGAGCGGATATAAAGATCGAGGAACGCGACCCCGAAGAGATAAAGTCGAAATTCTACACGGAGCCAATGGCACCTGCCTCGGTGAAATGCTACAACCCCGCGTTCGACGTAACCGACGCGGAGCTCATAACCGCGATAGTAACGGAAAAGGGGATATGCAGATATCCGTATTCGGAGAGCATACCGGCGTTATTCGGAAAGGAGAAGAAATGCTGAGACTGAGACCGTACAGAAAAAGCGACGCCGGGACGATAGTCGGCTGGATAAAGGACGAGCGTTCGTTCAGATTCTGGTGCGCCGACAGGTTTGAGAGCTACCCGATAACCGCGGACGACCTGAACACGCAGTATGAAAGCTCTCCGGGAGCGGAGGACGTGTATCACTTCACTGCGTATGACGAGACAGGCATAGCTGGACATATAAATATACGCTTCCCGGTGCCCGGCAATATCGACACGGTAAGGCTGGGCTATGTGATAATAGACGACGCGAAGCGCGGCAGAGGGCTCGGTAAGGAAATGGTGAGCCTTGCGCTGAGTTACGCGTTCGGTATAATGAAGGCGAAGAAGGTCACGATCGGGGTATTTGCCGAAAACGAGCCCGCTCTCGGCTGCTATCTGTCGGTAGGGTTCAGGGATACGGGAGTATCGGAAAAATTCGGCTTCCGCAGCGAGGAATGGTGCTGTAAGGAGCTTGAAATAACGAAAGGATAAGGAAAATGAAGACAAGATTTTACAACGCGCGGATCCTCACAATGGCCGAAGGCATCAACATCACCGAAGGTGAGCTTCACGTTGACGGCGACAAGATATCGTACATCGGTGACGATAATGGCGAGGCAGGCTTTGATAATGAGATAGACTGCAGGGGCAACGTACTTATGCCCGGCTTCAAGAACGCCCACACACATACGGCGATGACGTTCCTGCGTTCATACGCGGACGATCTGCCGCTGCAGGAATGGCTTTACAACCGCGTATTCCCCATGGAGGCAAAGCTCACGCCCGACCGTGTTTACTGGCTCTCGCGCCTTGGTATACTTGAATACCTGACGAGCGGTATAACGGCAAACTTCGATATGTACATGAAGACCGAGGCTATCGCGGACGCAAGCATAGACAGCGGTTTTCGCACCGTTCTCTGCGATTCCATGAACAACTTCGGCGGTACCGTGGAGCAGATGGAGCTCGACTACGACAAGTTCAGCTCCGTTGACCCGCTTATATCCTATCACCTCGGCTTCCATGCGGAGTACACAACGAGCATTGAGCTGATGCAGCAGCTTTCCGATCTTGCGAACAGGAGAAAGCTTCCCGTATTCGTACACAGCTCCGAGACGAAGAACGAGGTCGACGGCTGCCTTGAACGCTACGGAAAGACCCCAACCGAGCTGCTCGACAGCATAGGTATGTATAATTACGGCGGCGGCGGGTATCACTGTGTATGGATGAGCGACCGCGACTTTGAGATATTCAGGGAGAAGAAGCTGTTCGCGGTGACGAACCCCGCGTCCAACCTGAAGCTCGCGAGCGGCGTGGCACCGATATGCCGCTTCCTGAAGGAGAATATCCCGGTAGCGATAGGCACCGACGGCCCTGCGAGCAACAACTGCCTCGATATGTTCCGCGAGATGTTCCTTGTCACCGCTCTCCAGAAGGTCAGGGAAAACAACGCCGAGACGTGCGACGCGGCGGAGGTGCTGAAAATGGCGTGCGTGACCGGCGCACACGCCATGCGGCTTTATGACTGTGACGTGCTCGCGGTCGGCAAGAAGGCTGATATCATAGAAATAGATCTTGATCAGCCGAATATGCAGCCGCTCAACAACATCGCGAAGAACATAGTTTATGCCGGCTCCAAACAGAACGTAAAGCGCACCATGGTCAACGGAAGACTCCTCTATGAGTGCGGAGAGTTCTTTGTCGGCGAGAAGCCGGAGCTTATCTACGAAAAGGCAAACGAGATTATCAAAGAGATGACAGATGAGTAATTTTACGCTCCCGGCTAATGTTACAGCCGTGATCGACCAGCTGACGGGGAATGGCTATGAGGCGTACGCAGTCGGGGGCTGCATACGCAACTTCATGCTCGGTATCGAGCCGAAGGACTACGACATAACGACAAGCGCGGCTCCCGACGAAATGAAGCGGGCGTTCGAGGGCTTACGGGTCATAGAGACCGGGATAAAGTACGGCACCCTGACCGTGATATCGGACGGTATGCCCATTGAGGTGACGACCTACCGCGTAGACGGCAGGTACACGGACAACCGCCGTCCGGAAAACGTCACATTCACCACGAAGCTCGCGGAGGATCTGCGGCGGCGGGACTTTACGATAAACGCCATGGCGTACAATCCCGCGGTCGGGATAGTTGATATTTTCGGCGGCAGAAAAGACCTTCAAAAAGGCATCGTGCGCGCGATAGGCGACCCCGACGAGCGCTTCGCGGAGGACGGTCTGCGCATACTCCGGGCGTTGAGGTTCGCTTCGTGCTACTCGCTTAAGATAGAGCGGGGGACTGCCGATTCGATACACAGGAACAGACAGCTTCTCGAAAACATTGCGGGCGAGCGTATCGCGGCGGAGCTCAACAGAATGCTTTGCGGCGACTGTGTTGACGTTCTGCGGGAGTTCAGCGACGTCATATCGGTATTCCTGCCGGAGTTCGAGGAGTGCCGGGGCTTTGAACAGCGCACGAAGTACCATGACCGTGATGTGCTCGGACATATCATTGCGACGGTCGGCGCGATAGAGCCCGAGCCGGGCCTGCGCCTTACGATGCTGCTGCACGATATAGGCAAGCCCGCGTATTTCACTGTCGGCGCGGACGGCGTCGGTCACTTCAAGGGTCACGCGAAGGGCAGCATGGAAGTCGCGGAGCGCTTCATGAAGAGGCTGAAATACAGCAATGAGATGTCGGACAAGGTGCTGAGGCTTATAGAGACCCACGATATCCCGATAGAGAACAGGAAAAACCTGATAAAGCGTTATCTTAACCGTTACGGGAACGATATGTTCCTCGATATGATAAAGGTCCATATCGCCGACGATATGGGAAAGGCTCCCGACTGCCGAGGACGGATAGAGACCTATCACGCAGCGGAGAAGACCGCACATGAGATCATAGCCGAGCGTGAGTGCTTTTCGCTTAAGGACCTTGCGGTGAACGGCAATGATATCAAAGGACTCGGCTTTGAAGGCGCGGAAATAGGAAATGTCCTGAATACTCTTCTGGAGCTGGTTATAGATGAAAAATGTGAGAACGAAAAAAGCGCTCTTATGGAAAGAGCGGCACAAATAAACGCAAAGAACGGAGATGCAGAAGAAGAATGAGCGCGATAGATATAGGCATAGACCTCGGAACCGCAAACACGATAATAACTATCGGCGGCAAGGGCATAGTGATAAACGAACCGAGCGTCGTCGCGTATGACAAGAAGAAAAAGCAGGTGCTCGCGGTAGGCGCGGAGGCGTACAGAATGCTGGGCAGGACTCCCGAGTATATTGTCGCCGTGAAGCCTCTCGCGGACGGGGTTATCTCGGATAACATCATGGCGGAGGCTATGATATCGGAGTTTATCCGCAAGGTCAGCGGAAGTATGCTGCTGAAGCCCCGCATAATAATCTGCGTACCCTCGTCGGTCACCGATGTCGAGACAAGAGCGGTGGTCGAGGCGGCTCTGTCCGCGGGCGCGCGCAAGGTCTATATAATCGAGGAGCCGATCGCAGCGCTGCTCGGTGCTGGTATAGACATCTCAAAGCCCAACGGCTATATGGTCGTGGATATAGGGGGCGGTACCGCAGATGTGGCAGTAGTATCATTCAATGGTATCGTGAAGTCCGAATCCATAAAGGTCGCCGGCAACAAGTTCGATGACGCTATAATCAGGTATGTGACGCAGAAATACAAGCTGCTGATAGGCGAAAAAACAGCCGAGAATATAAAGAAAACAATAGCGAATGTCTACGACCCGACAGGTGAGAACAAGATGCAGATTAAGGGCAGACACCTGATAAAGGGTCTGCCGGTGACTATGGATATATCCGACCTCGATGTGGCGGAGGCGGTGGCGGAGCTGGTAATGGAGATCATCGACGGCATAAAGGCCGTGCTTGAGGTAACGCCTCCCGAGCTTATCGGTGATATCCACGAGAACGGCATAGTGCTGACAGGCGGCGGAGCAATGCTCGGAGGACTTGCCGCGGCGATAACGCAGGAGACGCGCGTTAAATGCTATGTCGCCGATAACCCGCTCGAATGTGTCGCTCGCGGAGTATCGGCGGCGTTCGGTATGTCCGATGAGCTGCTTGACGGCTTCGAGAAGATATCGCTCTACAAATACAAATAAGAACGGCTCCCGGTGATAAGCTCATCGGGAGCCTGATTCTATTCCTTAGGTATCCTGAACGCTATAAGCCGTTCGATGCATTTGTCGTTCACCGAGAGAACAACGAACCGTATATCCTTGTAATCAACGTGCGGCTTCTTGTCCGAGTCCTCGGGGAGATCCTCGGGTACGTATTCAAGCAGGTCTATCACAAAGCCCGATATGGTGTCGTAGTCGTGATCCTCCGGGAGCGTATGGCCGAAAAGCTCCATGACCTCGTCCGGGTCGGCTTCTCCGCTTATCTCATATTTGTCCGTGCCGAGCTTTTTTATCTCGGCGCTCTCCGAGTCGTACTCGTCCTGGATATTTCCCATTACCGATTCAATGATATCTTCAAGAGTCACGATACCCGCCGTACCGCCGTATTCGTCAACTACGACAGCCATGCCCGCCTTTGCTCCGGTCATTATCTTGAACGCGTCGCTGCAGGTACAGTTCTCCGGAACATATACGGTCTCACGTATGAAGTCCATTATGTTGAATGAGGCAAGGTCGTCGTCACCGATAAGGCACAGCAGATCCTTTACGATAATAACTCCGGTTATCCTGTCAATGCTCTTCTCATACACCGGTATCCGCGAAAAGCCCTTGTCAAGCGCGAGGTATATGATATCGTCAAGCGTGGAATTGACATCTATCGCGGTAATGTTCACGCGGTGCGTCATGACGTCGTCACACCGCAGATCGTTGTACTCGAAAACATTGCTTATCAGCTCAGCCTGATCGTCCTCGATAGTGCCGCTTTCGTTTCCGGCGTCCACCATTGACATTATGTCGTCCTCGGTCACATCATCGCCGTAGTTCCCTCCGATAGCCTTTCTCAGAATGAAGGTCAGCCCCTTGTTCAGCAGTATCAGCGGAAAAAGAAGTATTTCGGCAGGCTTTATTTTTCGTTTTTGACCGTCGCTCTCCATTTTGTTATCCTTTCCTTCCGAAGCCGAAGAATCTCTCGGCGTTCTCGTTGCATATCCTTATCGTTTCCTCCACGGAAAGCCCCTTTATTTCGGCGAGCTTTTCCGCCGTATATATCAGATTTCCGCTGTCGTTGCGTTCTCCGCGGTGCGGGACAGGCGACATATACGGGCAGTCGGTCTCCAGCATAATCCTGTCGACGGGAATATATCGGCAAGCTTCGACAGCCTTCTTTGCGTTCTTAAAGGTCAGCAGCCCCGTGAAGCTTATCATCATGCCGAATGACAGGATCTCCCTTGCCGTGTCGATGCTGCCGGAGAAGCAGTGCATAACGCCGTTTGGCTTGTATTCCCGCAGTATATCGAGCACGTCCTTTGTAGAGTCGCGGGAATGTACGCATACCGGCATACCGAGCTCCTTTGCCAGCTCAAGCTGCCCCCGGAAGAAGCGTATCTGCTTATCTTTGTCGAACGGCTCCCAGTGATAATCGAGACCGATCTCGCCTATCGCGGCGGCCTTGGGGTGCGCGGCGAGCCTTTTTATCTCCGCAAGGGCTTCATACTCCGTATCGCCGCAGTTCTCGGGGTGTATACCGACGGCGGCGTATACGTTGTCGAATCTCTCCGCGAGCTCCAGCGACATTCTGCTTTTCTCCGTATCGCAGCCGAGCGTAACTATCTTCTCGCATGACTCGGAAAGCAGCTTCTCCAGCAGCTCATATCTGTCGCTGTCGAAAGCCTCGTCGTCATAATGCGAATGTGTGTCTGTGATCTTTATCATTTTAGTCTTTTCACGCTGTCCCTTTCAACGAGCTTTCCGGTAATGAGGATTCGTCCGCATTTGTATCCGTTGTCGTGTATCTTCTGGATTATGATATCCACCGCGCGTCCGGACATCTCATAGCTGTTCACGTCTATCGTGGTTATGCGCGGATTGGATATGGTCGAGTAGATGTGATTGTCATAACCTACGACCGAGATATCCTCGGGGACCCTGAGGCCTCTTGCCTTGAGCTGATTGACAAGGTTATAGGCTGTCTCGTCGCTGTTGCACACGAACGCGGTCGGGAGCTCGGACGGAAGGCTGTATTCGCTGAAGCCTATGCCGTCCTGCTTTCTGTCCTCTATTATCCATGCCTGATTCATTCGCAGGCGGTTTTCAAGGTGAGCCTTGTAGTAACCGAGAAATCTGTCCTGTATGCTCGACGTCGAGTTGACCGAGCCGATGAAGCCTATCCTGCGGTGCCCCATGCCGATAAGGTAATTTGTGATCGTGTATGAGCCGAAGAAATTGTCTGTAAGTACGGTCTCGACATCGTTCCTTGAACTGTAGAAGTCGAGGAACACGGTCGGCACGTCGAGGGAGAGCAGGGCGTTGACGTAGGTGTTGGAGAACTGCCCCAAAACGATGATGCCGTCGGCTTTTCTGTCGGCAGCGGATTTCGGCATCTCGCAGGTCTCCTCGTCGCTGTCGGAGATAACATCGAGTATCCCGTAATAACTGCGGCTTTGAAGAAGCTCGACTATATATCTGTATACGACCCAGTAATAGGCGCTGGCGTCCTGTATGAAATGCTTGGCGACCACTATGCTTATGCTGTATGTGAGGTTTTCCTTCGGCAGCTTGGCGGCTCCCGAAAGCTGATATCCCATTTCCTGCGCCTTTTCCTTTATACGCCCCCGGAGCTCACTGCCGACGCCGTCCTTATCGCCGAGCGCTTTTGAGACCGTAACGGTGCTTACGCCTATTTCCTTGGCTATGTCGCTCATGGTAACGGGTTTTTTGCTCATTAGGCTGCTCCTTATATCAAAAAGTTAATATAATTTTATTTTAAGTAAAATCGACATTTTTGTAAATTAACATTATGCACAAACATTTCGTTTGATTATAGTATATCCTGCACAAAGACCCGAAGACCGTTTAAGTTCCCCAAAAGCCCGGATGATATCAAAAAAAGTACCAAAGAATTTTGTTAAATGTGTATATTGATAAGATATAGTGTAATATGGTATAATTTGAAAAGAATTATAATGCCCTGAAATTGTTTTCAGGAACTTAAGACAGCGGAAATACAGTACGGAAAGGTATATTGACAGTGAGTGTTACGATCAAAGATGTGGCGCGAAAAGCAAATGTTTCGATAGCCACGGTGTCACGCGTACTCAATCATAAGTCAAATGTTTCGGAGGACGCGGTTGAAGCAGTAAATCAGGCGATAAAGGAGCTCGGCTACAGCCCCAATTTCCTCGGACGCGATCTCCGCAAGAGCGAGACCCGGCGTATCCTCGCCATAATCGCGTCAACGGAGCAGAGCTTCTATTCCGAGGTCATACGCGGAATGGAAGAGACCGCTATGGCAAAGGGTTACGATGTCCTCATAGCTACAACGAGAGACGACCCGAAGCATGAGATGCACCTGCTCGGTATGCTGTTCTCGCATTCCGTCGACGGTGCCGTACTGCTCGGACCCAAGCTCGATGCCAAGACCATATCCGAGCTTGCCGCTAACCATAATCTCGCCATGTGCCTCGAACGCCTCGAAGGCTGCAAGGCTCTTACTGTCACGATCAACAACGTTCAGGCGGGCAAGGACGCTGTCAGCTACCTCATCAACAAAGGCCGCAGGCGCATAGGTCTGATAACAACGACCCAGCGCGCCCAGTCCTCCGTAGACCGCGAGAACGGCTATCGGCAGGCGCTTGAGGAGAACGGGATACCGTACGATCCCGCGCTTGTCTATTACGGGACCTACGGAGCCGATTCCGGCACCCGCGGCTGCAAGGAGCTTATGAGCCTCGAAAACAAGCCAGACGCCATATTCGCGATCTCCGATATGCTTGCTATCGGAGCAATGAACCATGCTCTTTCCGAAGGTATTGAGATAGGGAAGGAGCTGCTGTTCTTCGGCTTTGACGATATACAGTATTCTCACATATTCATACCTCACCTCTCGACAGTCAGACAGCCATGCTTCATGCAGGGAAAGCTGGTCATCGAGAAGCTGATAGACAATATGAAGACAGATGACCCCGACAGATCGCTGTATATGCTCCCGCACAGTCTGATACTGCGTGAGACCACCGGCGACTGACATACTTCAGGGAACGATGACCGTGTGACCTTCGCCGGCTGATCGGAGCTCCCTTTATTACGGAGAGATTTATGGATATTACATACGACGGGGTATGGTTCAGGACCGAGGGCGATCCCGGAAAGTGGGAAAGCACCTGCCTCCCCATAGGAAACGGATATATGGGAGCGACTTTTTTCGGCGGCGTAGAACGCGAAGTCGTTGTGCTCAATGAAAAGACGCTCTGGACAGGCGGACCTTCGCCGGACCGTCCGGGCTATAACGGCGGCAACCGCAAGGGCGCGTACAAGTCCGTAAAAAAGGTGCAGGAGCTGCTCTCCGCGGGAAAGTACGATGAAGCTCTCGCGCTGCTCCCCGACCTTACCTGTGAGACCGATGACGGATTCGGGGCGTATCAGTGCCTCTGCAATGCCGTATTCGAGTTCCCGGACATCGACAAAAGCAAGGTTACCGACTATGCCCGCGGGCTGAGCTTCTGTATGGGCGACTATACCAATAGCTTCACTTATGACGGCATAAGGTTCGAGCGGCGTGCGTTCGCTTCGTATCCCGCGCGCGTGATATGCATAAATCTCGGCTGTCACTCCGACGAGATAGAAAACAGGATCAGTTTCCGGCTGTCTCTCGACAGGATACAGGACGGCGGAAAAGTCGAGACGAATGACAAAGAAAGACGGCTCGATTATTACGGCGCGCTCGCGGACAACGGGCTCCGTTATCACGCGGCGTTCTGCGTAAGGAACTCGGGCGGTACCGCGATATGCTCGGACGGCAGCATTACCGTGAGAGATTCCGATAATGTCGATATATTTATTGCAGCCGCGACAGATTACAGCGACAGATATCCGGACTACCGAACAGGCGCCGACCCGCGCGTCACCGTTGACGAAATACTCGGAAATGCCTGCGGTAAAGGGTATTATGAGCTTTACGAGGAGCATTTGAAAGACTACGGCGCGCTGTACGACAGAGTAAAATTCGAGCTCAACGGCGGGAAGGACGCAGTCGATGATATAGAAACGCTTTTGCGGCGCTATAAGGACGGCGACCCGAAAGCCGCGTCACAGCTTGAACCGCTGTACTTTCAGTACGGGCGCTATCTGCTGATATCCTCGTCGCGTGAGGGCTCGCTCCCCGCGAATTTACAGGGCGTATGGAACGAGAGCAACACTCCTCCGTGGTGCTGTGACTATCACATCAACGTAAATCTCCAGATGAATTACTGGGGAGCGTACAGCACGAACCTTGCCGAGACCGCGAAGCCGCTGGTCGATTACCTCGACAGTCTCCGCGCTCCGGGACGTGTGACGGCGAGGGAGTATTACAATATAGCTTCCGACTCCGGGCACCCGGAAAACGGCTGGATAGCGCACACACAGTCGAACCCGTTCGGCTGGACGTCCCCGGGCTGGGATTTCTACTGGGGCTGGTCGACTGCCGCAGTCGCGTGGCTTATGCTGAATATCGCCGACCACTTTGATTTCACGCAGGACGTCGACTATATGATGAAGCGGATATATCCGATAATGCGTGAAGCGGCGCGCTTCTATACAAAGTGGCTGATATGGGACGGGAAGCAGCAGAGACTTGTTTCCTCGCCGACCTATTCGCCTGAGCACGGACCCGTGACGATAGGGAACACCTACGAGCAGTCGCTGATACTTGAATTTTACGAGAGTTTCCTGCGTCTGTCGCACAATTTCTGTGACGAAGAGGACGACGGGCTGCGCGAAAAGGCGGAAGAGCAGATGAAGCACCTGAAACCGTTCTCGGTCAGCAGAACGGGTCTGCTCAAGGAATGGTTCGAGGAAGACGAACCGGACTTCGACCGCTCGAAGATACAGAAGAACCACCGCCACTTATCCCACCTTATGAGCCTGTACCCGGGCAGCCGCATAAACAGCGGCACTCCGGAGCTTATGCGTGCGGCGATAGCCACGATGAACGACCGCGGCGACGAATCGACGGGCTGGGCGAGAGCGTACAAGGTAAATCTCTGGGCGCGGGCAGGCGACGGAGAACGCGCATACAAGCTGCTGCGCGGACTTCTTACCGACTGCACATATCCGAATCTGTGGGATTTCCACCCGCCGTTCCAGATAGACGGGAACTTCGGCGGCAGCGCCGGGATAGCGGAAATGCTGCTCCAAAGCCATGAGTGGTACAACACGGAGGGCGAGTATACGATAAACGTGCTTCCTGCGGTACCCGAAAGCTGGGCTTCCGGCAGCTTCGAGGGGCTCTGCGCACGCGGGGGCTTCGAGGTCTCCGCAAGGTGGACGGAGCATAAGGTCACCGAGATACGGATAAAATCCCTGGCAGGGGAATGGGCTACGGTAAAAACAGACCTGACCGGCGTGACCGATGAAGCAGGGAACAGGACAGAATTCCGCCGCGGCGACGGTCTGCTTATTTTCGGTACCGAACCGGGAAAAACATATATAATTAAATAAATCCAAAAAACGGGAAAGGGATTTCTTATGTCGGAAAAACTTTTCAATGACAACTGGAGCTTTATGCTCAAAGAGGTCGGCTCTGTACTGCCCGACGCGCTCGCGGAGCCGGAATGGTACGATGTCGAGATACCGCATGACTGGCTGATAGGCGACACGAGCGATCTGTACAGATCGAACGACGGCTGGTACAGAAAGAATTTCAGGATAGACTCTCTTGACGGGGACGACGTATATATCCTCAGGTTCGACGGAGTTTATATGGACAGCACGGTCTATGTGAACGGAAAAGAGACCGGAGGCAGGAAATACGGATATTCCTGCTTTTCGCTCGATATCACCGATAATCTCCGCGAGGGCGATAACGACATTTATGTAAGGGTGCGCTACCAGTCGCCGAATTCCCGCTGGTATTCAGGCGCTGGTATATACAGGAGCGTTTATCTCCGCAAAACGAAAAGGACTCACATCGCCGAGAACGGAGTATATGTATCGGCGCGTAAGTACGGCGATACCGACAAGTGGATAGTGATAATCGAGACCGAAAGCACGGGCCCGGACTGCGCGGTAAAGCACCGCGTCCTTGACATAAGGGGCAGAAAATGCGCCGAGGTGACAGGCAGACAGACCGGAGGCTTCTCGCGCTCCGCGTTCTACGCTGTGAATCCCTGCTTGTGGGACCCCGATAAGCCCGTTTCATACAGACTGGTGACCGAGCTTATAGAAAACGGCAAAACTGTCGATACGGCGGTGAATGTATTCGGCTTCCGCACGACCGAGTTCGATCCCGATAACGGCTTTATCCTTAACGGTATCCCTACGAAGCTGCACGGAGTATGTATGCACCACGATCTCGGAGCTCTGGGCTCCGCTGTAAATATCCACGCCGTGAGAAGACAGCTTAAGATCCTGAAAAGCTACGGCGTGAACGCGCTCAGAACTTCGCACAATATGCCCGCGCGCGAGGTGATAGACCTCTGCACCGAAATGGGCATAATGGTGGACAGCGAGTGCTATGATATGTGGGAGATCCCCAAGACGGAGTTCGACTATGCGCGGTTCTTTGACGACCATTACAAGGAGGACGTAAAGAGCTGGATAACCCGCGACAGGAACGCGCCCTGTGTGATAATGTGGAGTATAGGCAACGAGATACTCGATACCCACACGAGCGAGCGCGGTCTCGAAGTCGCAAAGATGCTGCGGCACGAGGTCGACCTGTACGACAAGTACGGGAACGCCGCCTGCACGATAGGCTCTAACTATATGCGCTGGCAGAACGCACAGAAGGTGGCTGACTTCCTTAAGCTGGCGGGCTACAATTATTCCGAGGACATCTACGACGGACATCACGAGGCGTATCCCGACTGGTTCATCTACGGCAGCGAGACCGCGTCAACAGTACGTTCCCGCGGGATATTCCATTTTCCCGCGGATAAGTCGATACTCACGCACAGCGATATGCAGTGCTCCGATTACGGCAACAGCGTCGTCGGCTGGGGAAAGGCGTCCGAAAAGGCGCTCATCGACGACCGCGACAGGGAATACTGCGGCGGTCAGTTCGTCTGGACCGGCTTTGACTATATAGGAGAGCCTACCCCGTACAGCACGAAGAACTCTTATTTCGGCATAGTCGATACGGCGGGCTTCCCGAAGGAATCATATTACCTTTATAAAGCTGTCTGGGCAGGGAAGAAGGCCGACCCGTTCGTTCACATAATGCCGTACTGGGATTTCAATATCGGCGAGGATATCGCGGTAAGGACATACTCCAATTTGAGCGATGTCGAGCTCACTCACAACGGCAGGAGCCTCGGCAGACAGCACGTTGACTTCAAGCGCGGCGACAGATTTTATTGTGAGTGGAATATCCGTTTCAGAAAGGGCTCGATAACCGCGATAGCCTATGACGAAGACGGCAAAGAGGCTGCGCGTGACACGATATGCTCATTCGAGGACGCTGAAAGCATCGACGCTGTTCCCGACAAGTATCTGATGAACGCCGACGGCAGAGACCTCATCTTCATTGAGATAAACGTCGTTGACAAGAACGGCATAACCGTAGCAAACGCGCGCAACAGGATAAAGGTAGAAGTCGAGGGCGCGGCGCGTCTTGTCGGTCTCGACAACGGCGACAGCACGGATTACGACAGCTACAAGGGCGACAGCCGCCGTCTGTTCAGCGGCAAGCTCCTTGCGATAATACAGGCGACCCTTGAACCCGGCGAGATAACCGTAACGCTGAAAAGCGAGGGGCTTTGGGGTAAGGTGCTTACCTTCACCTCGCTTGAATGTGAGAAGCCCGAGGGAATATCGGTCGTTCGGGAATACTACCCGAAGAAGACCGAAGAATACAAGAAGGAGATACCGCTGAGAAAGATCGAGCTTTACTCGACCGGCACAGAACTGGATCCCGACACTCCCACAGCGGGTATCACCGCAAGGCTGTTCCCCGAAAATTCGGATTACAAGGATATCGAATTTACCTGCCTTCTGCCTAACGGCACGCCGATAGCTCTCTCGGAGATCGAGAGGACAGAGTACGGCGCGAAGATCACTGCGAAGGGCGACGGTGAATATATCATCAGAGCAAGCAGTAAGAACGGCACCGATATCCCGCAGATAATCTCGGAAGTGAATATGAAGAATACAGGCTTCGGCAGCTTCCTGCTCGACCCGTATTCGTTCGTTTCCGCGGCTCTTGCGGGGTTCAGCAGCAAGCCCTACAATCTCGCGGAAAGAGGCTCGGTGCATACGGGCAGCGAAAGGCTTGTGCTCGGCTTTAACAACATCGACTTCGGCAATGCGGGTACGGAGAAGCTTTTCCTCAGCTGCGGAGTAGGGCAGGGCGAGGGAGCTCCGATAGATATATGGCTCGGCGACCCCGACGACGGCGGCAGACAGATAACGACCGTGAGATTTGAGAGGAACGGCATCTGGGACGGTTTCGCTCCGCAGGAATTCGAGCTTCCCGAGAGGTTAAGGGGCGTTCAGTCGATAGCGTTCGTATTTACGCAGGACGTGATATTCGGCGGCTTTAAGTGCGTTAAGGCTGACCGCGCGTTCGAGATAATAAGAGCCTCCGACAACGACGAGATATACGGCGACGATTACAGGATATCCGGGCCGCGTGTTGAGGAGATCGGCAACAACGTCATCATCACATTCAAGGACCTTGATTTCGGCGAGGGAGCGCGCACTATCACGATAAGCGGCAGGACGACCAACGCGCTGAACTCGATACAGCTGCGCTGCAAAGGCGAGAACGGCGAGCAGAGCACTCAGCTGCTTGATTTCCCGCAGACCTACGACTTTGACGAGCAGGGCTTCCCGCTCGAACCGATAGTCGGGAAGAACGACATATCGTTCGTGTTCATGCCCGGCAGCAGGTTCGACTTCGACTGGTTCAGATTCGGTAAATAAACTATGCCCCCGGCGGTTTTGCAGCTGCCGGGGGTTTTTATTACCCGGATCAATTAAACAGCTTCCGTAAAACGAGAGAAATGCAAGCTATAAATTAAAATTTTTTTTAAAAAACAATTGAAAAATTTCTTGAAATATAGTATAATATATTTGTATGTGTATGCATACCGATAAACGTATGAAAGGAACTGTATTATGCCGCAGGAGTTTTCGGTAACGCTCGACCGTATAATCCGGGAAAACGAGCTTGAAATGATCTATTGCCCCAAAAAGCCCGAGGAGATAACCGTCTGCAGCAGCGACGTGAACCGTCCCGGTCTCCAGCTCGGCGGGTTCTACGAATATTTTGACAGCACGCGTATCCAGATACTCGGAAAGTCCGAGTACGCGTTCATGGATCAGAGGACGGAGGAGGAGCGCCGCACCTCGTTCGAGACGCTGTTCTCGAAAAAGCCCCCGGCAGTCGTCATAGCGCGCGGGCTCGACCCGTTCCCGGAGATCGTCCCGCTCGGCGAGAAGTACGAGGTCTCCGTTCTGCGCAGTCATGACAGCACTTCGGCGTTCATGGCAAAGCTGATAGCCTTCCTGAACCTGAACCTCGCGCCCCGTATCACCAGACACGGCGTACTTATCGAGATATACGGCGAGGGCGTTCTGATACTCGGCGACAGCGGTGTCGGCAAGAGCGAGACCGCGATAGAGCTTGTAAAGCGTGGTCACAGACTTGTCGCGGACGACGCAGTGGAGATACGCAAGACCTCGAACATAACGCTTGTCGGCAGCTCGCCCGACAACATAAGGCACTTCCTTGAGCTCCGCGGCATAGGTATCATCAATGTCCGCCAGCTCTTCGGTATGGGTGCCGTAAAGGTCGCGGAGAAAATAGACATGGTAGTCGAGATAGAGCCGTGGAATCCCGAAAAGATATACGACCGCATGGGTATGGACAATCACTATATGTCGATACTCGGCGTCAAGGTGCCGTATCTGACTATCCCCGTAAAGCCCGGCAGAAACCTTGCCGTTATCCTTGAGGTAGCGGCGATGAACAACAGACAGAAGAAAATGGGCTACAACGCGGCGCAGGATCTCCTCGACAATCTGGGTCTCAGCATGGAGGGAGCCGACACCGTTACAAAATACGATGTGTAAACAATAAAAACAGAACGGAACAAAAGAATTGGAAAAAACAGAAAAGATCGAGTTCGTGGCGGATATGCACACGCATACCATAGCCTCGACTCACGCGTACAGCACCATCACCGAGAACGCGGAGTGGGCTTCGGAGCACGGGATAAAGTATCTCGGAATGACCGACCACGGCATAAAAATGCAGGACGCGCCCGATATCTGGCATTTTGACAATCTCTGCATACTGCCGGACTATCTGAAAGGCGTCAGGATAATCAGGGGAATAGAAGCAAATATACTCGGCACAGACGGCAGTCTGGACATTCCGGACTATGATATACAGTTGTATGATACGCTTGAATGGGTGAACGCCTCGTTCCATGTGCAGACATTCAGACCGTCCGTAAAAGCGGAGCACACTAAAGCGTTCCTGAATGTGCTGAAAAACCCGTATGTCGATGTGATATGCCATTCGGAATCCCCGAAGTACGATTATGACTTCGACGAGGTGACAAAAGCCTGCGCGGCTTACGGCCGTCTGATAGAGGTCAACGAGTGCAGGCTGGAGCGCGGAGGCGTATCGGCTGAAAGATACAAGGCTATCCTTGACTGCTGCGTAAAGCACGGCACACGCATCATCGTCAATTCCGACGCGCACTTCTACACTCACATAGGACAGTTCCCGCTCGCGGAAAAGCTGCTCATTGAAACGGGTTTTCCGACGGAGCTCATAGTCAATTCTTCCGAGGAAAGGTTCCTCGGCTACATAAAAGAACGAAACGACAGAATATGAAAGGAAAGAAAGTTATGTACAACATCGGTATCGACCTCGGAGGAACTAATATCAAGGTTGGCGTAGTGGACGAAAACTACAATATAATCGGTAAATCGAACATCAAGACAAATCTGCCCCGTCCCGGCGAGGAGATCGCTGAGAGTATCGCCGAGGGCGTGAGACAAGCCTGTGAAGCCGCGAAGATACAGCTTTCCGAAGTGAACAGCGTCGGCATAGGTACTCCCGGTACCGCCAACAGAAACACGGGCGTTGTGCTCCATTCAAATAACCTCGGTTTCGACAATTTCCCGCTCGGCGAGATACTGAGCAAGAAGCTCGGAACGCACATCTATGTCGAGAACGACGCGAATGCCGCCGCATTCGGCGAGGTCGTGAACGGCGCGGGCAAGGGCTATAAGAATGTTGTCGTCATTACGCTCGGCACAGGCGTCGGAGGCGGCATAATCATTGACGGAAAGATATACACGGGCTTCAATTTCTGCGGCGGTGAGGTAGGACACACAGTCATCGAGTACAACGGAAGGCCCTGCTCCTGCGGCAGAAAGGGCTGCTTCGAGGCGTATTCCTCGGCTACCGCGCTCATAAACTTCACCAAGGAAGCCATGCAGGAGGACAAGAATACAAAAATGTGGGAGCTCGCAGGGGGCAGTCTGAACGGCGTTGACGGAAAGACCGCGTTCGACGGATTCCGTGCGGGCGATAAGACAGCCACCGAGGTCGTGAACAAATATATACGCTATCTCGGCTGCGGACTCACAAACATGGTGAACATCTTCCAGCCCGAGGTGCTTCTTATCGGAGGCGGTATCTGCAAGGAAGGAAAGAACCTTACCGACCCGCTGATAAAGTACATTGCGGAGGAGTGCTACTGCATCGACCCGAACAGCTCGACAAAGCTCGATATATGCAAGCTGGGCAATGACGCGGGAATAATAGGAGCCGCTTATCTATATACTTTACAGTAAGAGGGTATAGATAATGGAGGGCTTCGTTTTGGAACACGGTATGATAGGCGGCATCGCCGCGAAATACGGCGCAAAGGTCTTATATAACGAGAGGATAGCGGGTTATACGTCTTTCAACATAGGCGGCGTCTGCGATGTCGTTGTAATGCCGGGTTCCGCGGACTGTATCAGGGAATTGATAGCGGCGTGCCGCAGCACAGGCACTAAATACTATATTTTCGGCAAATGCACGAACGTCCTCATTTCCGACAAGGGACTGCGCGGCGTCGTGATAATCATAGGCAGCGACTATTCCGCCGTAAAGCGTAAGGGCACCCGTCTTATCTGCGAAGCGGGGGCTCCGCTGATAAAGGTCTGCAACGCGGCTAAGGAAGCCGGTCTTACCGGCCTTGAGTTCGCTTACGGCATACCAGGCTCCGTCGGAGGCGCGCTTTATATGAACGCCGGAGCATACGGCGGCGAAATGAAGGACGTGGTCGTCTGCTGCGAATATCTCGATACCGACGGCAGCGTGAAAAGCATAAATACCGCGGATATGGGACTTTCATACCGTCACAGCGTATTTACCGGTTCGGACAAGGTGATACTTTCGGTAAGCTTTGAGCTGAAGCCCGGTGACAAGGCGGCTGTCGCGGAGAAAATGAACGAGACGATGCGCAGGCGCCGTGAAAAGCAGCCGTTGGAATATCCCAGCGCCGGAAGCACGTTCAAGCGTCCGGAGGGCTATTTTGCCGCAAAGCTGATCGAGGACAGCGGTTTTAAGGGCTACACGCGCGGCGGGGCTCAGGTCAGCGAGAAGCACAGCGGCTTCGTCATAAACCGCGGAGGCGCCACATACAGTGACGTATGCGGCATAATAGGGGATATACAGGCAAAGGTATTTGCCGATACGGGCGTAAAGCTTGAATGTGAGCTCATCAAAGTGGAGTAGGCGATAAATGGAATTTGTAATAGTTACCGGAATATCAGGTTCGGGAAAGTCCAGCGCGGTAAAGGTTCTGGAGGACATCGGTTATTTCTGTATAGACAATATGCCGCCGCAGCTCATACCGAAGTTCGCTGATCTGTGCGGCGAGAATTCGTCGATCAAAAAGGTCGCGGTCGTTGTTGATATACGCGGCGGCGAGCTTTTTTTGCAGTTCTGGCAGAATGTCACCGAAATGCGGGAAAACGGGCTGAATGTGAAGATACTTTTCATTTATGCCGATAAGGACGTTGTGAAGCGCCGCTACAAGGAAACGAGACGAAAGCATCCGCTGTACGATATCTGCGGTGGCGACCTCGACAAGGCGATAGACGAGGAGTTCGACATACTGATGCCGATACGCGAGAAGTCCGACTATTTCATTGACTCAAGCTATACGACTACCGCGAAATTCAAAGAGACCATGCTGAAGATGTTTATGAACAACATCGCGGACAGTATGTCGATATGCTGTCTCTCCTTCGGCTTCAAGTACGGTATACCGGACGAAGCTGATCTGGTGTTCGACGTGCGGTTCCTTCCCAACCCTTTCTATGTTCCCGAGCTGAAAAACAAGACCGGAGAGGACAGGGAAGTGCGGGATTATGTCATGAACTCGGAGATGTCTGTGGAGTTTAAGGACAAGCTGTTCGATATGATAGGCTTTCTTGTGCCGAAATACATTTCCGAGGGCAAGAGCCAGCTCGTAATAGCGTTCGGCTGTACCGGCGGCAGACACAGGAGCGTGACATTCGCGGAGATGACCAATGATTTCCTGAGGGAAAAAGGCTACAATGTTCACGCTTTGCACAGGGATGCACAGAAGTGAGACAGATCACGATGAAACGGACGGTGATAAATTGTCCTTCTCAAACGATGTAAAGACGGAATTATGTGAATGCGAGACGCCGGATAAGGCGAGAACCGCGCTTAAGTATGGCGTGCTGTACGGCTTTCGCGGAAATGAGCCGTATTTTGTGACGTACGATAAAAAGATCGCCGGCTTTGTCAGGAAGCTGTTCCCCAAGGAGCAGACAGAGCTGAAAGAGCACAGGAGCGGTACGACAAGGACATACTGCATAAGCGTGAAGGGTAATGAGCTCGGCGAGGCGTACGGTTTTTCCGAGGGTCGGATAAACAATGTACTGACCGGGGACAGCGACGACATTACAGGCGCGTTCCTGCGCGGAGCGTTCATCTCGTGCGGAAATGTGTATGTACAGAAAGCTGGCTATCATCTTGAGTTCATGCCCGGTACGGAGGAAAAGTGCCGTGAGCTCCGGAGACTGATAAACGAGCACGGAATGTCGGTAAATATGTCACACCGCGGCAAGCACACCCTGCTGTACAGCAAGGACAGCGAGAATATTTCCGATATCCTGACCTACATAGGAGCTATGAAATGCTCTATGGAGATCATGAATATAAAGATACTCAAAGAGGTGCGGATAGGTATAAACCGCTCTGTGAACTGTGAGACAGCCAATATGGACAGAACGGCGAGAGCTTCCGCGAAGCAGCTTGAGGATATCGGGCTTATCTTTGAAAGGCTCGGAAGGGACAAGCTGCCGGACGATCTGCGCGAGCTTGCCGAGCACAGGCTGGAGAACCCCGATATGTCACTGCGCGACCTGGGAAAAATGTCCGAGCCCGCGATAAGCCGCAGCGGCGTAAATCACAGATTTGAACGGCTTGCGAAAATAGCGGAGGAATTGCGGAAAAAACAGTGATCCGTTCATATATTGTGGACATAGGAAAGAGTCATTTCCGAAAATGTATTAAAAGATGATATATGCCGTGTCGAATTTTTGTGAAAAAAGTCATATTTTAAAAAATAGTTATATTTAGCGAAAAAAGCTCTTGACGATTTTGTCTGAATATTGTAAAATTATATTAAATGCGGGCAAAGTTATGCCTGCCGATAAAAACGGAGGATATGTAAGATGATCAAGAAGATCGGTGTTTTAACCAGCGGCGGAGATGCGCCGGGAATGAACGCCGCCGTAAGAGCGGTTGTAAGATCGGCAATTCAGAAGGGTATCGAGGTAGTGGGTATCTACAGAGGCTACAACGGACTTATCAACGGTGATATCCGTCCTCTGGAGATAACAAGCGTTTCCGATATAATCCAGCGCGGCGGTACCATGCTTTATACAGCGAGATGCCTTGAATTCAAGGAAAAGCCCGGTATCCTCAAGGCAAAGCAGACCTGCATCGAGAACGGTATCGAGGGTATTGTCGTAATAGGCGGCGACGGTTCGTTCAGAGGAGCCGCAGATCTTTCCGCGGAGGGTATACCCTGCATAGGTCTTCCCGGAACGATAGACAACGATATCGCAATGACAGAGTACACCATAGGCTATGATACGGCAATGAATACGGCTATGGAGCTTATAGACAAGCTCATAGACACAGCCTGCTCTCACGACAGATGCTCCGTCGTAGAGGTAATGGGCAGAAGAGCCGGATATATCGCGCTGAATACAGGTATTGCCTGCGGCGCTACCGCAATAATCACGACAGAAATGCCTTATGACCTCAACGACGTCGCGGAGAAGATCAAGAGATCCCGCAAGGCAGGCAAAAACCACTTCATCATCGTTGTTTCCGAGGGCATTGGCAATTCCCAGAAGATCGCCGAGGAAATCCAGGAACATGTACATATCGACTGCCGCGCGACCATTCTCGGTCATGTTCAGAGAGGCGGAGCTCCGACTCTCCGTGACAGAGTTGAAGCCAGCAGAATGGGCTACTATGCCGTAGAGCTTCTCTCAAAGGGCATCGGCAACAGAGTTGTCGGCCTCCAGCACGGCGACGTAATTGATGTCGATATCCAGGAAGCACTCAGCATGACCAAGGAATTCCCGAAGGATCTTTATAAGATCGCTAACGAAATAGCTATATGATAATCATCGGCGAGCCGTCTGAAAAGAGGCTCGCCGTTACAGAGTAGAGGACCGCGCGTTAAGTGCGCTGTGTACGGAGAGTTGGCACAGCGACGAAAAGCGCCGAACGCTTGCGGTGCGGTCTTCGCATCTCGCTGTACATGAACGATCAGAGAGTTTCATACTTTATCCGTCTTTTATGTATAGTTTATTGTAAGGAGGAAAAGGTATGGGATTTTTTGTAAAATTCGGAAAATCGGCTATGGAGCTGAAATCGCTGCGCTGCATCACCGTAACGGGCGTGCTGATAGCGCTTGATATTGTCCTGAAAATGGTATCCATAAAGATATCGGCCGATCTTAAGATCACGTTCGCTTATCTCGCGCTGGCAACTATCGGAATGCTGTACGGTCCCACGGTCGCGTTCCTTGCGGGTATCGTGACCGACCTTATCGGCTTCATGCTGAGCTCGGACGGAGGTTTCAGCCCGTTCTTCACGCTTATCGAGGCGATAGGGGCAATGATCTACGGCATCTTTCTGTATGACCTCAAGCCGCTCAGGATCAAGAAAATCACGGACTCGGACGAAGACGGGGGCGGGATAAAGCAGATCATACTGAAAAGCGCTCTTGTAGGTGTCCTGACAGCGCTTGTATTCGGGCTTATCACGTTTCTGCTCGGTATCGCGCTTGCCGATACGGCGGCCTCCGACAGCCCCTACGCAAAGCTCGCGAAGGTGTTCACGGCTCCGGAGCTGTGGTATATTTCGGCGGCGGTGGGCTTCCTGTACGGGACATTCTTCGGAATAATAATCATAGGCGGCAGGAAGGACAAGGCTGATCTGCGCTCGTCCGTAGCGGTCATACTGTCAAAGGTGATAGTAGTCGTGGTATGCAATCTGATACTGAACCCCGTAGCTTTCGTATTTTCGGGATATATGAGCGCCGATTCCGTGATAGCGTCCTATCCCGTAAGAGTCGCGAAGAACGCCATACAGCTGCCGGTCGATTGTCTGCTTCTGCTGACGATACTGTTCCCGATACTTGCGGCTTACAGGCGGTTTGTCGGCGGAGCACCCGTACGGGGAGTCAAGGACGGACGGAACGCGCGTTACAAGTCCGGTGAGAATGCCGAAAAACTTGAAAAGGACAAGGAGACAAAAAAACTGTGATAAAGCTTGGTTTTATTGGTGCGGGCAATATGGGCTCCGCGATTATGAAAGGCATTGCCGCCGGTTCTCTTGAAGCGGAGGTCTATGCTTATGACAAGGACGAGGCAAAGCTTGCCGCTGTTCCCGCAAAGCCCTGTTCGAGCGCTTCCGGGCTCGTTTCACTTTGCAAATACGTGCTGCTCGCGGTCAAACCGCAGGTGCTGGGCTCCGTTCTTGACGAGATAAAGGGCTCCGTGACCTCGGAAACCGTGTTCATATCTATCTGCGCGGGCATTTCCGAGCAGTTCATAAGAAGCCATACGTTACCGGACGCAAAGGTCGTTCTGGTAATGCCCAACACTCCGATGATGCTCGGAATGGGCGCAAGCGCGATGTCGACGGATGAACGCACCTCCGATGAAGAGTTCGCGTTCGCGAAGTCCGTTATAGAAAGCTGCGGCATAGCCGAAGTTATACCGATAGACAAAATGAAGGAGATAATCGCCATAAACGGCAGCTCTCCCGCTTTTATTTATCTTTTCGCCAAGGGCTTTATCGACTACGCGGCGGCAAACGGTATTGACGCGGGTGCGGCTCTCCGTCTGTTCGCGGCGACGCTCAAGGGCTCAGCGGAGATGCTGACGAGCTCGGGAATGACCGTTGACGAGCTTATAAAGCAGGTGTCCTCTCCCGGCGGCACAACTATCGCCGGACTCGAAAAGCTGTATGACGGAAGGCTCACCGATGATGTGAACGCGGCTTGTGCAGCCTGCACAAGGCGTGCTTATGAGTTATCACAATAAAAATGACGAGTGATTTTTTCACTCGTTTTTTTATACCTCCGGATATGAGCTTATGGTTTATTGTGCAAAATAACGAAATAACGCCAAATAACATATAAAGTGTTGAAAAATCATTTTAAATATTGTATAATTATATGATAGCATATTATCAATAAATGCGGATTGGAGTATATTATGAAGCTATTACTGAAAAACGGTCATGTAGTCAGCAGCTTTAACAAGCTTGAGGGTGATCTCGACGTTCTTATCGAGGACAATGTGATATCACAGGTCGCCGCCGATATCGACTGTGATGCCGACCAGGTCATCGACTGCGAGGGGCTTGCGGTAATACCCGGTATCTGCGATATGCACGTGCATTTCCGTGATCCCGGTCAGACCCACAAGGAGGACATAATCACCGGCTGCGAGGCTGCGGCGGCGGGCGGCGTGACAGCGGTAGCCTGCATGCCCAACACCGACCCCGTGGCGGACGATCCCGAGGTCATAAAATATATACTCGACAAGGCGAAGGACGCAAAAATAAAGGTCTATCCCGTCGGAGCCATAACCAAAGGTCTCAAGGGCGAGGAGCTCTGCGACTTCAAGGCGCTTAAGGCGGCAGGCTGCGTCGCCGTGTCCGACGACGGAAAGCCCGTTACCAATGCGCATACGATGGGACGCGCCATGATAGACGCACATTACGCAGGACTTAAAGTGATATCCCACTGCGAGGATCCCGATATAATACTCGGCGGTATAATCAATGCCGGCGTAGTTTCGGTTGAACTCGGCGTAAGAGGTATGAGCAGAACGAGCGAGAACATTATGACCGCCCGTGAGATACAGCTCGCTAATGACCTTGAGGTCCCGATACACATAGCTCACGTCTCGACCAAGGAGGTCGTAGATCTTCTGCGCTTCGCAACAAGACGCGGCGTTATGGTGACCAGCGAGACAGCCCCGCATTATTTCACGCTGACCGAGGACAGACTTCTCACGCGCGACGCGGATTACAGAATGAATCCTCCGCTGCGTACCGCTGAGGATATGAAGGCTATATCTGCCGCAGTATGCGACGGAACTATCGACTGCATTGTGACAGATCACGCTCCCCACACCGCCGAGGAAAAGGCAGATTTCTACAAGGCCCCGAACGGCGTGGTAGGCCTTGAGACCTCGCTTGCGGCAACGCTTACAAAATTCTACCATACAAAGCAGATGAAGCTTATGCAGATAGTCCGCATGATGTGCGAGAACCCGAGACTGATACTCGGCCTTGAGGGCGGTCTCATAAAGAACGGCGCGGTAGCGGATATCGCGGTCGTCGACCTGAACAAGGAATGGCTCGTCGAACCCGAGAAGCTTCACTCGAAGTCGAAGAATACCTGCTTCAAGGGTATGATGTTCAAGGGTAAGGTAAAATACACGATCGTGAACGGCAAGGTAGTTTACGAGGATAAGAACTGATACGTACGGAGGAAAACGATATGTCACTTGACAGACTTATGGAGGCTATCGCGGCAAAGCAGAACCCGACGGTGGCAGGACTTGACCCGAAGCTTGATTATGTACCGGATTATATAAAGTGCAAGGCTTTCGAGAAGCACGGCGAGACCTTAAAGGGCGCCGCGAGGGCGATACTCGAATACAACAAGGGGCTGATCGACGCTCTTTGCGGCATAGTTCCGGCGATAAAGCCCCAGGCTGCTTATTATGAGATGTACGGCTATCAGGGTATGAAGACGCTGTACAAGACGCAGGAATATGCCCGATCAAAGGGAATGTTCGTAATAACCGACGGCAAGCGCAACGACATAGGCTCCACAATGGAGGCGTACGCTGCTGCACACCTCGGCAGGGTAAAAGTAGGCAGCGAAGAGTTTGAACCGTTCCTCGGAGACGCTCTCACCGTGAACGGCTATCTCGGCTCCGACGGAATAAAGCCGCTCACAGAGATCTGCAAGACCTACGACAAGGGCATATTCGTGCTGGCAAAGACCTCGAACCCGTCGTCCGGCGAGCTCCAGGACAGGAAGATAAACGGTGTGCCGGTATATGAGCAGATGGCGAAGATGTGCACGATATGGGGCAAGGAGCTCCCTGGAAAATATGGCTACTGCGGAGTCGGCATAGTTGCCGGAGCCACGTATCCCGAGCAGATAGCGGAGCTTCGCAGGAAGTTCCCGAAGCTGTTCTTCCTTATCCCGGGCTACGGCGCGCAGGGAGCCTCGGCGGAGGATATCTCGGCGGCGTTTGATAAGAACGGTCTCGGCGGTATCGTTAACAGCTCGCGCGGCATCATGTGCGCGTATAAGAAGGAAGGCTGCGACGAGACGGACTACGCGGGCGCGGCATACAGAGAAGCGATAAGAATGAGAAACGAGATAATGGGCTTCATAGGCGAGATAAAGCTCCCGAAGCCGCGTGTTCCGAGAAAGAAAGCCGAATAAAGCAGACCGGATATGAAAATGTGTTGAACAAAAGCTGCAAGGAGGACGAAAATGCAGTTCACAGACTATAAAAAAGCATACCTCATTCTCGCCGACGGCACCGTGTTTGAGGGCAGGTCCTTCGGCGCGGAGGGTACGGTAACAGGCGAGATAGTATTCACCACAGCAATGGTCGGCTACCAGGAAACGCTGACCGACCCGAGCTACTGCGGACAGATCGTTACGCAGACATTCCCGCTGATAGGGAACTACGGCACGAACGACGAGGACTATGAGTCCCGCGGCAGCGTGGTCAGCGGTTATATAGTCCGTGAATACTGTGAAGAGCCGTCCAATTTCAGGTGCGAGCATACGATAGACGAGTTCCTGAAAAAGTACGG
>JAIKZF010000055.1 GCA_024682455.1 Ruminiclostridium sp. | reverse complement strand
ATCGAGGACGAGATACGCGCGGTGTCGGTGCTGCTCGACGAGATGACAAGGATACGTGACGGCGTGATCGCCGATAAGGAGAATTACGAAAAAAAGAAAGATGATGCCGGAAAGGAGCTCGATGATATCATACAAAGGGCAGACCTGGCAGAAACGGAGGAGGAAAAGCGCGCGCTGGAGGAGCATCGGAAATATATTGAAGATCAGCTTGACGGTTACAGAGCCGAGATCGCCTCGGCGGAGCTCAGACTGAGGTATTGCGATGATGAGATCGCAGGGCTTGAAAACAGCCTTGCTGAGCTGCACGGACAGCTCGAAGCGTCAAGATGACGAAACGCCCCGTATCGCGGCTGCGATACGGGGCGTCTTTATCACTTGATATCCACTTTCTTTATCTTCCAGATCTCCTTCGCGTAGTCCGCGATAGTTCTGTCGGAGCTGAACTTTCCGGCGCACGCCATATTCATCCAGCACTTCTTGGTGAACGCGAATCTGTCGGTGTAGTCCTTGTTGAGCTTCAGCTTCGCCTTTACGTAGCTGTCGAGGTCGCCGATAAGGTGATAGTTGTCGGCTCTGTGCCAATGAGCGCCGTCCATGAGCGAGAAGTAGAGCTCGCGGAAGTCTCCGCTGCCGCCGTCGTTCGCGGTGCCGTCGATGAGGCTGCGTACGACTCTGCCGATCTTCGGGTCCTTCTCCACGGCGTATCTCGGGTCGTAGATCTTCATTATGCTCTCCAGCTCCTTGACGGTCGCGCCGAAGATGTAGTTGTTTTCCTTGCCTGCCTCCTGCACTATCTCGACGTTGGCGCCGTCGAGAGTACCGAGGGTGACCGTACCGTTGAGCATGAGCTTCATATTGCCCGTACCGCTCGCCTCGGTGCCGGCTGTGGAGATCTGCTCGGAAACGTCAGCCGCGGTAACGAGCTTCTCGGCGTAGGATACGCGGTAGTTCTGCACGAAAACGACCTTGAGCAGATCGCGGGTGTCGGGATCCTCGTTGACTATGCGCCCGATCTCGTTGATATACTTGATTATCGCCTTGGCGCGGCGATAGCCGGGAGCGGACTTCGCGCCGAAGATGAAGGTCATCGGGTAGAAGTTCTTTATCGAGCCGTCCTTGATGCCGTAATAGATATAGAGTATGCCGAACGCGTTCAGGAGCTGGCGCTTGTACTCGTGCAGGCGCTTTATCTGTATGTCGAAAATGCTGTCGGGGTTTATCTCTATGCCCTCGTGCTCCTTGATATAGGCGGCGAGCTGTACCTTCTTCTCATGCTTGATATCCATGAAGCGCTGGAGCTCGTGCTTGTCGTCGGCGAACCATTTGAGCTTCTGGAGCTGTTCGAGGTCGGTCATCCACTCGGTGCCCTTGTTGAGCTCGTTTATCAGCGCGGAGAGCTCCTTGTTGCACAGCGCGAGCCAGCGGCGCGGGGTTATGCCGTTCGTCTTGTTCTGGAACTTCTTCGGGTAGAGCGCGTACCATTCCTTGAGAGCGTCGTTTTTCAGTATCTCGGTGTGTATCTCCGCGACGCCGTTGACGTAGGTGGAGCAGTAGATAGCCATTCTCGCCATGTGGATAAGGTCTCCGGCGACTATCTTCATCGGGTCGATCTCGTTCTTGAACTTGCCCGCCTTGTAGAGCTCGCCTATGAAAGCCTCGTTTATCTGGAGGATTATCTCATAAATGCGCGGAACGACTTCCTTGATGATGTCGGCGCTCCACTTTTCGAGAGCCTCCGCCATAATGGTATGATTGGTGTAGTTGAAGGTCTTTTTCGCGATCTCCAGAGCGTCGAAGAAGTCGAAGCCCTCCTCGTCAACGAGCACTCTGATGAGCTCGGGTATGGAGATAACGGGGTGGGTGTCGTTGAGCTGAATGGTGATCTTCTCATAGAACTTCTTCATATCGCCGCCGTTTTTCTTGTACTTGCGGACGATATCGCGCACCGAAGCCGCCGAGAAGAAGTATTCCTGCTTCAAGCGCAGTATCTTGCCCTCGCGGGTGTCGTCGTTGGGGTAGAGCACGCGGGAGATGTCCTCCGCCATTCTCTGCTCGCGGCAGGCCTCGTCGTATCTCTGGGCGTTGAACAGGTCGAAGTCGAATTCCTTCACGGGCTCCGCCTGCCACAGGCGCAGGGTGCTTATGTGGTCGGTGCCGTAAGCGACGATCGGCATATCGTAGGGAACCGCGCGGACTGTCTGATCGCCGTACTCGATAAGCACGGAGTCGGCGTTGCAGCGCTTGCTCCACGGGTCGCCGTATCTTGTCCAGTCGTCGGCCTCCTCACGCTGGAAGCCGTCCTTGATAGTCTGTTTGAAAAGACCGTACTTATAGCGTATGCCGTAGCCGTCCAGCGGCAGGTCGAGCGTCGCCGCGCTGTCGAGGAAGCAGGCGGCAAGTCTGCCGAGACCGCCGTTGCCGAGAGCCGCGTCCTCGATCTCTTCGAGATCCGCGAGGTCAACTCCGACCTCTTTCAGCGCGTCGGCGACCTCCTCCTCGATACCGAGGCACAGCAGGTTGTTGTATACGGCTCTGCCCACGAGGAATTCCATCGAGAAATAGCAGGCGCGGCGTGCTTCGAGGTGAGCCTTTCTGCTCTTTGCCCAGTTTCCGGATATCGATCGCATTACCACGCATGACACGGCGAAGTGTATCTGCTGCGGGGTAGCCTCGGACACCTCAACGCCGTATTCCTCGGCTATAACGTTTTTGAACTGATCTAAAAATTCTGCCTTATTGAACATTGTTCTGAATTTCCTTTCGTAACGATATCATTAAGTATATCACATATTTACCAAAAAATCAAGTATTTTTTTCATTTAATTGGTTATTTTTGCTATTGCCTTTCTTATCGGTATCGCCATATACTGCGCAGCGACTATGCTGAGCACGTCCTTTATCGCAAAGGGCAGTACCACCACGGTAAACGACTGTATGAGGTCGATGCCCATAAGCAGCGCGTACTGAACGGCTCCGCAGATGTAGCAGAGCGCAAGTCCGCCCACGGACACCACCATGCGCAGCGGCAGATTCTTCATTGCCATGCCGCAGAGGAAAGCCATAGGCAGAAAGCCGTATATGAAGCCGCCCGCAGGTCCGGTTATCGATTCAAAGCCTCCGCGCATACCCGCAAATACCGGCAGTCCCACAGCACCGAGCAGCACATAGACAGCCGTTGACACGGTTCCCCTGAAAGAGCCGAATACCGCGGCGCACAAAGCCACTCCGAATGTCTGGAGCGTTATCGGAACTCCGAAGGGCAGCGGTACCACCACCTGCGCCGAAACCGCTATTATAGCCGCTCCAAGCGCGCACATCACCATCGTCAGCGTCTTTGAGTCTGTTTTTCTTGTTTCCATTATTGTTCTCCATTTCCTATTATTATATTTACTTCGCCCGAGCCGAGGTGGAGCTCCCCGCCCTGCGGAGTGATCACTATGAGCTTCGCTTCGTCGTCTATGCCGACAGCCTTTGCGGTGTACAGCGTCCCGCCGCGCTCATACTCTATCGTCTTTCCCGTCAGTATCGAGCGCCTGCGGTATCCGGACAGATACCCCTTGTCCGGGAGTCTGTCGTAATACGCGAAGAACCGCCTGAGCACAGCGGCGGCGAGCTTCGGGCGAAGCTCCGCGCTGCCGCCTATCGTCCCCGCCTTTTCCCTCAGCTCCTCCGGAAAGCCCATATCCGTCACGTTTATGCCTATCCCTGTGACAGCGTAGTTTATGCGCCCGTCCGTCTCGACCGAAGCCTCGGTCAGTATGCCGACGGCCTTGCGCCCGTCGATATAGATGTCGTTTACCCACTTGATGCCGGCCTTTTTGCCGGTGAGCTCCTCGACAGCCTCGGCAGTCGCCGAGGCAGCGCACACGGTCATAGCGAGCGAGTCCGCCACCGGCAGCGCCGGTCTCAGCAGCACGCTCATATACAGTCCGCCGTCCTGCGGGGAATAGAAGCTCCTGCCGAGCCTGCCACGTCCGGCGGTCTGCCCGCCCGCCGCTATCACCGTGCCCTCGGGAGCTCCCGCCTCGGCAAGCGCCCTCACGTCAAGGTTCGTCGAGCCGGTGATCTCCGCCGTGCGTATATCCAGCCTTCCGGCGAGCTCCGGCGGGAGCTCCGCCGTTACCTCGCCGGGCAGAAACATACTCATTTCTTCTTTTTCCTTCTCCTTTTATCCTCTTTCAGCTTTTCCTTATATGCCGCCATGAACCCGGCGTACACTGCCGAGCGGTCACCGTCGTCGGGAAGCCCGCCGTATACGGCTCCCTCGTATTCGTCCACGAAGCCCGAGATGTCGTATCCGAACAGCTCCGAGCACTTGCCGGCTGTCTCCGCGGGAGTCATCGTGTTGACGCGCGCGGAGATATAGGCGTTGGTCAGGCGGTTTATCCTGCCGTATATCAGCGAAGCCTGACCTGCTCCGCGGGCTTTTGCGAGCCTGCGGACAAAGCGCTTCTCCCTTATCGTCGGGCGCAGTATCAGTATGATGATCCCTATGACCGCGATGACAGCCGCCGTTATGCCGACTATCATAAAAGTGGGGTCGACGTAGCCTCCGTCGGTCACCGAGCTTGTCGGGTTGAAGTTCGTCCAGCCGTAGCCGTCCGTCCAGACCTGCACGAAGGAGTGAGAGTCGGCGGTCGTCACGTACCACAGACCGCTCTGATAGCTCCGCTGTACCCAGAAGCCCTCGCAGTACCGCACCGTGAGCCCGAGCTCGCGGCACATGAGGGTCATTGCCGTGGCGTAGGCGGCGCAGGCTCCGCGCTTTGTGTTCAGAATGAATACGTCCGGAGCCGCGCTGTAAGACGTGAAGTCCTTGTCGTAGATATAGTCGCCCTTGAGGAAGAACGCTTCTATGGCGGCAGCCTTTTCGTAGTCGGTCTCGCAGCCCGCCGTTATCTGCTCCGCGAGCTCCTTTACTCTCTGATGAGCTCCCGCCGAGGAGTATGCCTCGAACAGCGATTCCTTGTAGAATTCCTTGCCGTAGTATTTTTCGGCCTGCTCCTTTGAGCGCAGGTACGACCCGACAGCGGAGCTTTTCTCCGCGAGACTTTCCGCAAGCTCGTCCGTGAAGAGCTTTATGAATTCTTTCTCCGGCGTGAAGTCCGCCCAGTTCACGCGGTAAGCCTTGACCTTCTCCGAGTCGCCGGAGCTTATGAAATACTCGTCGTTCTCCGTCCGGTAGACCTTTACGTCGCTCTGGTATGAGCCGATATAGGTCATGTCCTGAGGAGTATATACCGCGCGGACGGTCCCTGCCGCCGGCGATATCACGCAGTCGGAGTAGGTCACGTCGGCGCCCGTGTAGCCCGCCGCCTCATACAGCAGCGTCGGATCCTCGAATTCGGTGTACTTCTGCCAGTTGCTGTACCCCGTATCCGAGTCCTCCAGCCTGTACTTCCACAGGCGGTCGGAGCTGTCGTACCAGTTGAAGCTCTGCCTTTTCAGCAGCACCGGGTTGTCTCCGCGGAAATAGAGCACGATAGTGACGTCGTCATTGGAGGTGGTATCGGCGGAGCTGTCGTTGAAGCTGTTGAAGTCTGCCGCCGCCTGAGCCGCCCTGATCGTAACGCCGGTCACGAACTCGTCGAACATCTCTCTGTACGGTGCGTATTCGAGCTTCGGCATGAACGCGGCGACTATCGTTACAGCAAGCACGAAGGCTCCCGTCGCCAGCCGTCTGCCTCCCGTTCCCGCGGAGGCTCCGCCTCCCTTTGAGACCGTCCCGTTCGTCATAAGTATGAAGAACAGCGTCATTATCGCGATCGGGAAGATCACCGGTATAGCCGTGAACGTCTTTGCGAACAGGCAGAACGGACACATACATATCAGAAATACGAATACCCCGCGGTACCGTATGCGGGTGAAGTAGTACAGGCACGGCACCAGCACCGCCCCGAGCAGCAGCATGACCGCTCTCGTCCGGTCATAGTGTATCGAGGTGAATACCGACGGATCCATGAACCACTGAGAGAAGCTCACGAAGGAATCTATTCCCCGCAGTCCGGCTGCGGCGCATACTATAAGGTATATCGTCACCGCCGCGGTCGTTAGCCAGCCCTTGCCTACGCCGCGGAAGAATTCAAACACGCCGAAGGTCACCGCCGAAAAAACGAACGACAGGAATACGAAGAACAGTATCGCCGTTCCCGACGAATACACATATATGTATGTTGTCGCGCTCATGACCGCCGTACTCAGCAGCACGGGCACGATATTGCCGGCAAGGAGTTCCCGCCGGCCCGGGAGCTGTTTACTTTTCAAATCTTATATCTTCCTCATCACGGGTTATAAGCCATATATTCTCGCCGCGCGCGGCACAGACGGGAGTCGCCGCCGCGCGGTCGTCCCTGCCGGCGACGGCAGCGGACACGGCTCCGTCGAAGCGTGCCGTGAATATCACGGCGTGCCCCTCAAGCGACTGCGGGACTCTCCCGCCGCCCTCGTCCGCGAACTCATACTCGGTCAGCCGGTAGCGGATATCGGACACGTCGTTCGGAGTAAGCGACGGTATTATCTCCCAGCCGCCTCCGAAGCGCACCGCAAGCTTCGCGGGGAGCTCGGTCTTTGCGAACTGCATCATCAGCGCCAGCATTCCCTCGACCGCCAGCTGCTCCTCGGCGCGGGCTTCGAGAGGCTCCTTGTTCGGAGAGCACGCCTTGTCGAGCACGAACGTCTGCTCCGCGCCCGAGGCTCCCTCCAGCCGGCGGACGTACAGCTCGCCGCGCTTTGCGGATATCTTCCAGTTTATGAGCTTAAGGCTGTCTCCCGGCTCGTACTTGCGGTGCTCATAGCCGGGGGTGCCGTTTATCGCGTAAAGGGACTGCGTGGTCTCCTCGCTCTCGTCGAAAGCCGCAGCGTCGGTAAGGCTCCTCGCCAGACCCTCGCGCCTGTCGACCTCCGGGATGTCGGGGTAGACCTTGACAGTTTCGGAAGTCTTCGGCAGATCGACCCTGAAGCTCACCAGCCCCAGATAGTCGGTCACCGTCACCGAGCTTATGCCGACTCTGCCCTTGCCGAAGAATGCAGCCTTGTAGCTCGCGCTGAAATACGCTTTGCCGCTTCCGAACACCGACGTGCGTATGCGCTGCTCCGAGTCCGCGGAAAAATGGTAGCTTGAATACAGCTCCGCGTCGATGAAGGACGACGGGAGAACTCCCGCCTTGTTCAGCACAAGGCTCACGGTCACGCTCTCGCCCCTGTTCAGCACGTCGGCGCTGATCTCTATGGACGCGGTGAGCATCCGCTTGGTGTACAGGCATACCGCGACGGATATCACCGCCGCCGCCGCAAGCGCTATGATAAGGTAGCTGCCTCCCGCTCCCTCAAGGAACAGGGTATAGAGCACAGCCACCCCTATCAGCACGATATACGCGAGTATCGCTTTTATATGTATCATATCTTATTCTGTCGGGACCGGAGTTTTCGCAAGTATATCAGCCATTGCCGCCTCGGAGGTGCCGAACTGCGACTTGCCCTTCGGCGACAGCATCAGTCTGTGGGCGAGCACCTCGACAGCCATTGCCTTAACGTCCTCCGGCACCGCGAAATCTCTGCCGTTTATCAGGGCAAAGGACTTCGCGGCAGCCCAGAGTGCTATGCTGCCGCGGGGGCTCGCGCCGAGCAGGGTGTATTCGCTTTCGCGGGTCGCCGTGACTATGGCGAGTATATAGCGCTTCACGCTGTCGTTCACGCGCACGTTTTCAGCCTGTCTGCGAAGCGCTGCTATATCGTCGAGCGTCATCACCGGCTCCAGCTTCACGGCCTTTCCGAAGCCTCCGCCCAGCAGCTTTATCTCGTCCTCCGGCGCGGGGTAGCCTATGGAGACCTTTAGCATGAATCTGTCCATCTGCGCCTCGGGCAGGTGATATGTTCCGTATGTCTCGACGGGGTTCTGCGTCGCGAGCGCCATGAACGGCACGGGCAGCTTATGCGTCACGCCGTCCGCGCTTATCTGGAGCTCCTCCATTATTTCCAGCAGCGCCGACTGCGCTTTCGGGGAGGCGCGGTTTATCTCGTCGGCGAGCAGGAAGTTGCACATTGCCGCGCCGGGCCGGAATTCCGACTCACCCGTTCTGGGGTTTATCATCGTGAAGCCGGTGATATCCGACGGCATAAGGTCGGGGGTGAACTGTATACGGCTGCACGTTCCGCTGACGCTTTCGGACAGGGCGGTTACGAGGCGGGTCTTGCCGACTCCGGGCACGTCCTCGATAAGGACGTGGCCTCCCGAGAGCAGCGCCGCCATGAGCTTAAGTATGACCTCACGCTTGCCTATGATCGACTTTTCGATATTTTCGGTAAGAAGCTGTATTTTCGGGTTCATTCGTCGGTCTCCTTATGTTCCTTGTCGTAGAAATATCTTATTATGTCGCGGCGGGTTACTATGCCTATGAACTTGCCGCGGTCGTCGGTGACGGGGACGAAGTTCTGCTCCATTATCAGCAGCAGGAGCTCGTCCATTCCCGCGCTGACCGGAACGGCCTTATCACGCTTCTCGCGCAGGATTTCCGATACTGCGAGCTTTTCGAGCGGGCGCATGGAGCCGTTTTCGTACAAAGCCCACAGGAAGTCGCCCTCGCTGACCGTACCGATATACTCGCCCTCGGTGTCAATTACCGGCACGGCGGTATAGCCGTGAGCACGTAATTTTTCAAGTCCCTGCCGTACTGTCGCGGCTGATGTTATGTAGACGGTCTCGTCTTTCGGACGGAGCAGGTATAAAAGATTCATAGGTACCTCCGTTTTTAAAATATACTATTATATTATATCACATTTTTAGTATATAATCAAGACTTTTTTCAGCGCAGCCCGGACTGCGGGGCAGCCCTGCTGTATATCTTAGTTTGTAAAGAGGCCGCTTGCGCTCGAGAGGCCGCTTGCGCTCGAGAGGCCGCTTGCGCTCGAGAGGCCGCTTGCGCTCGAGTGGCCGCTTACGCTCGAGAGGCCGCTTACGCTCGAGAGGCCGCTTACGCTCGAGACTGGGGGAAACTTTTTTGAAAAAAAGTTTCCCCCAGACCCCCTTCAAAAAACTTTCAACCGCTTCGCTATTAAATTAGAAAGAAATCTGCTCCTTTTGGCAGTCAAAAGGAGCAGGTTTTTGTTTTACTTACATTTAGAAGATACTATTGATTTTGATTCGCGTATCGAATCTCCGTGGTACGGTATTTGGTTTAGGGTCCACCCCTTTTTAAAGGGGTGGCCGCCGGAGGCAACTCTAAATACTCTTCTTCTCTCTCCCGTTCTCTCACGCTCTTTTAGCCTTATGGAAAATCTTCTTACCTTTCTTGATAACGACGAAATCATCGAGGGGGATCATTTCGTTCGGGTCGGTGATCTTGGCGTCGTTGACGAGGACTCCGCCTCCTGCGATGACGGTTCTGCCCTCGCGCTTGGAGGGTACGAGTCCCGTTAAGGTGAGCAGGTCGAGGATACCTATTTTACCGTCGGTGAGCTTGTCCGCAGGTATCTCGGTGGTAGGCATATCGTCGGAGACTCCGCCGCCGCCGAATACGCTCTTTGCTGCGGTAAGAGCCTTGTTAGCCTCTTCCTCGCCGTGCACCATTTTTGTCAGCTCGAAGGCGAGACGCTCCTTTGCCGCGTTGAAGGCCGCGCCTTCAAGGTGCTGCTCCATATCCTCGATCTCCTCGATCGGTATGAACGTAAGGAGCTTCATGCACTTGATAACGTCCGCGTCCGCCACATTCCTCCAGTACTGGAAGAAATCATAGGGCGGGGTCTTGTTCGCGTCGAGCCATACCGCGCCTTTCTCGGTCTTGCCCATTTTCTTGCCCTCGGAATTGAGCAGGAGGGTTATCGTCATTGCGTATGCGTCCTTGCCGAGCTTCTTTCTGATAAGCTCGGTGCCTCCGAGCATATTGCTCCACTGGTCGTCGCCGCCGAACTGCATATTGCAGCCGTAGTCGGTGTAGAGCTTGTAGAAGTCATAGGACTGCATTATCATGTAGTTGAACTCGAGGAAGGTAAGACCTCTCTCCATTCTCTGCTTGTAGCACTCGAATGTGAGCATCTTGTTTACAGAGAAGTGCGCTCCTACATCGCGCAGAACGTCGATGTAGTTGAGGTCGAGGAGCCAGTCGCCGTTGTTGACGATCATAGCCTTGTTATCAGAGAAGTCGATGAAGCGGCTCATCTGGGTCTTGAAGCACTCAACGTTGTGCTGGATAGTCTCTTTGGTCATCATCTTTCTCATATCGGTCTTGCCTGAGGGGTCGCCGACCATAGCTGTTCCGCCGCCTATG
>JAIKZF010000092.1 GCA_024682455.1 Ruminiclostridium sp. | reverse complement strand
AAAAGGCGAATTCGATTTCTGTACCGTTTCTTCCGGCAATCTCGGCGAAATGGCGACCGCGTCTTCGCTCTCCAGGCAGATGCGCAACGACGTTATATGGGGTTACTGGTTCAACGAGGGAACGCCCCTGTTCTCCAGTCTGAACATGCGTCTGGCTTTCGCTTCTCTTATCGATAAAAAACTCGTGCTTCCCGAAACGGAGGACAGCGGCAGGACGCCTGCATCGCGGATACTTACCGACGCTTTTACCCCGTATTATGATTTTGAGCCGGCGGAAGTGCCGTATGACGAGGCAAAAGCGCTTGAATACTACCGCAAGGGCATGGCGGAAAACGAAGATCTCAGACCGTCGATGGCCGTCACTCTTCTGACGACTGAGGATATGGCGGACGCCGCCCGCGAGCAGATACAGATCTGGCAGAGAGTACTGGGACTTAACGTATCCGTCAGGACGATGACCGCGGGCGACGCCGCGGTGCGTTTCAGAAACAGGAATTACGATCTTTGCCTGCTGCCCATGACGATCAATACCTCCGGCACCACGGATCTGTTCCGTCTGTTCACCACCGGAAATACGTATAACTATCCCGGTTATATGAATTCCAATTACGACAAACTTGTCACTTCGATAACCGCGGATCTGTCCGAAGCCGAGAAGATAAAAAAGTACAAGGAATGCGAGCAGACTCTCGTGTCCCATGCGGTAGTCGTTCCCGTGTTTACCGAGGCGTCGTATTTCGTCGCCAATAAAAAAATCGCCGGACTGCAGTACGTGAGCGACGGCGAGATATATTTCAACAACGCTGTATTCAGCTGATCGGAGGAGATTATGGCAGTATTCAGACCGTTCAGGGCAATAAGACCTTTGCCGGAATACGCTTCGGAAGTCGCGGAGCTTCCCTATGACGTCATGAGCACGGAGGAGGCGAGAATCCGCGCGGAAGGCAGACCGCACAGTTTCCTGCGCGTCGATAAGGCGGAAATAGAGCTGTCGCCGGAGACCGACCTTTATTCAAGGCAGGTTTACCTGAAAGCGAAGGAAAACATGGATAAACTTGTCTCCGACGGTATCTGCGCTCAGGACGCTACGCCGTGTTATTATATCTATCGTCAGATCATGAACGGCAGAGCACAGACAGGCATCGTGGGCTGCGCGTCCATCGACGATTACACCTCCGGAGTTATAAAAAGGCACGAGCTGACCCGCGCCGATAAGGAGCTTGACCGTATAAACCACGTCGATACCTGCGACGCGAACACCGGTCCCATATTCCTGGCATACCGCCCGTCCGGCGCGGTGCGGCGTATCATAGAGAAATACGAGCACACAGAACCCGTTTACGATTTTACCGCGGACTGGGTGCTCAATACCGTCTGGGTAGTGAGCGATCCCGCGGATGACGAAGCCCTTAAAAAAGCGTTTGCCGGGATACCCGCCCTGTATATCGCCGACGGCCATCACCGCTGCGCATCCGCGGTCCAAGTGGGGCAGGCAAGGCGTGAGTCGCATCCGGGTTATACCGGTGAAGAGGAGTTCAATTATTTTCTTGCGGTGGCGTTCGATTCATCCGAGCTTGCCATCATGGATTACAACCGCGTGATAAAAGACCTGAACGGAATGAGCGTTTCGGAATTCCTTGACAGGCTTGATGAGAATTTCATTCATCGTTACGTCGGCGAGGCGCACTACAGACCGGGCAGAAGGCACGAATTCGGAATGTATATCGACGGCAGCTGGTACAGTCTTACGGCGAAGGACGATATATGCAATGAGCCGGATCCGGTGGACAGACTGGACGTATCCATTCTGCAGAAAAACGTGATTGACCCGCTTTTCGGTATAACCGATCCGCGGGTCGATAAACGCATTGATTTTATCGGGGGCATAAGGGGACTCGGCGAACTGGAGCGCCGCTGCCAAACGGATATGAGAGTCGCTTTCGCTATGTATCCCACGTCGCTTGACGAGCTTATGGAAATAGCCGACGCCGGAGAACTGATGCCGCCCAAATCCACCTGGTTCGAGCCGAAGCTGCTCAGCGGACTGTTTATCCATCTGCTGCGATAGTATCGGGCAAAATGACTTTGAGAATAATAACTATTCTGTCACGCTGATTCAAAGCTGCTGTTATAAAGCTTATAATAGAATCCGCCGGCGGCGATAAGCTCGTCGTGATTGCCCGTTTCAATTATATGCCCGTCGTTCATCACGATTATTATATCCGCGTCGCGTATGGTCGAAAGTCTGTGCGCGACGATAAATGACGTCCTGCCCTTCATCATTTTCCCGAACGCGCGCTGAATACGCATTTCCGTGCGGCTGTCGATAGATGACGTCGCCTCGTCCAGGATCAGCATGGGCGGCAGCTGAGCCATAACCCGCGCTATGCATATCAGCTGCTTCTGCCCCTGACTTATACCGCCCCCGTCGCCGCTTATGACAGTGTCATAGCCGTCGGGGAGTCTTTTTATAAAGCTGTGGGCGTGCGCCGCCTTCGCGGCGTTTATCACGTCCTCGTCCGTGATTCCCGGTCGGTTCATGGATATGTTCTCGCGGACGGTCCCGTGCCTCAGCCACGTGTCCTGAAGCACCATGCCGTAGCTTCGGCGCAGAGAATCCCTCGTCACGCCGCGAATATCGTTCCCGTCCACTTCTATCGAGCCGGAATATACGTCGTAAAAACGCATAAGCAGGTTTATGACCGTCGTTTTTCCGCATCCGGTGGGACCTACGATGGCGATCCTCTGTCCCGGGCGTACGTTGAGGTTGAAATTCTTTATAAGCTCGCGTTCCGGCGTATATGAAAAATCAACGTTCCGCAGGCTGACTTCGCCCTGTGCGTCCTCAAGGACTGCGGCGTCAGTCTGGTCCGGCAGCTCGGGCTGAGCCTCGATCAGCTCGAATATCCTTGCGGCGGCGGCAAGCGCGCTCTGCAGCTCGGTTATGAGTCCAGAGATCTCGTTGAACGGCTTGGTGTACTGGTTCGCGTAGCTGAGGAAGCAGGACAGAGCTCCGACGGTTATGCCTCCGCCGATAGCCGAGATCGCGCCGAACACTCCCACTGCCGCGTAAACAAGGGCGTTCACGAAGCGGGTCACAGGGTTTGTCAGCGACGACCAGAATGTAGCCTTGAGAGAATACTTTTCAAGGCGCCTGTTTATCTCCTCGAATTTTACGGTCGACTCGTCCTCGCGGCAGAAAGCCTTGACGGTCTTCTGATTGCCTATTATCTCGTCGATGAAGGCGGTCTGCTCGCCGAGAGTCTCCGAGCGCTTCTTGAACATACTGTATGTGCCGCCGGCTATGCGCTTCGCCGCGAACAGCGATATCGGCGTGAGCAGGACGACCGCCAGCGTGATAAGCGGGTCGAGAGTGAGCATGAACATAAGCGTGCCGAGTATGGTCACGGCTCCCGTGAAGAGCTGCGAGAACCCGAGCAGAAGTCCGTCCGCGAACTGGTCGGCGTCGGAGATGATACGGCTTACGATATCGCCGGTGCTCGCCGAGTCGAGGTACGAGAACGGGAGCCTTTCGATGTGCTCAAACGCGTCTCCGCGAAGATCGCGCACCACGTTGAAGGCTATCCTGTTGTTTATCACGTTCATCAGCCATTGCAGGAAAGCCGTGATACCCGCGATGATGCCTGCCGTCAGCAGACAGCCGATAATGTCGCTCCACCTCAGCCCGCTGCTTCCGTTGGGCATAACGAGAAAGTCTATGGCGTTTCCTATGATTATCGGTATCGAGAGAGTCCCCGCCACCGACAGAGCCGCGAGCAGTGTGGAAAGCACGATGAGGGGCATATAGCGCTTTACGCGGCGCAGTACCTTGCGGAGGGTGTCCTTGTTCTTCATACCGCCTTGCCCTCCTTCCTGAACTGCGAGTCGTAGATCTCGCGGTAGACGCTGCAGGTCTCCAGCAGCTCGGAGTGAGTGCCTATCCCGGCGGGGTGTCCGTCGTCGAGGACGATTATCTTGTCCGCGTGCATTATGGAGCTCGTTCTCTGCGACACGATGAATACCGTGGTGTTTCCGAGAGTGCGCAGAGCCTTGCGCAGAGCGGCGTCCGTGGCGAAGTCGAGAGCCGAGGCGCTGTCGTCGAGTATGACTATCTCCGGCGAGCCCACAAGTGCGCGCGCTATGGTCAGGCGCTGTCTCTGACCGCCCGAGAAGTTCTTCCCGCCCTGTCCGACCTGCGCGTCAAGGCCGTTCTCCTTCTTTTCGATGATGTCGCGTGCCTGCGCAATGTCGAGAGCGCGCATTATCTCCTCGTCCGACGCGTTTTCGTCGCGCCACTTCATATTATCGCGCACGGTCCCGCTGAACAGCACGGCTCTCTGCGGAACTACGCCGATCTTCGAGCGCAGAGCCTCCGTGGTGTACTCGCGCACGTCCGTCCCGTTCACGAGCACGGCTCCGCCGGTCACGTCGTAGAAGCGCGGTATCAGGCCGACCAGCGAGGTCTTGCCGGAGCCCGTGCCTCCGATCACGCCTATGACCTCGCCGGGCTTCGCGGTGAAGTCGATGTTCGTCAGCGAGTTTTCGGAAGCGTTCTTATAGCGCAGGTCGGCGTGTCTGAACTCTACGGCGTACTGCGCGCCGGGCTCGCCCTCGGTGCGGGTGCCCTCCTTCATGCCCTCGCCTCCGTCGAGCACAGCCTGTATGCGCTTTCCGCAGGCGGCAGCCTTGGTTATGGTTATTATCAGGTTCGCGAGCTTTATCAGCTCGACGAGTATCTGCGACATATAGTTATACAGGGCGATGACGGCGCCCTGGGTAAGTACGCCCTCCTCAACGCGCAGGGCTCCCTGATATATCAGTATCACGACGGCAAGGTTTATCAGCACGAACGTGAGCGGGTTCATCAGCGCCGAGATGCGCCCCGACACGAGCTGGTCGTGTGTGAGAGCTTCGTTGTCTGCGCGGAACGCCGATATCTCGCGCTCCTCCATGCGGAACGCGCGCATAACGCGGGCTCCGTTCAGGTTCTCGCGCGTGCGGTGCAGGAGCTTGTCGAGTCCGGCGCGCACCTTGCCGTAGAGCTTCATTCCCGCGAGTAGTATCCCGAATACGACGACCGAAAGCACGGGTATGGTCAGTACGAATATGAGCGCCGACTGCACATCTATCGTGAACGCCATTATCATAGCTCCGAACACGATGAACGGCGAACGCAGCAGCAGTCTCAGCGTCATATTCACGCCGGTCTGCACCTGGGTCAGGTCGCCGGTCATACGCGTCATCAGGGTAGAGGTGCCCATTTCGTCGAGATCGGTGTAGGAAAGCTTCTGAATGTGCGTGAAAAGCGCGTTCCCGACCGTCCTCGCGAAGCCTGTGGCGGCTTTCGCGGCGAAATACTGCGCCGTTATCGAGAATGCGAGCCCCGCGAGCCCCAGGCATACCAGCAGCACGCATGAGCGCACGACCGTTTCCTTGTCGCCGTACCGTATACCGTCGTCTATCATATATGCCACCACCAGCGGCACGAAAAGCTCCAGCACCGCCTCGATGCATTTGAACAGCGGGCTGAGTATGGTCTCTTTCAGATATCCCTTTGTAAGGAACCCAAGCAGTTTTTTCATTTGCGTATCTCCGTTTTACAGAACAAAGGCGCCTGTACATGAGGACAGGCGCCGACAGATCATTTTCTTCTGCCGTTTTTCTTCGTTTTCTTGTTTTTCATCTTCTTTGAGATTATCGCGCCGACGATGCAGCCGGCAAGCACCACGCCCGAGACCACGAAGAGCCAGATAGGGAGCTGAGTGCCGGTAGCGGGGTTGAGAGCTGCGATGATGCTGTATAGTTCCATGGTTTTCCGCCTTTCGGTCTATTTTTTCTTTTTACTCATAAATACTATTATTCCGACAATAACGCCGATTATAAGTACGCCGGCGACTATGCCCACGATCAGCAGCGACGAATCTCTCGAACCGTAGTCCGCGGAGGTCACCTGCTGTATGGTGCCGCCCTTTGCGGTGGCAGCCTTTGTTGTGACCTCAGCCGCTGATGCCGTGGTATCGGCGGTCTCGGCGGACGTTACTGTGGTGGTTTCCGGAGCGGCGGCAGTCGTCGTTTCGGCGGCAGTCGTCGTTTCGGCGGCAGTCTCCGCGGGGGCGTAAGCCGAAGCGTCGAATGCCGCGTGAGTGCCGAACTCGGCGTTTCCGCTGCTGTCGGCGTAAATGGCTACCGAGCCGTCGGGGCCGTACGCGTAGAACTCATGCACGGTCAGCTTATAGTAGTCGGACTTGTTCCCCCATTCCTTGAGCGAAAGCTGTATATCGCGCTCGGTAGGGAGGATCTCGACATTTGTCGGGGTAGCGCTGAACAGGTAGGTGTTGTCGTTAAGCTTCTTTATCTCCACATGATTGCCGGCGCTCAGCGAGGTGAGCGAGGCGTAGTCGAACTGTAGCCAGTTGTCCTCGGTCCCGTTTATATTCATTCTGGCGCCTATGCCGATATAGCCCTCGAAGTCCGCGAAGGGCTTTGCGTCCTCGTTATCGTAGTGGCCGTCTGCCTTTTCCTTTGCGTATTCGGCATTGTCGCCGTCGAAGGAGATGACATATTCCAGTCTTGTGACTCCGACAGCGTAGCTGTTATGCTTTTCGGGGAGCACGAACTGCCAGGTCTCATTGTCGGAGTTCAGATATTCCGACGGTGAAGCGACTTCGGTGAGGTAGGCTCCCGCGGACGAGCAGAGTATTGCCGACGCCGCTATCGCCGAGATCGCCGACGCGGCATTGTTTATCTTTTTCATACTGTCCTCCGGTCTGATTCATTCGGGTAAAGTATATAAAATATACCGTACAGAATGGAAGCTCCGCACGGCATTAGATCATTATTCAGCTGTCCGCCGTTTAAAGTGACTGACATTTATATACTGCCCGTTGTTCTGCGCAGCCGACGTTCGGGAACTGCTCGTCACTTTATGCAAATGACAACTGCGGGGCAGAAAATATGTCCGTTGCCGATAAGTGACAGACGGTTCTGTAAGCGGCGGCTCGCCGCTGGCGGAGAAGGAGGGATTCGAACCCTCGAACCGCTTTTGACGGTTACGCGATTTCCAATCGCGCGCGCTCGACCAACTACGCGACTTCTCCATACATTGGTTTACCCTTTTTATTCGGTTTTGCTTATCAACACTACGATATTTTATCACAAGAAGGCTGATTTGTCAATAGAAATCGGTGAATTTTTTTGATTTTTTTGAAAAAAGGCCTGCCTGAGCGCAAAACGACTAAAAAGGGAGAACAACGAGCGTAAAAATTGTGCTAATGCCACAACAGAAATTGATTGACGTAAAAGAGACGGAATGATATAATTAATATATATGTGTACAAGGGGCGTGTAAAAAATATGGTAACGGTGAATATCACGGTCTATGCCGAGCTCAGACAGGAGAAATTCCTGAAAGCGCTGAAAAACGCCGTCGAGCCCGACAATGTCATACTGGAGTATTCCGACAGGACAGACGGAAGCGTTACGGAGTTTTCCGAGGACAGGGCTCATCTTGTCATAACCGACAGCTATGACCGCATAGAAAAGCTCAGGACAATGAACCGGCATAACCTGCGCTATGTGTTCGTAGGCACGATAAAGCTGACCGAGGACCTTGAGGACGTGTGGGACACCGACAATCCCGCCGAGATAACAGCGCGCTTTGAGCGGGTGCTGAAGCACCTGACCGAGCAGGCGTCGGCGTGGTATTATGAGCAGGCGCTCTACACCACGATAGATACTGTGCCGGATATGCTGTGGTTCAAGCGCCTGGACGGCATACATACCATGGTGAATCAGGCGTTCACCAAGGTGGTCCATAAGAAGCGCGAGGACATAATCGGCAGAGACCATTTCTATATCTGGAACGCTCCGAGACCCGCCGAGGGCAATAAGTTCGCCTGCGCCGAGTCCGAGGAGATCGCCATACGCACAGGCAGGACATATATTTGCGACGAGCCCGTAAAGACCCGCGAGGGTATGAAGCAGTTCACGACCTACAAGACCCCGCTGTTCGATATGTTCGGCAACGTGCTCGGGACCGTGGGCGTCGGGCATGATGTGACCAATTTCTCCAATCTCGGCATAGAGCTTGATATACTCGTCGATAATCTGCCCTTCCCGATGATAATTTTTACTGCCGATATGAAGGTCGTAAAGATGAACAGCGCGTTCGCGGAGATAATCGGCGAAAGCACCGCGCCGGAGGATTTTGTCTATTCCGAGTGGAGACAGAAGTGCTGCCGTCCCGTCGCGCAGACCGTCAGCGAGCTCGAAAACCACCTCGTCATGCAGGAGATCAAGCTCAGCGTGGGGACCGAGGAAAGATCGTACATCATGCGGCTTCAGGAGATATATGATTCCTTCGACAACATCACGGGATATTTCCTGCTGATGAAGGATATGACCTATCAGCGCGCTTATGAGCAGTCCATACTTAACGCCGCCAATACGGATATGCTCACGAATATGTATAACCGCCGCTTTTTCTATAACTACCTGACCGAGCACGCGCTTGAGCCTATGACCCTCTTCTATATGGATCTCGACCGCTTCAAGGAGGTCAACGACGAATACGGCCACAGAAAGGGCGACGAGGTGCTGATAAAGACCGCCAACGCGATAAAGGCGCTGTTCCCGGGCGCGGCTGCTGCCAGACTTGGCGGAGACGAGTTCGCGCTCGTGATGAACGGCATAGTCGGGGAAAGCGAAACGCGTGAATACTGCGCGAACCTCGAAAAGACGATACACCGCATCTTCTCGGCGGACGGGCTGCCCGTGACGATGAGCGTCGGAGTTGCCGTGCACGACGGCAGATCGGCGGATATCGACTCCTTCATGCATCTCGGAGATACCCGTATGTATGAGGAAAAGAAAAAACACCACAGGAAAGATGAGGACTGAAAAATTGAACATAAAACCACAGAAGGGTATGCAGGAATACCTGCCCGAAGCCGCGGCTCTGCGCGACAGACTCACGCAGACGATACTGGAGACATACACGGGCTGCGGCTTCACACGCATATACACTCCCGCCGTTGAGAGCGCCGAAAACCTCGACAAGAGCGACGGCGGCGACAACCTGAACCTGATATTCAAGATACTCAAGCGGGGCGAGAAGCTCGCCGAGGCTCTCGGAAGATCTCCCGCCGACGAAAAGGAGCTCTGCGACCTCGGGCTTCGGTACGATCTTACTCTGCCGCTGTCGAGATACTACGCCAACAACCGGAACAGCCTTCCGAACCCGTTCAAGTGCATACAGATCGACAAGGTGTACCGCGCGGAGAGGCCTCAGCGCGGCAGACTGCGCGAGTTCGTGCAGTGCGATATAGACATTCTCGGCTCGGATTCGATATGCTGTGAGATCGAGCTGATATCCGTGACCGCGAAGGCGCTTTCGAGGCTCGGCATAGGCAAGTTTTTTGTACGGGTGAACGACCGCCGCATACTGCGCAGCTCGCTGATGACCATGGGCTTCCCGGAGGACGCTCTCGACACCGTGTCCGTGACCTTCGACAAGCTGGACAAGATAGGCGCGGACGGCGTGGCTGCCGAGCTGCGGGAGAAGCGGATGCCTGAGGGAGCCGTGGAGGCTCTGCGTGAGCTGCTGGGCAAGGACGGCATTACCCTCGACGATATGGCGGCCTACTGCAAGGACGAGGCTGCCCTCACGAGCCTGCGCACGATAATCGGGACTGCGGACAAGCTTTCTCCGGACTATTCCGTGATATATGACCCCTCGCTGGTACGCGGGCAGGGCTACTACACCGGCACGGTTTTCGAGGTCGCAAGCGAGAAATTCGGCGGCACGATAGCGGGCGGAGGCAGATATGACGGGCTGATCGGGCGCTTTACCGGCGAGAATATCCCGGCGGTGGGCTTTTCGATAGGCTTTGAGCGCATCTTCTCCATAGTTTCCGAGAACAACGTCAGTCTCGGCGGCAGAAGGAGCAGGACTGCGATACTTTACAAGGAAGAGGATATCCTTGAAGCGATATCGAAGTCCGCGGAGCTCGAAGCCGGCAGCGACGTTACACTCGTTCTTGTCCCGAACCCCAAAAAGTGCGACAAGATATACAGCCGTACAAAAAATCAGGGCTTTGACGAGATAATCAAGCTTAATATGTAAAGCGACTGCGCCTTTTGTGTTCACAAAAGGCGCAGTTAATCTGTCAAAAAGTGCTTTTTTGTTATTTAAATATATTTCACTATCAAAAGTCGTACTACCTGCCCCCGCTGCAAGGCGAAGCGGTTTGGTTTAGGGTCCACCCCTTTTTTCAAAAGGGGTGGCCGCCGGAGGCACTCGAGCGTAAGCGGCTTATCTGACGAACTCTCTACTCAGCGCGAGCGTCCAGTCGGAGATCAGGCGGTCGAGGCTCCGGGAGGCGTTGGCGGGGCTGGTGGAGGGCAGGGGAACGGGCTCGATACCCGTGACGGGCAGGTGGTATCTGCGGTAGACGCGGGTGGCTGTGCCTCCGTTCGTGAATATGGCGGAAATGTGCGCAGCCGAGAGTATCGGAGCGAGGTCTGTCGGCACGATGTTCTTTATGCTCGAATCCGACGAGCCCGCTATATCGCACTCATAAACAGTATCGTAGAGCGCTATGCCGTGCCGGAGCAGGAAGCTCCTCTTTTCCTCCGCCGTGGCCGGGACAGCGTCCTTTACAACTGCCGCCATGACCTTCCAGAAGCGGTTCTGCGGATGACCGTAGTAAAACTGCTGCTCGCGGGACTTTACGGACGGAAGGCTGCCGAGGATAAGAACGCGGCTGTTTTCGTCGTAAACGGGCGGGAAGCCGTGGGTCACGTGCTCGTATTCCATTTGCCGCACCTCCGGGAAACAATGATGACGCAGGCTTCGGATATCTTTCCTGCGATATATCCATTATAGCACACGGAACCCGAAAATTCATTTGTTATTGTGCACAAACGAAATGACGAAATTTGTGCATAACAGAGAATAATTGGCGTTTTTGGTATTTTTTTCAAAAAACACGTAACGAAATGCCCCCGAAAATCGTTTATATATATAGAGGGCAAAAAAACAAGCCCTCCGTCAATTGATACCTTCCATAATAGTTTAAGTACCCCTACACGGAAACACCCCGCCCGGCGCGGGGTATTTTCGTTATCGGAAAAAAATTCGCGGAAAATGAAAAAAATGCTTGACAAATATATTATAGTGTGTTATAATTATCACGCTGTTCTAAAGACAGCAGGTCGGTGCGTCGCACCGCTAACGGGAGACCGCCTGCCGAGGAATGGGAGATAACAGATGATCTGCCCCCGTTCGTCGTATGCGAGCGGGGTTTTATACTTACCGGCTATATACCGGAGTATCGAATTTCCCCTTTGACTTTTGACAGCAAGAATAAAGAAAAGGAGGAAAAACCAAATGGCAAGTGAAAAGATCCTTCAGCAGAAGCAGGCTTATGTCGACGAGCTCGCAAAGAAGCTCGAAAACGCGGCAGGCGGTGTCATCGTTGATTACAAGGGCATCACAGTCGCGGAGGATACGGCTCTCCGTAAGGCTCTCCGCGAGGCAGGCGTTGATTACTTCGTAGTAAAGAACACTCTCCTCAGAAGAGCTATCGACAAGGCAGGCATCACAGGCGTTGACGAGCACCTTGAGGGTACAACGGCTATCGCCCTTCACACGGACGATATCATCTCGGCTCCGAAGATCATTTACAAGCAGTCTCAGGACTGCGGTGACAGCCGCTTCAACATCAAGATCGGCTTCATCGGTAAGGAAGCTATCTCCGTAGAGGAGGTAGAGGAGTACGCAAAGCTCCCGACCAAGGAAGTGCTCATCTCCAAGCTGCTCTTCATGCTCCAGTCTCCTATGCAGAGACTCGCTATCGCGGCAAGCGAGATCGCCAAGAAGAAGGAAAGCGAAGAAGGCGCCGCTTAAGTCTATCGGCGGCATGACACGTGCGTCCGCGTGACGCGTAAACAATCAATAATATCAGGAGGAAAATTAAAATGGCTTCAGAGAAAGTTTTAAAGATCGTTGAAGACGTTAAGGAGCTCACAGTTCTTGAGCTTAACGACTTAGTAAAGGCACTTGAGGAAGAATTCGGCGTATCCGCAGCAGCTATGGTAGCAGCGGGTCCCGCAGCAGGCGCAGGCGCTGCAGCTGCAGAGGAGAAGACAGAGTTTGACGTTGTACTCGCTTCGTTCGGCGACAGCAAGATGGGCGTTATCAAGGCTGTCAAGGATATCTGCGGCCTTGGTCTTAAGGAAGCCAAGGAGCTCGTTGAAGCAGCTCCTAAGGCTATCAAGGAAGGCGTTGCAAAGGCAGAGGCTGAGGAGATCAAGGCTAAGCTGGAAGAAGCAGGCGCAAAGATCGAGCTCAAGTGATCGCGGCATAAGCATATACCGCTCCCGTCGTCCTGACAGGGGCGGTATTTTTGTGCTGTAAGCGCCGGGCGATATCCCGATGACTCCGCTTATTTTTTTATTCCCCATTGCTTTTTTCCCGCTTATGTGTTATAATCTATTCGGAAAAGGAGGTCATCGAATGAAAGACTTTTTGCAGCTCGCGCATGACAGATACTCGGTGCGCGGCTTTGACGGCAGGGATATCCCGCAGGAGGATATCGACAGGATAATCGAGGCGGGACTTGCGGCTCCGACGGGAGTGAACTTCCAGCCGATCAGGATATGGGTATTCAGGAGCCCCGAGGCTCGCGAAAAGCTGCTCTCCTGCACGAAAATGAAATTCATCGAACCCGCGAAGGTGATATTCGCGGTAGGCGGCGACCCGGAGCAGGCGTGGAAGCGTCCGTTCGACGAAAAGAGCTTTGCCGATGTTGACGCCGCTATCGTCATCACGCACATGATGCTGGAGATCCACGAGCTGGGCTACGGCTCGACGTGGATAGGTCATTTCGACCCCGGCGCACTCGCAGAGCTGTTCCCCGAGACCGCGAAATACAGCATGATAGGGCTGCTCCCGGTCAGCGGTATAGCCGCAGAGCCCTCCGAGCGCCACACAAAGCGCAGGTCGGCGGAAGAACTCGTCACTACACTATAAGAAGCCGCTTACGCTCGAGTGGCCGCTTACGCTCGAGTGGCCGCTTACGCTCGAGTGGCCGCTTACGCTCGAGTGGCCGCTTACGCTCGAGTGCCTCCGGCGGCCAGCCCTTTTAAAAAAGGGCTGGACCCTAAAATAAACCGCTTCGCCTTGCAGCGGGGGTAGGCAGTGCTCCTTTTAATAGTAAAGGAAACAGAAATAACCACAAATTGTACTTTTTTGAAAGACTAACGCCGTTCACGACATTGTATCGTGAACGGCGTTCTTATTATATCATAGTATCGAACCCGCCGTCTTCGCCGGTAGAGTCTGTATTGCCGGAGCCGCCAAAGCTCCAGCTATCCTGAGCGGGCTTGTCTCCGGACGTGCCGCCGGGAGCCGTAAGTCCTGCTTCAGACGGATCGGCGGGAGTTTCGCCCTTCATGAGGCGGGCGAACGTGTCACCGTCCATTTTCTCATTCTCGATAAGGTACTGAGCAACGCGTTCAAGGCAGTCGCGGTGCGTTTCAAGAATGTTTCTGGCGGACTCATACGCCGTATCCACAAGCTCTCTGATCTCCGCGTCTATCTCGGCGGCGATGTTCTCGGAGTAGTTCCTGCCGTGCGAATAGTCGCGGCCGAGGAATACCTCGGCATCGTTGGTGCCGTAGACTATCGGACCGATCTTCTCGCTGAAGCCGTAGCGTGTGACCATGTTCCTCGCTACATTGGTGGCGCGCTCGATATCGTTTGAGGCGCCGGTGGAGATATCCTCCAGCACTACCTTTTCCGCTACGCGTCCGCCGAGCAGAACGATCAGATCCTCTTCCATCTCGCGCTTGCTCACGTAGTTCTTGTCATGCTCCGGCAGCGACATCGTGAAGCCGCCTGCCGCGCCGCGGGGGATTATCGTGATGTGATGAACCTTGTCCTGCGTGGGGCAGAAGTAGGTGCAGACCGCGTGACCGGCCTCGTGATAGGCGGTCAGGCGCTTTTCCTTCTCCGTGACGACTCTCGACTTTTTCTCGGGACCCGTCACTACCTTTATGGCGGCCTCCTCGACGTCCTCCTGGGCGATAGCCTTGCGGTTCTTACGCGCGGCGAGCAGTGCCGACTCGTTCAGCAGGTTTTCAAGATCCGCTCCCGTGAAGCCCGCTGTGGACTTCGCTATCGTGGCGAGGTTGATGTCGGGGGAGAGCTTCTTGTTCTTGGTGTGTACCTTGAGTATCTCCTCACGTCCCTTGATATCCGGGTAGCTGACGGTTATCTGCCTGTCGAAGCGTCCCGGACGCAGCAGGGCGGGGTCGAGTATATCACGGCGGTTGGTCGCCGCCATTACGATGATGTTCTGGTTTTCGGTAAAGCCGTCCATTTCGACGAGGAGCTGGTTCAGGGTCTGCTCGCGCTCGTCGTGGCCTCCGCCGAGACCTGCGCCGCGCTGTCTGCCGACCGCGTCGATCTCGTCGATGAATACGACCGAGGGAGTATGCTTCTTCGCCTGATCGAACAGGTCGCGGACGCGGGAGGCTCCGACGCCGACGAACATTTCAACGAAGTCCGAGCCGCTTATGGAGAAGAACGGCACTCCCGCCTCACCGGCGACAGCCTTAGCGAGCAGGGTCTTACCCGTTCCGGGAGGTCCCACGAGCAGAACGCCCTTGGGTATGCGCGCACCCAGCTCCTGGTATTTGCGGGGGTTCTTCATGAAATCAACGATCTCTTCGAGCTCCTGCTTTTCCTCGTCGGCACCGGCAACGTCCGCGAACGTGACCTTCTTGCCGTTGGCGGGCTGATTGCGGGTGTTGGCGCGGGAGAACTGGTTGAGCTTGCCGCTTCCCGTGGTCTGGCGCATTATCACGAAGGTGAAGCCTATCATCAGCGCTATCAGTACCAGATACGGTATGAAGCTGAGCAGGAACGAGTTATCCGATATCGGCTTGTAGTCGAATACCAGCGGAGACTCGGGGTTCTGCTGGTTGTAAGCGGTGCGGTAATTTTCCGTATCGCTCAGGAACAGGCTCACGTGGGGGACGCTGTACCTGTATGTGACGCTCGGGTTGTCCCTGGACTTGAAGTCGAGCTGCCCGCTGCCGAGGTCGAGCTTGAACTCGGTGACCTTCATAGCGTCGAACTCGTCAAGGAGCTGGGAGTACGAGCCCTTGAACGCCGTTATCTCCGCCGAGCCGTACGCCGGTATGAGCGTGTTCAGTATGGCGACGAGCCCCATGATGAGAAGCGCTATTATCAGGATATAGATTATCAATCCCTTGAATTTGTTAGACTGCATTTAGACCGCCTTTCCGTATGTTTACACTTTATATTTATTTGCTGTATACCTCATGTCTGAGCACCCCGATGTACGGCAGCTCACGGTAACGCTCCGCGTAGTCGAGACCGTAGCCCACGACAAATTCGTTGCCGACATCGAAGCACTTGTAGTCCGCCTTTGCGTCGCCCGCCTTCTCGGCAGTCACCTTGTCGAGCAGAGCGCAGATCTTCACGGACGCCGGAGACTTGCTCAGCAGATAATTCTTCACCGCCGTCAGCGTTCTCGCCGTATCGAGGATATCCTCGACTATTATCACATCCCGGCCGGTTATGTCGGTATCGAGGTCTTTCAGTATCTTTACGTTTCCCGACGATACCGCCGCGTTTCCGTAGGACTTTGCCACCATGAAATCTATCGAGCAGCCGCAGTCCACGGCGCGCATCAGATCCGCCATGAACACCACCGAGCCCTTGAGTATGCCTACCAGCAGCGGATTTTTGCCCGCGTAGTCCGCGCTTATGCGTTTCCCGACCTCCGCGACCGCCGTTCTCAGCTCATCTTCGCCGAAAAGTATCCTGTCAATGTCCTTGTGCATCGTTTTTTCCTTTCAACATTTCGCTGTCCGATAAAATCGTCAATATAATAGTATATCACAAATGTGTGAAAAAATCAACACAAAAATGTTCAAATCCTGAAAAATGTATAAAATCAGTTTTCCGGAGCCCTGCCCTTATACTGCTGGAACTCCGTCCTGATGAAAAAGACCTTTTTTCTGACACAGGCGAATTTGTCCCTGCAAAGGTTCACTCTGCCCATTCCGCGGCGAATCAGCTCCGTGCACTGCGAGACCCGCAGTCTCGACGGCTCGACGCCGTTCGCCCTGAGCTCCGAGGCAATGACCCGGAACAGTACGGCGGGGTGGAGCTCTCCGAGCCTCCGGGAATCGTAGCCGCCTTCTGTCCGGCACTCCTGCGCGCACCTTGCGGCGTACTCCGCGAGGAAGCTCTCGTCGTCGCTCACGGCTTCGGTCATTCGCGAGACCGCGGCGATGAACGAGGGGTTGAACTCCTCCAGCAGCGGTATCACCTTATGGCGTATGCGGTTGCGGGTGCAGTCGTCCTCCAGATTTGTGCTGTCCGTTACATAGTCTATGCCGTGCGTGCGGCAGTAATTCTCGGTCTGTTCCCTTGTGCAGAGTATCAGCGGCCGGATTATCCCGCCCCGCACCGGCGGTATACCGGCGAGCCCCTTTGTGCCCGTGCCGCGCAGCAGGTTCATCAGCACCGTTTCGGCGCTGTCGCCGGCGGTATGCGCCGTCGCGATGACGGAGCCGAATTTTCCGCGGGCTTCACCGAAGCAGCCGTAACGCAGCCGCCGCGCCGTCTCCTCAATGCTCTCGTGCTTCCCGGCGGAGGCGCGCACGTCCACGCGGTACACCTCTATCGGCACTCCGAGCCTTTCGCACAGTGAGCGCGCGAAAGCCTCGTCGCGGTCGCTCTCTGCTCCGCGCAGGCTGTGGTTTATGTGGCACGCCGACAGGCTCATATCCAGCTCGCCGCTCAGCTCCCGGAGCACTCCGAGCAGGGCGCAGCTGTCCGCGCCTCCGCTCAGCCCCACGGTCACGTTCCGGCAGGCTTCAAGCATACCGTATTTTTTCAGCGCCTCAGCCACGCGGGTCTTCATGATGTTCCTCCACACTGGTGAATCTCGTGAATTCGCCCTCCCAGCGCATCTGGACGGTGCAGCATTTGCCGTGGCGGTTTTTTGCCACTATGCACTCGCAGCTGTTGATCAGGTCGGTCTTTTCCTTGTGGTAATAATGGTCGCGGTACAGGAAGAGGACCACGTCCGCGTCCTGCTCGGCGGAACCCGAGTCACGCAGATCGGACAGCAGGGGACGCTTGTCCTCGCGGTTATCGGGGCCTCGGGAGAGCTGTGACAGCGCTATGACCGGCACGTTCATTTCCTTTGCCATGACCTTCATGTTACGGGTGATCTCGGTGACCTCGGCGACGCGATTGCCGCTGTTCTTGCCCTTTACCGTGACAAGGCCGATGTAGTCGATGACTACAAGTCCCACATTGTTTATCCTGCGCAGCTTCGCCTTCATCTCGCCGACGGTTATGCCCGCGGTATCGTCAACGTATATCTCCGAGCTCATGAGCATCTCGGCAGCCTCATACAGCCCGCGCCACTGCGACTGGTCGATGTCGCCGGTCTTGAGCTTGTCCGCGTTTATCCTGCCCTCCGAGGAAAGCATACGCTCGACGAGCTGCGAGCGGGACATTTCCAGGCTGAATATCGCGATTTTCTTGTCGCGGTGCAGTCTTGCGGCGTTGACCGCCATGTTCATCGCGAAGGAGGTCTTTCCCATGCCCGGACGGGCTGCGATAAGTATGAGACTGGAGGGCATAAGCCCGTATATCACCTTGTCGAGCACCCTGAATCCCGTGCTCAGGCCGATCTGGTTGTTCTCGGGGTGCTGGTTTATATCAATAAGGTGCTTGAGCAGGTCGATCACCGTGGGATTGATGTTCATCAGTCCCGAGGTCTCGGCTGTGCTGCGGATATCCAATATGCGCTTCTCGGCGTATTCGAGCAGACTGCCGGGCTCTTCCGTACCCGAGGTCGCCTTTTCAAAGATATCCCTTGAAACATTGATGAGCTGACGCATGACAAATTTCTCGTCGAGATACTGAGCGTAGCTCTCTATCGACGAGCTCTCGACTGCCATGACCGACAGCTTGTACAGATATTCCTTTGCCTCCTCGGGAGAAGCGAACACCTGCTGTCTCACGCAGCGCTCCCCGAGGCTTATGATATTTATATCCTCGCCGCTCACGAACATCTGCTGCATAACGGAATATATCCCGCTGTGCGCCTTGATGTGGAAATGCTCGGGCGTGAGTTTGTCGATGATCTTTGCGACAAGCTCCGGGTCGGCTATCGCCGAGCCGAGCACCATCTGTTCAGCGTCCGTGTTATACGGCAGGTCGATGTTGCTTATATCCAGCTCTGCCATTGTGTGCCTCCGCGGTTACTGAAGCTCGGTGACCTGTACCTTGAATTTCGCGGTAACGCCGTTGTAGAGCCGTGCCTCGGCTTCAAACACGCCGAAGGTCTTTATCTCGTTTTTCAGCACTATCTTCTTCTTGTCCACATCGAGGCCGTGCGCGTCCTTTATCATCTTCGAGATGTCCTTGCCTGTCACGGAGCCGAAGAGCTTTCCGTTTGCGCCGGCCTTCATAGCTGTCGAGAAGGTCTTGCCCTCGATGACCCCGGCGATCTTCTTCGCGTTTGCGATCTCGGTGTCGATCTTATGCTGCGCGTGAGCCTGCTGACCCTCAAGTATGTTCATGTTCGTGTTGGTCGCCTCCACCGCAAGCTTCTGCTTTATGAGGCAGTTGCGCGCGAAGCCGTCCTTTACTTCCTTTACCTCGCCCTTTTTGCCTGTTCCCTGTACGTCCTGCAAGAGTATAACTTTCATTTTCTGTCTGTTCCTTTCTTTGTCAGTTTAAGCTCTCATAATATTTGTCTATCGCTTCTTTCAGCTTCGCGACAACATCATCGACAGTCGAGTCGCGGAACTGCGCTCCCGCCATTGTCTGGTGACCGCCTCCGCCCAGTTTCTCGGCTATGAGCTGAACATTTATCGCTCCCAGCGAGCGGCAGTTCAGCGCTATCTCGTCGTTGGAGGTCTTAGCTATGACGAACGCCGCCTTCACGTCCGCGACACCCAGAAGATCGTCGGCAGCCTGCGGAGCCGCTATCCTCATATCCTGCAATACTCTGTCGGCTGTCGCTATCGCGCAGCTGCGGTAGATAGAGGCGGACGCGACGAGCTCGGACTTCTGGCGGTAGCAGTCAACGGTATTGGCAAACAGAGCCTTGACGTTGACGGTGTCCGCGCCGAGCTTGCGCAGAGCCGCCGCCGCCTCGAACGTCCTCACGCCCGTGCGGAGCGTGAAATTCTTTGTGTCGAGCATAATGCCCGCAAGCAGAGCCTCCGCCTGCACAGAGGATATCTTGCCCGCGTCGCCGAAATACTGGAGCAGCTCGGTGACCATTTCGCAGGCGCTGGAGGCGTAGGGCTCGTGGTGGAATATCATAGCCTTGTCGATGTAGTTTATCATCTTGCGGTGGTGGTCGATGACCACTACCTTCTGAGCGCGTTCAAGCAGCTCCGGCACATCGACGATGTCGGGGTTGTGCGTATCCGCGACGATGAGCAGCGAGTCCTCGGTAAAGCGCTCCTTCGCCTCCGCCGGTGTGGTGAACAGGTACCCCTTCTCCTTCTCGTAGAGGTAGTCGTACAGCCGCATCGAGAGCGTGGTCTGCTTGTCTATCACGGCGTAGGAGTTCTTGCCCAGCCTTCTTATCGCTCCCGCGAGTCCTATGCAGGCTCCCACGGCGTCGAGGTCGGAGTTCCTGTGTCCCATTATGTACACGTCCGGAGCCTGTTCGACAGCCTCGATGAGCGAGTTCGCGATTATTCTCGTCTTTACCTTCGTGTGGCGCTCGACGCCCTTCGACACGCCGCCGTAGAACTCGAAGCCCGTGTCGGTCTTTATCGCCGCCTGATCTCCGCCGCGTCCCAGCGCCATATCGAGAGCCTGACGCGCGTATTCCTCGCTCTCGGCTATGCTCTTGGCGTTCCTGCCTATGCCTATCGAGAGCGTGACGCTGATGCGGTCGTTGACCTGTATCTCGCGCGCCTTTTCGAGTATCTTTATCTTGTCGTCGATCATCTGCCGGACGTAGCGCTCCTCAACGACCGCCCAGAAGCGCTCGCGGTTGTACTTGCGGAGTATGCCGTTCGTGCTGCTTATGAAGTCCTCCAGCAGCTTGTCTATCTGTACGGTTATCCTTGCGGTCTCGCTCTCCGAGCTGCCGCCGAACAGCTCCTCATAGCTGTCTATGACGAATATCAGCACCACCGGCTGTGCGAGGCGCTGTTCGGTCTCAAGGGCGCGTATCCTCGTTATGTCCACGAAGTATATCATGAACACGTCCTTTGCGTCCTGCTCGCCGGGAGCGTCCGCGTATACCCGGTAATAGCTGTTCCTGTACTTGATCTCGTAGAAGCCGTCCATTCTCAGCAGGCGCTCCAGCGGAAGCTTTGTGATCTGGTCGATGGACCTGCCGTATTCGGCCTCGTCCGCGAAGCTCCCCGCGAATTCCTCGTTGAACCATACCAGCTTGTTCTCGCTGTCGACTATGGCTGTGGCGAGGGGCATGAAGTTCATCGAGACGCGCTCCATGCGGTCTATCTCCGAGTCGATCCTTGCGAAATACTGGAAATTCCTGCTTGTGACGGACATGAGCTTTGCGGCGGTAAAGCCGCCTGTGACGCAAAGCACCGGCGCGAACATACAGAATGCCTCCAGCGACAGGTTGTACATGAATATCAGCATGACCACCGCCGATATCAGCAGCGCGATTATGGATATCACGAGTCCCGCGTCGCGGAAATTGTTTTTCACCGCAAAGCCTCCTTTCCGTCAGATCTTCCGTCTTATCATACTTCCATTATGATAGGCAGTATCATCGGGCTCCTGCCCGTCTTGGACGCTATGAAGCCGCTGAGGGCTTCCTTGACGTCGTTCTTGAGTGCGCTCCAGTCGTGGATATTGGGCGCGAGGTCCTTTGACATTATCACCTTTGCGCGTTCCTTCGCCTCGACCATGAGCTCCTCCGACTCACGCACATACACGAAGCCGCGGGATACTATGTCGGGACCCGACATGATCCTGCCCGTGGCTTTCTCCACCGCCGTGACAATGATTATAAGCCCGTCCGCTGCGAGGAGCTTTCTGTCCCTGAGCACCACCGAGCCCACGTCTCCGACTCCGAGACCGTCCACCAGCACTCTGCCTGCCGGCACCTGACCGGATATCTTCATGTCTATGCCGTCCGTTTCGATGACGGTGCCGTTGCCCGCGATGAAGATATTCTCCTCGGGTATCCGCAGCTGCTTCGCCAGCTCGGCGTGCTTGCGCATATGCTTGTATTCGCCGTGTATCGGTATGAAATACTTCGGCCGCGTGAGGGAGATCATCATTTTCAGCTCCTCCTGACACGCGTGTCCGGAGACGTGCACATCGTACATGGCTTCATAGATGACGTTGGCTCCCGCCTTCATCAGCTCGTTCACCACGCGTCCCACCAGCTTTTCGTTGCCGGGTATGGGGTTCGCGGAGATGATGATGAGGTCCTCGGGGGTAATGGTCACCTGCCGGTGTTCGTTGTTCGCCATTCTCGACAGCGCGGACATAGGCTCGCCCTGGCTGCCGGTAGTGATTATTACCAGCTCCTCCGGCGGTATCCTCCTGATGTTCTCGATATCGACGAGCATACCCTTGGGCAGCCTGATATAGTTGAGCTCGATAGCCGTTGTGAGCACGTTTATCATGCTGCGCCCCGAAACGGCGACCTTGCGGCCCGTCATCTCGGCGCAGTCGATTATCTGCTGTATGCGGTGTATATTGCTGGAGAACGTCGCGACGATTATGCGCTTGCCCTCGGCCTGAGAGAAGAAGTTGCGGAAGGTCGCGCCGACCCTGCGCTCGGAGTTCGTGAAGCCCGGGCGCTCGGCGTTCGTGCTTTCGGACAGCAGCGCGAGAACGCCTCTGTTGCCGAGCTCGCCGAATCTAGCGAGGTCGATGATGCCGCCCTCTATCGGGGTATAGTCCACCTTGAAGTCGCCCGTGTGTATCACGATGCCGGCGGGGGTATATATCGCGAAGCCGCACGAATCGGGTATCGAGTGGTTCACGCGTATGAACTCGACAGCCATGCAGCCGAGCTTTACGGTCTGTCGGGGCTGTACGACATTAAGCTTGCACTGAGCCAGAATGCCGTGCTCCTTAAGCTTGCCCTCGACGAGACCCAGGGTAAGGCGGGTGCCGTAGACGGGCACGTTCACCTTTTTGAGCAGGTACGCGAGACTTCCGATGTGATCCTCATGTCCGTGGGTGAGCACCACGCCGCGGAGCTTTTCCTTATTCCTTACGATATAGGTGAAATCGGGTATGACGAGGTCAACGCCCAGCATATCCTCGTCGGGGAACGCGAGTCCGCAGTCCACGATGAACATATCGTTCGAGCATTCGTAAAGGTACAGGTTCTTGCCTATCTCGCCGAGTCCTCCGAGGGGGATTATCTTCAGCGGAGCGGCCTTTCGCGGGGGTCTTGCCGGGGTGGGAGGAGCCGGTATCTGATCCGGCTGGCGGGGTCTGCGGTCGATGCGCATTATTTCGTTCTGCGGTGCGGCAGGCCTCTGTTCCTTCTGCGCGGAGGACTTCTTCGCGCGCTTTTTGGCGTTCTGCGCGGCGTACGCGGCCTTGGATTTCTTTTTGACCGGCTGCTTGCTCTTGTTCATGCCCGGCATGAGATATTTGCCGGCGGACGGGCGCTTTCTGCCTGTCCCGGTCTGCTTTTTTTCGTTATTTTTTTCCATTTTGCCTCTTTTCTGTCGGAGCGGACGGTTCGTTCAGGTCAGAAGGTAAAGGCGCGCCCTCCGCTCGCTGGTGTCAAGAATGTTTATATATACGGCGTTCGCCGCAGTTTACATAAAAATACATTTTCTATTATACCTCAAAACGGCAAAAAAGTCAAGCGTTAACTGTACTATTAAAGGTACAGTTCCTCATTTCTTTTCGGACAGCGCTCCGGCGGCTTTCAGTATCATTGCCTCAGCCTTGTCGCAGAGCGAGGCTGCGGTCTCGGTGCCGAAGCTCTCCGCGAACATGAATATGCCCGTGCCGCGCCTGTCCGGCCGCAGGAACACCCTCTCGCCGTCCGGGCTTATGACCGCGCCCTCGTTCTCCTCGGGGACGGCTTTCAGGCGGTCGAGGACTCTCTGCGGCGGGCAGCATACGCGCACGAACCTGTCGGCTGTGGACGAGCGCGGGATACTGTCCGCAGCCTCTGCGGGCGTAAGTCCCAGCTCCTTCATCAGCCTCAGAGCCCTGACCGCGCAGGCAAATCCGTCGCGCAGGTACGGCTGAGCCCGCGCGAGACTGCGGGCGTCCTCGTCGCGGTCGTCCATGGGGCTCTCAAAATAGCGCAGTATCCTGCCGCCGTACAGCTCCGCCGCAGCCTCCGCCGAGCGCGGGAACGCGAACGGCAGCGCCGCCGCTCTGCCGTCCCGCGCTTCGGCGGCGCATACCAGCAGGGTAAGCGTTACCGGGTCTATCCTTGTGTCGCCGCAGGAGATCTCCGCCGAGTCGCCGCGCTCGGAGACCGTCACGGTCATCTTCTGCCCGCCCGCGGACATCTGCCTTGCGAAGGGCGTGCAGATCGTGCGTATGAGCGGATCGCGCGAGACGAGCCTTATATCGTACGGCACCGTAAAGCCGCACAGCGCCGACAGCGCCGATTCGTAAAGCTGCCGCGCCCCGGTGAACGGCTTTATCCCGCCGAAGCTGTCCCAGCCTGCCGTCATATATTCGCCGCGGGAGACCGCTCCGTGAAGTATGCGCTCCTTCGTGCGCCTGAGCGGGAGCATTCCCGCCGAGTATATCATTATCTTTGTCTGCGCTTTTGCCGAGACGTATATCATGATGTCCGCTCCCAGAAGTCCCGCCGCTCTCGTCAGCACCGGCAGAGGCTCGCTCCCGCAGTCGTAGGCGGGCTTTCCCGCCGCCGAGATGCCGCAGAGCACGGCGTTTTTCAGGCAGACGGCCGCGTCGCCCTCGGAGCAGGATACGGCTATGCCGGTCTCGGATATCTTCGCCGCGGCGCTGCCCGTGCGCACGGCGAAGCCCGGGGTCATCACGGTGTTCGTGGCTCCGGTCATGCCGTCCTCGGAGAGCTCCGGGACGGAGGCGGTGCCGTATTTCACGTCGGCTGTGACGGCGGCTCCCTTGGCGATGCGCTTGTTGTTCCATATCTTCACGCCGCCGCTTATCACGGCGTTCTCGCCGATGACCGCGCCCTCGCCGACCACGGCTCCCTCATAGACGGCGGCTCCGGCGCCTATCCTTGCGTCGGGGCATATCACGCAGTCGTTCAGGGTCACGCCTTCGCCCACGAACGCCCCGTCCATGACTATGGCGTTGTGCAGCTTCGCGCCGTCGGACACGTACACCCCCGAGCCTATACAGGTGCAGCCCGCCGCGAGAGCCTTTGGCGAAAGGTACGCGCCCTTCGCCGTGAAGGTCTCGGGGCTCACCGCGCAGTTCTTCGGGAGCTGCTCGCGCTCCGGGAGCTGCGCCCGTATCCTGCCGGCTATCAGGTCGGCGGTGCAGCGCTTGTAGGCGGCTATGTCGCCTATGTCGCACCAGTAGCCGCTTTCCTCGTAGTAGCCCAGCTTCATTCCGCGCCGCAGCATCTCGGGGAAAACGTCCTTGGCGAAATCCACCGGGCGGTCGTTCTCGATGAGGTCGAATACCTCCGGCGAGATCACGTAGATACCCGTATTTGCAAGATCGCTCCGGCAGTTGATGAATGAGGGCTTTTCGGAGAAGCCCGTGACCTCGCCCTTTTCGCCGAGTATCAGACCGTATTCGCGCGGGTCGTCCACCGAGCGCACGGCTATCGTCGCGGAGGCTCCCGAGCGCAGATGACGCTCGTATATGGCGGCGAGGTCGAAATCGCACATGGCGTCGCCGCTTATCACTATCAGCGGTTCGCTGAAATCGGCGGCAGCCTTCTTCACGCAGCCCGCCGTGCCGAGCGGCTTATCCTCATAGGACACGAACGCCCGGAGCCTGCCGTATCTGCCGTCGCCGAGGGCGGCTTCGATCTTCTCGCCCTTGTAGCGCACGGCGGCTGCGGCTTCCTCACAACCGCTGCGCTCCAGCAGTTCGAGAATATAGAACAGTACGGGCTTGCCGCACAGCGGCACCAGCGGTTTCGGAAGGTCGCAGGTGAGCGGTCTGAGCCGCGTTCCCTCGCCTCCCGCAAGTATAACAGCTTTCATTTGTCATTCCTCCGTAAAAATGTCAACACAGCGGTCAACAGCATAAACTGACATTGAGGGAACCTCTAAAAACCCAATTTGAGAGAAAAGGAGCTATCCACTTTATGCCGCTTTGTATGCGCGCGTCCTGCGCGCTTTTGGCGGCAATACCACGGCTTCCTGCCGTGACCGTCTACTGCGTCAAACCTCCTAACCGG
>JAIKZF010000059.1 GCA_024682455.1 Ruminiclostridium sp. | reverse complement strand
TCTTGACCGCTTTGAAGGTCTCCTTCGGGAGCCGTGCTTTCATCACATTTTCGTTGAACACGTTTTCGCCGAAGTATTCTGCCACCTGTTTCATAACTTGTTGCTTCCTTTCGATATATTGCCGAATACAGCGAAAGGCACTGGTGAGGGGCACTATCCCCAGCACCGGCGCCTTTGCCGTTCCACAATTCGTATTATATCACAGCTTCACAGATTTGTCAATAGAAAAATGCAAGAAAATAAATCAAAACTTGCAAAATATAATTTAAACAATCAATGCCTGATTTGTATAAAATTGCTGAAAATGCAAGAAATACGCTATAAAACCGACTTTTTGCGAACGGAAATATGAATTGTGGAAAGCACGATAATTCAAAAGCGTGAGCCGATACAACGAATATCGTGTATCTGCTCACGCTTCTTTCGGATTCAGTTTTTCGTCGTAGACGAGAGGCTGCTCACAAGCGTTTCACGCTTTATTTGCCGTCGTCGCTTTCGTTCGCGTTTTTCTTTTTGTTCTTTATCGATCTTATCGCGAACTGCGGAGAATTGTTTATGCACATATACATCTTGCCCACATATTCTCCGAGAAGACCGAGCATGAGGAACACGATGCCGAACATGAACAGCATAACCGCCATTATCGAGCTGTAGCCCATGGGCATCTCCGGATGAAGCAGCCTTCGTATGACCACTACCACGCCGAAGATGAACCCTATCGACGCGGACAGCAGGCCGATGAACGTGGTGAGGCGCAGGGGCTTTTCGGAAAAGCCGGTGAACTGGTTCATCCACAGAGCCATGAGCTTCCCGAAGCTGTAGCCGGACTTTCCGACCTCGCGGGCGCGGTGGTTCACCGGAACATCGGCTATGTTACGCGTTACACGCAGCTCAAGAGCCTGCACGCACGGAAAGGCGTTCCTGTATTTCACGACCTCGTCTATCACAGCTCTTGTCGACGCGCAGTAGCTGTTGAGCTGAATATTTTTCGGCGTATGGATAAGTATTTGACCCATTTTCTTCGCCGTCCAGGAGCCGAAAAGCCTGAAAGGGCTCTCCTTCTTTACAGGATATCTCGCGGAAACGAAATCATAGCCCTCATTCAGCTTGTCAATGAGCTTGAAAACCTCTTCGGGAGGGGTTTGATCGTCGTCGTCCAGCTGTATCACGATATCGCCGGATACGTAGTTGAAACCCGCCATTACCGCGGAATGCTGACCGAAATTCTTCATGAGGTCGATGACCACGACTTTTTCGTTTTTATCGGCGATATCGTTGAGCACGCCCAGAGTGTTGTCCGGCGAAGCGTCGTTGACGCAGATTATCTCATAATCGTATCTTCCGTCCTTTTCAACGACCTCGGTGATATTGTTTATGACCTTCGTTATCGTGCGTTCGGAGCGGTAACAGGGTATCACGAACGAAAGCAGCTTTTTATCATCCATTGTTCTTGCCTGCCTGTACGGATATTTGATATATATGATTTTATCAGCAAATGGTCGGAAAGTCAATACATTTTCGCTTTTTGTCGCTTTTAGACAATCAATCTCGTCAAAACGCACAAAGATGTTTTATACGCCGAAAATCTTGAAATAGTGAGGGATATGTGGTATAATCATATTGCAATAATTCATTCCGTCGCGGAAGCGTGAGAACGAACTTCAGGAGGTCATTATGAACGACATCATCAAGGCGATGAAAGAACGCAGGAGCATAAGGAGATTCAAACCCGATATGCCCGCGAAAGCAGATCTTGAACAGATAATCGAGGCCGGTCTGTACGCGGCGAACGGACGCGGTTTACAGGGCGCAGTCGTTATCGCGGTGACAGACAAGGCTGTGAGGGACAGGCTCTCCGATGCCAACAGAAGGATAGGAGGCTGGGACGAGGGCTTCGACCCGTTCTACGGAGCTCCGGCGATACTCATAGTGCTGGGGAACAAGGATATACATACCGGTATCTACGACGGCAGTCTCGTAATGGGCAATCTTTTGCTCGCCGCGCACTCGCTGGGTCTCGGCAGTATCTGGATCCACCGCGCGAAGGAGGAATTCGAGATGCCCGAGTATAAGAAGCTGCTCACCGATCTCGGTATCGAGGGGAACTGGGAGGGTATCGGCCACTGCGCGATAGGCTATATCGACGGCGAGCCTCCGCAGCCTGCCGCCCGCAAGGAAAACAGAGCCTTCTTCATCGAATGACGAAACAGCCCCAGAACGGCGGTGACCGTTCCGGGGCTGTTTATCTTCCGCGCAGCCGGTATACCGGCTGCGCGGCGTTTCTCAGGCTTTTATGAAGTGAATGATAACGGAACGGAAATCTCCCCATTGCTCGGGTACGATGATACCCGCCTGCATCAGCGCCGCGCCGGAGTATTTTTTCTCCGGCTTTGCCTCGTCGAAGTAATAAGCTCCGGGGTCGAGCCCCTTGAGCCTGATACGGCGGGAGTGCATATTCGGACGTCGCGTTACCTGGACGAACTCGAACAGAGCCTCGCTCCTGTCTTTGGCGACGAATTCCCACGCGTCCCACGAATCGTCCGCAAACATCTTGCCTATGCGGTAATGGTCGCCTGTGCGCACAAGGGGATTGTATTTCAGGAATTCCGCTATCTGTCCGGGGATCGCGTCCCTGTCGCTCTGGGGGATCCTCGTTACGTCGAGCTCATAGCCGAAGGTGCCGACAAGCGCCACATGGCCGCGCGTCTCAAACGGCGTGGATCTGCCTACCGTATGGTTCGGGCAGTCGGAAACGTGCGCTCCCATAGCCGAGCAGGGATAGCACAGCGACGTGCCGTACTGTATCTTAAGGCGCTCTATCGCGTCGGTGTCGTCGGAGCACCATATCTGCGGCGAGAAATAAAGCATGCCCGGGTCGAAGCGCGCGCCTCCGCCGGAGCAGTTCTCCAGCAGTATGTGCGGGTAGTCGGAGGTGAGCCTGCCCATGAGCTCATACACGCCGAGGACATATCTGTGCCATATCTCGCGCTGGCGCTCCCTCGGCAGGGCTGCGGACGCCGGCTCGGAGAGCTGGCGGTTCATGTCCCACTTGATGTATTCTATGTTGGCGCTGTCGAGTATCCTTCTCATCATGCCGTAGATATGGTCGCGCACGTCCTTTCTCGAATAGTCGAGCACATACTGTTCGCGGCTCATGGTGAGAGGCCTGCCCTTGATCTGGATAGCCCAGTCGGGGTGCTGTCTGTAAAGGTCGGAGTCCGGCGAGATCATCTCGGGCTCGAACCAGATGCCGAACTTCATGCCGAGTGCGTTCACGCGGTCAACGAGCTCTTTCAGCGTGCAGCCGAGCTTCTTCTCGTTGGCGGTCCAGTCGCCCAGCGAGGAGCTGTCGGAATCGCGGTGACCGAACCAGCCGTCGTCCATTACGAGCATCTCTATACCGAGCTTCGAGGCCTGCTCCGCTATGCCGACGAGCTTGTCGGCGTTGAAATCGAAGTATGTGGCTTCCCAGTTGTTTATCAGTATCGGGCGGCGTTTGTCGCGGTATTCTCCGCGTATCAGGTGTCCGCGGTACAGGTCGTGGAAGGTGCGGGACATCTTGCCGAGCCCGCTGTCGGAGTACACCATAACGACCTCCGGCGCGGTAAAGCTCTCGCCCGGTCCGAGGAGCCAGCCGAAATCCGTGCCGTTGATGCCCATTAAATAGCGCGTCCTGCCGAACTGCGTCACCTCGGCTTCGGAAACGAAGTTCCCCGAGTACACGAAGTTGAAGCCGAACACCTCTCCTGTGTCCTCGTCGGCGTTATGAGCGCAGAGCGCGGTGAACGGGTTGCTCTGGTGGCTCGACTCGCCCCTCATCGAATCGACGGACTGCTTGCCGCGGTGCAGGGGAGAGCGCTCCGGATAGCGTTCGCGCGCCCATGAGCCGTTGAGCGTTATCATATCCATATCGTCGCCGTCGAAGTCCACACAGGCTGAATACACACGGGTGAGCAGGACCTTCTGACTGCCGGTGTTTTTCACGATGAGAGAGCGGGTTATGACGTCGAGCTCCGAAAAAGCCGTGTATATCAGCGTAGCCTCCAGTCCCGCGTGAGTGTCCTCCAGCGTGATCTCAAGAGTCTGCGCCTCCGAGGGGTCGTTCGCGAACGTCGCGGGGAGACCTTCGAGAGCGGGCTTGCCGTCGTATATCCTGTGCGACTTATAGCGCAGGTCGGCGGCTGTGGAGCCGTCCTCCTCGGTTATCGAGAACGCGTGCTCACGGTAGTCGCCTATGCCGAAGCACGGGTATTCCAGCGGCAGGCAGTCCATGTAGCTGCTGAGCTCGCGGAGATTTTTCTCCGGGGTGAACGGAGGCTCGTCAAGGCGCAGAAGATAGGTCATATCGTCGTCCGGCAGAGCCTTCCCGAAATATGTGTGGGCGAGATAGCCGCCCGGAGCGGTCTGCATTATGTAACTTGTGTTCTTCGCGGTGAGCCGGAAGCTCTTCGCGGCTTCGTTGTAGGTTATCGGCATAGTTATGTCCTCCGGATATTTGATAATACGATTATATCACAGAGAAAAAATTTTTTCAAGGCTTGTCTGTGAAAATCTTGAATTTTAAACAGTAATATGTTATGATAGTAATAATAAAATACCGAAAGGAAGAAATGCAATGAATGAAGTAAAATGGCTCGACAGCGCCGTATTCTATGAGATATACCCCCAGTCGTTCAAGGACACGAACGGCGACGGCATAGGAGACTTCCGCGGTATCGCGGAAAAGCTCGACTACATAAAGGAGCTGGGCTGCACAGCGATTTGGATGAATCCGTGCTACGACTCGCCGTTCCTCGATGCGGGCTACGATGTGCGCGACTACTATAAGGCGGCTCCGCGCTACGGCACGAACGACGACCTGAAAGCCCTGTTCGGCGAGATACACAGACGCGGTATGCACATACTGCTCGACCTCGTACCCGGGCATACGTCGTGGGAGCACGAGTGGTTCAGGCAGTCCTGCCGCGGTGAACGTAACGAGTTCACAGACCGCTATATCTGGACTGACAACACGTGGGAGGCTCCCGAGGGAATGAACGCCCTCATCGGCATAGCGGAGAGAGTGGGAGCCTGCGGGGTGAACTTCTTCTCGCACCAGCCTGCCCTCAACTACGGCTACTACAAGCCGAAGCCCGACAAGCCGTGGCAGCAGCCGACGGACGCTCCGGGACCCAAAGCGACTCTCGAAGCTATGAAGGATATCATGCGGTTCTGGCTGAACATGGGCTGTGACGGCTTCCGCGTCGACATGGCCCCGTCGCTCATCAAGAACGATGAGGACAGGAAGGGCGTTATCGCGCTCTGGCAGGACGTGCGCGCGTTCCTCGACCGCGAGTTCCCCGACGCGGCAATGGTCTCGGAGTGGGGCGAGCCCGACAAGTCCCTGCTGGGCGGCTTCCACATGGATTTTCTGCTGCATTTCGGACCCTCGCACTACAACGACCTCTTCCGCTGCGACAAGCCTTTCTTCGGCGGCGAGGGCGACGCCTCCGAGTTTGTAAAGACCTATAAGGAAAATCTCGCAAAGTCCGGCGGCAAGGGGCTTATGTGCATACCGTCGGGCAACCACGATATGATACGTCTCGCGAAGTATCTGCGCGGCGATGAGCTGAAAATGGCGTTCGCGTTCCTTATGTCCATGCCCGGCGCGCCGTTCATCTACTACGGCGACGAGATAGGTATGCGGTATGTCGAGGGGCTGTATTCCGTTGAGGGAGGTTACGAGCGCACGGGCTCCCGCTCGCCTATGCAGTGGGACGGCACGGAGAACGCGGGCTTCAGCACAGCGCCCGCTGACAAGCTCTACATAAAGCTCGACCCGTCCGCCGACCGTCCGACCGCGCAGGCGCAGATGAACGATCCCGGTTCGCTGCTTAACGAGGTGAAGAAGCTCGTCTCGATACGCGCGGAGCACAAGGCTCTGCAAAGCCGCGGGGATATCGTGTTTGTCAGCGCAGGCGGCCCCGGCGAGCCGCTTGCTTATGTCCGTTCCGGCGCGGGAGAGCGGATACTTGTTGTCCTCAATCCCACGGACAGTAAGGTGACTGTCGCAGCCGGCGGCGTCCCCGATCGTCAGATCTATTCTCTCGGCGGCACCGCAGAGGCGAACGGCTCCGACATCACCGCAGAGCCGCGCTCAGCGTGCTGGTACGTTCTGCGATAAAAGAGATCTGCGCCTTTTGCGGGTTAAAAGGCGCAGATATTTTAGTGCTTACTCCCTTTTACTATTGCAATTTTCTTCTATATATGTTATAATGATATGAAAATTTTCACCGCAGACAGGCTATTCTCTTTTTCAACCGGAGCCGGGAGGCGCGAAAACCTGTTTATCCGGCTTTGCGCGGTATAGATACGTAGATCACAATGATGAACAGAATGGAGGTATTGTTTTGACATTCAGTTCGGTCGTATTTCTTTTCATGTTCCTGCCCGTTACGTTCATTCTTTACGCTCTTATAAAGAACGATACGGCGCGGAACATCATACTTGCGGCGGCAAGCATCGTTTTCTACGCGTTCGGTGAACCGATAGCGGTAATAATAATGCTGATCTCTATCGTATTCAACTATTTCTTCGGCATTGCAGCGTCGGGTGAAAAGCATGCGAAGCTTGCGGTATTTCTTGCTGTCGTGCTCAATATCGGGCTACTGTTCGCGTACAAATACACAGGCTTCTTCGCGGAGACCTTCAACGCGGTAACTGGGCTTTCGATACCCGTGCCGGTGATAAGGCTGCCGATAGGCATTTCCTTCTTCACGTTCCAGGGACTCAGCTATGTCATTGACGTTTACCGGGACAAGAAGAGCGTTCAGAGGAACCTGTTCATTGTGCTTCTTTACATATCCTTCTTCCCGCAGCTTATCGCGGGACCTATCGTAAGATATCAGGACATCTCGAAGCAGCTCAGGCACCGCGAATTCACAGCCGACAGAGTGAGCAGGGGAATAAACCGCTTCATTCTCGGTCTCGGAAAAAAAGTCCTGATCGCAAACCAGATGGGCTTTGTCGCGGACACGGTATTCGGTTTCGCGCCGGAGCAGGTAGGAGCTCTCCCCGCATGGGTCGGCGCGGTATGCTACACCTTGCAGATATTCTTCGATTTCTCGGGCTACAGCGATATGGCGATAGGCCTCGGCTGTATGTTCGGGTTCGACTTCCTTGAAAACTTCAACTATCCGTTCATAGCGCCGAGCATACAGAATTTCTGGCGGCGCTGGCACATTTCGCTCTCGACGTGGTTCAAGGAATACGTCTACATACCTCTCGGCGGAAACCGCAAGGGCAATGTGAGAACGACCGTGAACAAGCTGATCGTGTTCTTCCTGACGGGTCTGTGGCACGGCGCGAATTTCACGTTCATCGTCTGGGGCATGATCCACGGGCTCTGTCAGATGCTTGAGACCTATCAGATAATACCCACAAAGAAAAAGTGGTTCCGCCCCGTAGGCCATGTATATACGCTGCTCGTTGTGGTGCTCGCGTTCGTGCTGTTCCGTGCGGATACGCTCGGGCAGGGCTTCGGGCTGATCGGCAATATGTTCACCGGAGTCTCCGGCGACGCTGCCGCGAATGCGACGATCATGTCCTGCCTTTCGCCTCTCTTCATCATATCATTCGTTTTTGCAGTCATACTCTCAATGCCGGTGTTCCGCAGAATACGCGAGAAGATCAAGGACAAGAAGGGCGCGGAAGCGTACAACTACGCGGCCTACGCGGGCTCTGCCGCAATATTCGCGCTCTGCATACTTTCCCTTGTTTCGAGCGCTTACAATCCGTTCATCTATTTCAGATTCTAAGGGGAGGAGAGCAGTATGAAAAAAGGATTCAAAATAGCCTATTCCGTTCTCTTCTTCGCGATATGCGCGGCTCCGGCGGCGTTGATGCCGTTCATGGGCACCAGCGCCGAGATAGAGAAGAAGGAGCTCACCGAGCTGCCCGCTTTTGTGGACGATAACGGCATAAATGTGAACTTCTCCACTCAATTCGAGTCGTGGTTCAACGACAGGCTCCCCATGCGCCCGGAGCTGCTTTCGGCGGCAAATCTTATAAAGGGCGAGGTGCTGAACACGTCCGCCTCGAATGTTATCAGCAGCGGAGGCTGGCTGTTCTATGACGACGAAAAGAAGGACTTCATGAACATGAACGCGATGACCGACAGTCAGATCACCGCGGCGGCTGTGACGCTCTCGCTGCTTCAGGAGAAGGTAACGGGCGACGGCGGAAGATTCACCTTCGTGCCTGCTCCGAACAAATCCTCGGTCTATCCGGAGCACATGCCCGCCTGCTATAAAAAGGCGGACGAGAACAACCTGACGCGCCTGTCCGCGAAGCTCACGGAGCTCGGCGTGAACTATATGGACCTTCTGAAAGTCCTGACCGAAAACAAGAACACCGCGAACGGCATATACCACGCGCGCGATTCACACTGGAACAATCTCGGCGCGATGATCGGCTACAACGAGATAATGAACTCGCTGGGCAGACCGCACAATACCTATGAGAATGCGTCCTACAGCTATTCGCAGGTGTGGCGCGCAGACCTCGACAAGCTGCTCTATCCCGCGGGTGGGTTTATGGACTGGCAGTATGAGTTTGATATCACATATTCGGAATTTATGTTCGTGAAGCCCACGGGCGTGCGTGACACGGCGGCACAGCTCGCGGTATTCATGAGCGACAAGGAAGAAAACGATATGAATATATCGACGCGTAATGTCAACAAGCCCGCGAACAAGAGCCTGTACATGGTGCGCGACTCGTTCGGACGCGCTCTTCTGCCGTTCATGATCGACAACTATACAAACGCGGATTTCGTCCGCACGAACCGTCCCGAGCTCACAGGCTCGTTTGCCGGCAAGGATTTCGTGTATGAGATAGTCGAGCGCAATCTTAAAAATGTCATCTCCACGGCACCGTATATGTATGCTCCCGAAAGACCCGAATTTTCCGCTGACGGCTTCGCCTCCGGCGGCAGCGCCGTGACAGTATTCAGCGACGAGGGCTATGCGTACAGGCTGTACGGAAAGCTCCCCGGGGACGCGGATACCGGAGACGGCAGAGTATACGCAGTCTTCGACAACGGCACGGAAAAGCGTGTATTCGAGGCTTTCCCGATATATGAGAAGGAACTGCTCGGAGAGGACGGCTCAAACGGTTTTTCGGCTTTCATCGACAAGAAAGCCGGGCTTTACGGAAGCTGCGCTCTTACGATAGTGACCGGCGGCAGGGCATACAGCGCAGGCACCGCGGAGATCGGAGGCTCAGCTCCGGAAAAGCAGGAGGTCACCGATACAACAGAGGACGATCAGCCCGCAGAAACGCAGCAGCCCGCCGCGACTGGCGATATGCTGTCCGGAATGCGGTTCACATACAACGGTACCGAGTTCGGACTTTACGACGACGCGGAAGCAGTAGTCGGAAAGCTCGGCGAGCAGGTAAGACCGTCCGAAAAGTTCACCCCCTGCGTCGGCAATTCCGGAGAAATGGATCAGTATTTTTACAAAGGCTTTTCGATCAGCGCCGACGCGAACGGTAAGATACGGCAGATAACGCTGAATGAATGGGACGCGCCGGACGACGGCTGCGCGACAGTTACCGGACTAAAGCTCGGTTCATCTGCCGATGATGTAAAAGCGGCGCTTGGCGAGCCCTCGGACGAGAACGAGGGACAGATCGAGTACAAAGACGCCGGCAGAGTTTATTCGTTTTCGTTCTCCGAGGAAGGCACAGCAGTATACATCTATGTCGGAGACCTGAACTGATAATAAAAAAGAAAAAAGGAGAAACAACTATGAAGATCAAAACAGGAATTATCATCGCGGCAGTCCTGACAGCGCTCTGCGCGGGAGGCTGCGCGAACGGACAGAAGGAGTCGCAGACAGGTACCGTGGCGCTCGCTACAACGACCGCGGCAGCGACCGAAGCTGCGACAACAACAGAAGCTCCCGAAACAACAACAGAGGCTCCCGCAAAGACCGAGGCTGCGCAGACCCCGGATGAACCGACCGATACCACACAGGCGGAGGCAGACGCTCTCGCGGCATCGGACGGTACTGTCAAGGAAAAGTCTGCTGTTGTGTACAGAGGCGTCACATTCAACATCGGCGACAAGGCGGACGATGTTATCCCGAAGCTCGGCGACCAGAGCAAGCCCTCGTACAAGGAAAAGCCCTGCATACCCGGTGCGGGCGAGCTTGAGCATTTCACCTATGACGGTCTCTACATCACCGTGACACAATTCGGACTGATCTGTGACATCGGTTTTAACAACACCGAAAATCCGGGCAGTGACGCGGTCACGGTATCTGGGATAGGCCTCGGCTCCACGCCCGAGCAGTGCAAGGAAGCCCTCGGCGAGCCTGACGATGATTACGGCTTTATGTATATTTACAGAGACGGCTCGTTCAGCCTTTCCGTATCGTTCGACGAGGATACCGGAAACGTATTTATGATATCGTCGACTGATATGGATATCCCGCTGTAAAGAACGGTCGTTTTGTGACACCTTGCGGCGGATAAAAAACAAAAAAGGCTATAGATCGTTTTTCAGCGACCTATAGCCTTTTTATTCAGACCGGATCGTCCGCGGAGTGACTGCTGAGCGGCTGAGGGGGCTTTATGGGCAGCTCAGGAGTGCTTGATCACTTGAAGACCAGCTCGGTGCCGTTTATGGTGACGGAGGCGATATCGGCGGGGTCGACGATATCATCGAAGAGCAGGATAATATCTCCGTCTTTGAGACCGGAGGACGGTTCGCCGCCGATCGTACTGCCGCCGGAGAAGATCAGTCCGACCGGTGTTCCGTCGGTCTTTACGGCTGTAAAGGTGCTGTCTCTCCAAACCAGATCGCCGCGTATCAGGCCGTTCAGCTTTACGGACATTGAACCGATCTCGGCGCTTGTGACAAATATTCTGCATCTTTCATCGCTGTCGGGGAGCCGGTCAAGATCAATGGCCTGACCGCCGGGCTCATACTTCACTTTCTGCGGCGCGGAGCCGGTCTTTATGCGGGTGTACCATATTTCCTCGGTTTTTATCACGCTGCCTTCATTGTCGGTGATTATGCTGTTTCCGTCGGTATTTACTGCGTTTTCGTCCTTGGTGCGGGTCATCTTCTTCGCGACAAATTCTATCTCCCTGTCCTCTATGCCTGCCGAGCAGCTGTATGTCCACATGACTCTCATTTTCTGCGGAGTGTCGGACAATACGTCGAATCTGCCGCTCGCGCCGTAGCCTTTATGGGCATTGAGCAGATAAAAATCGAAGGTGATATTGTCGTTCATGCAGGGCTTGTTTTCCTCGGTGAACTCCGTTCCCTCGGGAGGGTAAATGTCCAGCATCACGCGGAAGATATTGACGTCCGCCGAAACTCCGACCAGCTCGAAGGTCATATCGGACGCCGAGTTGCTGTATGACGCCGACTCGACTATGTTGTATGCCTCCGTCTTTTCGCCGAACGCTGACGAGAAGTCTCCGAGAAAGCTGAATGTCCAGTCGGACACCGCTCCCGCCGTGATCGTCAGCATCGAAAGCGCCGCCGCGGCTGCTGCCGCGATGTGCGAGAAGCGTATGCCGCGCTTGCGGGGCTTTTCCGGAAGGCTCTCTATCAGCGCGTTCACGGTGCTTTCGTCCGGCATTGCCTGTGTTTTCATATCTTCAAATATCTTATTCATCTTCAAACCAATCCTTTCCGAGTAATTCTTTCAGCCTTTCGCGGCCGCGCATGAGCTGTGAGCGTATCGTGCTCTCCCGCGCGCCGAGGGCTTTAGCGATGTCCTTTACGGGCATATCCTCAAAGTAATGCAGCCATATCACGGCGCGGTATTTTTCCGGGAGAGCCCGTATAGCGTCCGCGATATCGTTCTGCTCGTCAGCCGCGAACTCAAAGCGCCCGCCGGGCATATTCTCGTCAAGCTCCTCGGCGCGGCGGTGCTTTCCGCATACCGCGCGTCGCGACATATTGACAGCCGTGCGTATCAGCCATGCCTTTATGTGCTCGTCGTCATGGAATACCTTCGCCGAGCTGTGGAACGCGAGGAAGGTCTCCTGAAACACATCGTCCGCGTCGGCCTTCGAGCCCGTGTGCGACAGAGCTATGCCGTAGACCGTGCCCGCGTAGAGCCGCACGGCTTTTTCCGTTTCCGAGGCGTCCCGCATACGCACACTTCCTTTCTTTGTTTATGCCGTCATACGATCGCTGCCGACGGCTGCGAGGCAGAGTCCCGTGTGCTCCGCATATCCGATACGGGTGGGCGCGGGCTCCGCGCTGAGCGCTCTCATTTATAACTCAGTTTACGGGTGTAAAAAGTTGCATTTTTTCTCAAAAATCAAAAAATACTTGTAAAAATCACGATTATGTGCTATAATATTAAAAGCTTTTGATCCGGAGGATAAAAAATGACGATAATAGTAACAGGCGGAGCCGGCTTCATCGGCTCGAATTTCGTATTCCATATGCTGGACAAGTACCCGGACTACCGTATAATATGCCTCGACAAGCTCACCTACGCGGGAAATCTGTCCACGCTGAAAAGCGTAATGGACAACCCGAACTTCCGCTTCGTGAAGCTCGATATCTGCGACCGCGATGGCGTGTATAAGCTCTTCGAGGAGGAAAAGCCCGATATCGTGGTGAACTTCGCCGCGGAATCGCACGTTGACCGCAGTATAGAGAACCCGGAGATATTCTTGCAGACCAACATCATCGGCACGGCTGTGCTCATGGACGCGTGCCGGAAATACGGCATAACCCGTTATCATCAGGTCTCCACCGACGAGGTGTACGGCGATCTGCCGCTCGACAGACCGGATATGTTCTTCACCGAGACTACCCCGATACATACGAGCAGCCCGTACAGCAGCTCAAAGGCGAGCGCCGATCTGCTGGTAATGGCGTACAACCGCACATACGGTCTGCCGGTGACAATAAGCCGCTGCTCGAACAACTACGGACCGTATCACTTCCCGGAGAAGCTGATACCGCTGATGATCGCGAACTGCCTGAACGACAAGCCTCTGCCCGTTTACGGCGAAGGAAAGAACGTACGCGACTGGCTGTATGTCGAGGATCACTGCAAGGCGATAGACCTTATAATACACAAGGGCAGAGTCGGCGAGGTATACAATGTCGGCGGTCACAACGAAATGGCGAATATCGACATCGTGAAGCTTATCTGCAAGGAGCTCGGAAAGCCCGAGAGCCTCATCACTTATGTCACCGACCGCAAGGGTCACGATATGCGCTACGCTATCGACCCGACGAAGATACACAACGAGCTCGGCTGGCTGCCGGAGACGAAATTTGCGGACGGCATCAAAAAGACGATAAAATGGTATCTCGACAACAAGCCGTGGTGGGAAGAGATCATCAGCGGGGAATATCAGAATTATTACGAAAAGATGTACGGCAGCAGATAAGTGCCGTTCATATCACGGATGATATCCATATATATTATTAGTATAATCTATCAGAAGAAGAGGTATTTGTTATGTGCGGAATAGTAGGTTTCACAGGAAAGCATCAGGCTGCGCCCATACTGCTCGACGGTCTGGCAAAGCTTGAATACAGAGGCTATGACTCGGCAGGTCTGGCTGTGCGTGACGGCGAGAAGCCTGCCGAGGTGGTCAAGGCTGTCGGGAGACTGAAAAACCTTGCCGAGAAGACCGACGACGGCAAAGCTCTGCCCGGCACCTGCGGCATAGGACATACGCGCTGGGCGACCCACGGCGAGCCCTCGCAGACCAACGCACACCCCCACGTTTCCGGCAACTGTACGGGCAGCGGCTCCGGCAAGGTGGAGTCCGAGGTGGTCGGCGTGCACAACGGCATAATCGAGAACTACAAGGAGCTCAAGGAAAAGCTCCTGCGCCACGATTATAAGTTTTACAGCGACACCGATACCGAGGTCGTTGTAAAGCTGGTCGACTACTATTACAAGAAATATATCCAGACTCCGGTCGACGCGATAATGAAGACAATGGTGCGCGTCCGCGGTTCCTACGCTCTTGAGCTCATGTTCGCCGATCATCCGGGCGAGATATGGGTGGCGCGCAAGGAGAGCCCCATGATAATCGGCGTTGCCGACGGCGAGACCTATGTCGCGTCGGATGTTCCGGCTATCCTGAAATACACCAGAACGGTCTACTATATCGGAAATATGCAGTGCGCCAGGATCACTCCCGGAGAGGTACATTTCTACGACCTCAACGGCGATGAGATCGAGATAGAGCCTACCGAGATAGAGTGGGACGCCGAGGCTGCCGAGAAGGGCGGCTACGAGCACTTCATGATAAAGGAGATACACGAGCAGCCCAAGGCTGTCGGCGACACCCTGAACTCCGTGCTTAAGGACGGAGTGATAGATCTTTCGGAGGTCGGACTGTCCGATGAGCGCATAAAGAACATCTCCTCGATAACAATGGTCGCGTGCGGCTCGGCATGGCACGTGGGCATGGCGCTGCAGTACGTCATCGAGGATATGACGAGACTGCCGGTGCGCGTGGAGCTCGCGAGCGAGTTCAGATACCGCAGACCGATACTCGACCCGGATCAGCTCGTGATAGTCATATCCCAGTCCGGCGAGACAGCAGATTCACTTGAAGCGCTGAGGCTCGCGAAGCGGAGCGGCATCATGACTCTGGGTATAGTCAATGTCGTGGGCTCGTCGATAGCGCGCGAGGCGGACAATGTGTTCTATACTCTCGCGGGTCCCGAGATAGCCGTAGCAACGACAAAGGCGTACAGCGCCCAGCTCATGGCGGGCTACGCTCTCGCCGTGCAGTTCGGCAGGGTGCGCGGGACTGTCGGTGAGGCGGAGTACGCGAAGTACATAGAGGAATTGCAGTCCATACCGGCGAAGATATCGAAGATACTTGAGGACAAGGAGCGTATCCAGTGGTTCGCGTCGAAGTTCGCGCATATCCGCGACGCGTTCTTCATCGGGCGCGGCATAGACTATGCCGTGTGCCTTGAGGGCAGCCTTAAGATGAAGGAGATCAGCTACATACATTCCGAGGCGTACGCTGCCGGCGAGCTGAAGCACGGCACTATCAGCCTTATCGAGGACAACACGCTGGTCATAGGCGTCCTGACGCAGAACGAGCTCTACGAAAAGACCGTTAGCAATATGGTGGAGTGCAAGGCACGCGGGGCTTACCTTATGGGGCTCGCGTCCTACGGCAAATATGAGGTCGAGGATCAGTGCAATTTCGTGACCTACGTGCCTACCGTCGACCCGCACTTCGCGGCAAGCCTCGCGGTAGTGCCGCTGCAGCTCCTCGGTTATTACATCTCCGTGGCGAGGGGACTGGACGTTGACAAGCCGAGAAATCTCGCGAAAAGCGTGACGGTGGAATAAGACCCGTTACACGCGGACACATCAGAGCAGATAAGAAACGCCCCGCCGAGGGCGGATAATAATGAAAAAGGTACATTAGGCAGTCTGTAAGCGGAAGCTGTGGCAGACGGTGCGCCCGGCGTCCCTGCCGGGGGAACTTCTGCCGGGAGGTTGACTTTTTCCGCGGGATGTGCTATAATGTTCAATATTTTCAGAGAAAGGATAAGTTAAAATGAAAAAAAAGATAACAGCGTTATTCGCGGCCACGTGCATGGCTCTGACTGCTTCGGGCTGCGGAAAGCAGGAGACCGCGCCTGCCGGTGAAGGCGGCAGCGGCGAGGTCAACACGTCCGTTTCAGGCAAGATAGTCATTTATACCTCGATGTACGAGGATATAATCGACAATATG
>JAIKZF010000041.1 GCA_024682455.1 Ruminiclostridium sp. | reverse complement strand
CGGCGCAAACCCAGGCGCCGCAAGAAAATGGGCCCCGCGGAGACCTTTTTCAGCGGCATACTGCCGTGGCGGGGAGATACGGCGGGCGAGGCGGCGCGCAAGATAGTGCTCCTTGTTTCCACGATAGTGCTGTTCGCAGCGGGCTTTATCATGCTGAACTTCTACGTGTTCCGCGACCAGCAGAACACCCGTGAGGTCCAGAGCTATGTGGAACAGAAGAAGAGCAACCCCACCGACGACCGCATAACCGTGCTGATGACGGACAGAGACGACGACGACAGCCCCTCGGAAATATCGCAGAAGCAGGTCGAGGTGCTCGCGGAGTATCTGCCGTTCTATGAGCAGAACAGCGACTTCGTCGGCTGGATAGAGATGTACCCGTATATCCAGATGCCCGTGGTGCAGACCGACAACAACGAATTCTATCTCCACCACACATTCGAGAAGGGTCCCAACGACAACGGCACGATCTTCGCCGACTATCAGGGGAAGATAACCGCGACGGAAAGACCCGGAAACATTCTTCTGTACGGGCACAACCTCATAACCAACAACTATTTCCAGCCTCTCTCGCATTTTCGCAAGGAGGGCATGGAGTTCCTTCAGAAAAACTACGTCATAGAGTTCGATACGCTCTATGACCGCAACAAGTACTTCATATTCTCGATATTCCTCACGAATACCAACGAGCAGCACGGAGAAGTGTTCGACTACTGGAACACCGTGTATTTCCGCACAAAGAGCGAATTTGACAATTATGTTGCCGAGTGTCTCGACCGCAGCTACTTCTACACGGGCATAGACCTCGAATACGGCGACGAGCTCATAACCCTCTCGACCTGCGATTTCTCGATGTTCAACGACATGAGGCTGGTCGTAATGGGCAGGAAGATACGCGACGGCGAGGATCCGACGCTCGACACGTCGAAATTCATCGACAACACGGGCTTCGACGCCGACGGAAACGTCAAGCGCAAGATGTTCGACGCGTACTACAAGAACTACGCCACCGAATGGGCAGGCAGAAAATGGGATACGAGCTACATAAAGGACTTTGAGGGCTGACCGGAAAATGACGGCGTAAGGGGGTGACCGCGTGGAAAAGGGCTCGTTAGTGAAGATAATCATATCTCTCGCGATAATAAGCCTGTATGTGTTCCTTTTCGGGATAATGCAGACCGTTGACAGCATAGATTCCAACATCGAGGCCGCGACCGCCGCGGCGACAGCTCCCCTGCGCATGGCGGCTCCCGCTGTCACCACCGGCGTTGACGAGTCCGGCAGAGCGGTGTATACCTACGCCACCGACCTCAACGTCGTGAACGCGCGAAAGCCGGGGCTCGCGGATTATTCCCGCACGGAAACGGCTCTGCTGATACTGCCGGAGGACGCTGCGACTACCACTGCCGCCGAGACAACGGCTCCAGCGGATTTCGTGTTCTCAAGCGACGATCTCGATTTCACCCTGCCGCCCGCGACTACCTCAGCACCGGCTACGGCTGCCGATACTACCACAACGACGACAGCCGATACCACCACCGAGCCTCCCGCAGTCACCACAGCGGCTCCTACCGCCGCAGACCCCGTCCCGACCGAGGAAGAGCCCGAGGATGAGGAGGTCACGGAGCCTGCCGAGGACGACACGGACATCGAGGACTTCACCGACGAGCAGGACGTGACCTACATAACGACCACCGAGGAGATCACCGAACCCGAGGAGCTCGACGACCCGGACGACTTCCCGGAGACCACGACGACCACTGCGGCAGCCGAAACTACCGCCGCGCCTCCCGAGGTGAACACGTACACGGACAATGAGACCTTCACCGTGAACGCGGGCGGCGTGATAATGACCGATACCGCGGTGAATATCGTCGCGACCGCCGTAATGGCGGAGATAGGCGACGGCTTCCACGAGGAGGCGATAAAGGCTCAGGCTATCGCGGCGTACACCTATATAAAGATGTACTCGATAAACAACGAGCGCGCCTATATCGCAAGACGCACGCCCAGCGAGAAGATCATAAACCTCGTAAAGCAGGTCATAGGAAAAGCGATCTACTACAACGGACAGCTCATTCAGGCGGTCTATACCGCGTCCACGGCGGGCAGGACGGCTTCGTCCAAGACCGTCTGGGGCGTCGATTACCCCTATCTGCAAAGCATAGACACGGGCTTCATTGACAAGGAATACGACATAAACTACGGCAGAAAGCCCACATTCAGCTCCGAAGAGATAAAGAACTACGTGAAGAAGGCGACCGGCATCGTGCTCACGGGCGACCCGTCGGAATGGATAAAGATAGATTCCTACGTTGACGGAGTTTACGTCGGTCAGATGACCATAGGCGGCTATCAGACCTTCAACAACGGCACCCGCGAGGTGCGCATAACGGGACGCGTATTCCGTGAGACCATAATGGACTTCGATATCCGCTCGGCGTGCTTCGATATAGAATATGACCCCTCGACCGACAGGTTCACGATAACCACCTACGGCTACGGGCACTGCGTGGGACTGAGCCAGCACGGAGCAAATATTCTCGCGACATACTACGGCTACGATTATGAGCAGATACTTAAGTTCTACTATCAGGGGACCGAGATCAGATAACAGATAACAAACTTCCGGCGCACTTTCGGGTGCGTCGGCTTTTGTTCTTGACAAATCATATAAAAAAGAGTATTATATATAATAAAGTTATGAGCAAAACGGAGAACCTGCAATGAATATTATTATAGTAGGCTGCGGCAAGGTCGGTCAGGCGCTTGCGGAACAGCTCAATGAAGAAGGAAACGACATAACCGTCATAGACATACTCGCGTCAAAGGTCAACGAGACCGCGGCGCGCTATGACGTGCTGGGAGTGGTCGGGAACGGCGCCACTCACCTGACGCAGCAGGAGGCGGGCATCAAAAACGCCGATATGCTGATAGCGGTGACGGGCTCGGACGAGCTGAACCTGCTCTGCTGCCTTATCGCGAAGAAAGCCGGTAACTGCCACACCATAGCCCGCGTCAGAAGCCCCCAGTACAGCAGCGAGGCTCCGTACCTCAAGGAGGAGCTCGGCCTCGCAATGGTCATAAACCCCGAGCAGGCCGCCGCCGCCGAGATCGCGCGCGTGCTGCGCTTCCCGTCGGCGATAAAGATCGACACCTTTGCAAAGGGCAGAGTCGAGCTGCTTAAGTTCAAGCTCCCCGAGGACAGCCCTCTGGCGGGTCTCGCGGTAAAGGAGATATCGACGAAGCTGCACTGCGACGTTCTGGTATGCACCGTCGAGCGCGGCAGCAACGCCTACATAGCAAACGGTGAGTTCCGCTTCCTCGACAAGGACATAATCTCCATAATCGCCTCGCCGAAGAATGCCAACAACTTCTTCAAGCAGATACATTATAAGATGAATTCCGTCAAGGACGTTATGATCGTCGGAGGCGGTGACATCACGCACTACCTCTGTGAGATACTCAACCGCTCCGGCATAAGCATAAAGGTCATCGAGAAGGATCTCGCCCGGTGCGAAGAGCTTTCGGAGTCCCTCGAATACGCCACGATAATAAACGGCGACGCGGTGGATCAGGATGTACTGCTGGAGGAGGGCATAGACAAGGTGGGAGCTTTTGTCGCGCTGACGAACCTCGACGAGGAGAATATCCTGCTCTCGCTGTTCGCAAAGTCTCTGAACCCCGGCAAGCTGGTCACAAAGGTGAACCGCATCGACTTCGACGACGTTATCCGGCACCTTGAGCTGGATACGGTCATTTATCCGAAGAACATCACCTCCGAGAGCATAGTCCGCTATGTCCGCGCGATGAAGAACACCATCGGCAGCAACGTGGAAACGCTCTACAACATAATCAAGGGCAAGATCGACGCGTCGGAATTCATAATACGCGAAAACTCCCCCATAGTCGGCAAGCCGCTCATGGAGCTCAGACTGAAGCCCGACGTGCTCGTAGCGTCGATATGGCGCGACAGAAAGGTGATAATCCCGCGCGGCGGCGACTGCATACAGGTCGGCGACGGCGTGGTGATCGTGTCGTCCTTCCCGCTGCACGACATCACCGATATACTTGAAAAATAACCTGAACGGGATAACAAACGGAGCAATTAAGCAATATGAATTATAGAATGATCGGAAATATTCTCGGCTGGCTGCTGATATTCGAGAGTATTTTCCTCGCGGTGCCGCTGATAACGGCTGTGATATTCTGGGAGCCCGAGTTCTTTGTGTTCCTCGGCACGGCGGCGTTCTGCCTCGGCGCTGGCGTTCTCATAACAAGGAAAAAGCCCGCGAATACCACGCTGTACTCGCGCGAGGGCTTTGTCATCGTCGCGCTGAGCTGGATAGTGCTCTCTCTGTTCGGCTCTCTGCCGTACTTCATCTCCGGCGTGATACCGTCCTTCGTGGATTCGCTGTTTGAGGCGGCGTCGGGCTTCACCACAATGGGAGCCACCGTGTTCCCCGAGGTCGAGAGCCTGCCGAAATCCATACTGATGTGGCGAAGCTTCACTCACTGGATAGGCGGCATGGGTGTGCTGGTATTCATCATGGCGTTCCTGCCGCTGTCCGGCGGTCAGAATATGCACATCATGAAGGCGGAGTCCCCGGGTCCCTCGGTCAGCAAGCTCGTCCCCCACGTCCGCACGACGGCTCTGCTGCTCTATTCGATATATCTGGGACTGACTCTGGCGGAGTTCATAGCCCTGCTGATATGCGGGATGGACCCGTTCGAGGCGATAAACACCGCGGTCTCCACAGCGGGCACGGGAGGCTTCGGAGTCCGCAACGACAGCATGGGAGGCTATTCTCCCGCAATTCAGATAGTTGTGACCGTTTTTATGCTGATGTTCGGCATAAACTTCAATACATACTTCTTCCTCGGTAAATTCAAGCTCCGTGAGGCTTTCACCACCGAGGTCATAGTATTCCTCATCATCGTAGCCTCGTCCATTGCCATAATCGCCGTAAACATCAGCGGAATATACGCCGACACGGGCGAGTCTGTGCGGCATTCGGCTTTCACGGTGGCGGCGGTGATATCGACCACGGGCTTCAGCACCGAGGACTTCAATCTGTGGCCGGAGCTCTCGCGCTCGATAATCGTCATGCTTATGTTCGTCGGGAGCTGCGCGGGCAGCACGGGCGGCGGCATCAAGGTGTCCCGCTTCCTGATACTTTTCAAGGGCATCAAGAAGGAGCTGGACATACTCGTTCACCCTAAGCAGGTCAAGAAGATAAAGATAGACGGCCGCATGATCGAGCACGACGTCGTGCGCTCGGTCAATGTGTACATGGTGTGCTATGTGCTTGTGTTCGCAATTTCCATGCTGGTGCTGTCCTTCGACAACTACGATCTTATCACGAACTTCACGGCTGTGGCTGCGGCGATAAACAACGTCGGGCCGGGTCTGGAGCTTGCGGGTCCCGCCTCGAATTACAGCGTGTTCTCCGAGCCGACCAAGATAATACTGATATTCGATATGCTTGCCGGAAGGCTTGAGCTCTTCCCCATGCTTCTCCTGTTCTCCCCCAAGACATGGAGAAAATAGCGGTGAGCCGCCGCCCCCGATCCGTATGATACTTACTGCGGTGGGCGGGTCATCTGCCTCGCAGCCGTTATATTCTGCTGTAAAGTTCGATTGAAGCGAGCCGCTGCCCCCGATCCGTATGATACTTTCTGCGGCGGGCGGGTCATCTGCCTCGCAGCCGTTATATTCTGCTGTAAAGTTCGATTGAAGCGAGCCGCTGCCCCCAAACCGTATGGTACTTTCTGCCATTGACGGGTCATCTGCCTCGCAGCCGTTATATTCTGCTGTAAGATACAATTGAAGCGAGCCGCCGCTCCCAAACCGTATGCCGCTTTTTATTACGGACATATCGGACAGAGCGGTCTGTACTGCATACGCGGCGTTGTTTGAACGGATTTTTTATGATACGAGAGATAAACGAAAATGACCTTGACGGGCTCATGAAGCTGTATATGCAGCTCCACGGGAACCCGTTCCCAGAAATGACCGCCGATGTCATGCGCAAATGGCGCAAGGGAGCGGCCTGGTGGTTCAACAATAACAAAGCGGGGATTGAATCCCAGCTGAGGACGCTGGCCAGCATCTCGGTGCTGGGCAATACCATTGGAGCGCCGA